>CAZPLW010000058.1:0-15453 GCA_964587315.1 uncultured Lysobacter sp.
CGCGCCGTAGTATACCGCGTCGGCGTTCATGCTGCGCAGCAGCGGCGCGAGCCACCACTGCTGCAGCCCGCCCAGCACCACCAGTCCCGCGAGGAAGTAGCCAACCAGCAGCCCCTCGCGCAGGATGATGCGGTCCTGGTACTGCGGATAGGCGGTGGCGAACCCCAGGAATAGCAGCAGGAGCCCCAGGAAGAACACCGGGTGGTGCGCGAACGCGACGACCGTGGCGAGCAGCACGACGTGCAGCCCGAGCACCACGCGCGGCAGCGAAGGTCGGGTGGGCTCGGGCGCGAGCGTGAGCGCAGCGAGCTCCTTGCGGAAGGACACCGTGACGATCGCCGCGTTGATGAACACCGCCGCCGTCGCCCGCCACCCGAACGTGGTGAACATGAACGCGCTGTCCCACCCCCAAGTGCTGGCGACCATCAGCACCGGCGGCGCGGCGAAGCTGGTGAGCGTGCCCCCGATGGAGACGTTCACGAACAGCGTGCCCACCGTGGCGTAGCGAAGCCGGGTGGAGAGCCCCGCGGCGAAGAACCGGTCGCGCAGGATGAGCGCGGCGAGCGTCATCGCGGCGGGCTCGGTGATGAGCGAGCCCAGGAGCGGCACGAAAGCGAGAAGGGAGAAGTACATCGCCTGCGGCGACGCGAGGGGCAGCAGCCGCGCCGCCGTCCGGGTCGCGGCCGAGGCGATCTCGATGATCGGGCGGCTACCCGCGATCACCATGATGGCGAAGACGAAGAGCGGCTCGGTGAAGTTGCGCGAGTCGAGGTACTGGGTCGCCGACTCCTTGCCCGCGACGAGGATCATCACGAGGATCAGCACGCCCGCCCACGCGCCGAACACGATCTCCACCTCGCCCAGCAGGTGCCAGATGCCGGCGTGGTCCGGCGTGCGGTGGGCCAGGCGCTCGAAGAACTTGGTGGAGAAGGTGTGCACCAGCGCCAGGGCGAAGACCACCGCGCCGACGGTCTGCAGCAGGGTCGGTCCCGTCATCGCGGGGCCTCGCGTTCGTCGCGGGCGCGCCGCTCGATCTCCTCCCGGAGGGCCCGCCGGGTGCGGCGCCAGTAGAACGGGCCGGCGAACGCGAGGACGAGCGGGATCGCCACCAGCACGTTCGCGATGCCGGCGCCGACAGGCCCCGGCACCGCGGTCGCGATCACCTTCGACAGCCACGCGACCGGCACGACCGCCGCGCCCAGCCCCGCCAGCTCGATCCAGTCGAGGGGCTGGTGGCGGGCGCGCTCGAGCAGCGCCGGCCGCAGGTCGGGCGCGACGCGGTGAAGCTCCGGGTAGAGGAATAGCGTGGGGGAGGTCACCCACCGGAGGGTAGCGGGCCCCTACCGCCCCGGAAATTGGCGCCTTTCCGTACGGGCTTTCCCGTAGGGTCAGCCCCGGTTCAGTTGCCGAAGGAGGTCGACGATGTTGCGCGCGCCAAGCTTCTCGAGGATCCGCGCCTTGTGGACCTCCACGGTGCGCGGGCTGATGCCCAGCCGCGCGCCTACTTCGCGGTTGTGCAGGCCGAGCAGCAGTTGCTCCAGCACCTCGCTTTCCCGGGCGGACAGCGCGTCGAGGCGCTGTCGGCGCTGCACCGCCTCGCGGTTCGACGCCAGCCGCTCGCGCTCGCGCTGGAAGACGGCCTCGACGGTCGACACGAGCATCGGCGCGTCGAAGGGCTTCTCGAGGAAATCCACGGCCTCGCTCCGGAAGGCCTCGCGCGCGGAGGCGACGTCCCCGTGGCCCGTCACGATCACCACCGGCAGGCACACGCCGTCGGCCTTGAGGCGCTTCAGCAGCGCCAGGCCGTTCATGCCGGGCATGCGGATGTCGACGATCGCGCAGCCCGCCCAGTCGGGCCTCGCGGCAGCGAGGAAATCTTCCGCGCTCGCGAACGCGGCGGCGCGGTGCCCCCGCAGGCTGAGCAGCAGCACGAGGGAATCGCGGATGGCCGCGTCGTCATCGACGACGTAGGCAGCGAGGGAGGGCCCGACCTCACTCATCGTTCGAAACCCGCGTGGGCAGCGAGAAGTGGAATGCCGCGCCGGGGCCGGGCTCCACCCACAGCCGGCCGCCGTGGGCCTCGACGATCGAGCGGCAGATGACGAGCCCCATGCCCATCCCCGCCGGGCTGCTCGTCGCGAGCGGCTCGAAAAGGCGCGCCTGCATCTCCGGTGCGATGCCTGGGCCGCTGTCGCGTACGCTCACGACGATCGACTCCGCGTGCAGCTGCAGGCCGATGTCGATGAGGCGGGGCCCGGCGACGGCCTTCAGGGCCTCGAAGGCATTGCCGAGGAGGTTGCGCAGGACGATCTCGACCTGCAGCGGGTCGGCGAGCACCGCGGGCGCTTCCGCGATGGCGAGCCGGAACGCGATGTCGTGCACGCCGGCCTGGTCCCGGTGCGCCTCGACGAGCCGCAGGAGAAGCCGGTCCAGGTGCGTGGGCCTGAGGTCGATGGCGCCGACGCGGAAGAAGTCGCGCATGCGCCGCACCACTTCCCCCGAGCGGCGCGCCTCGCGTTCCAAGCTGTCGAGCACGCCTTGCAGCTGTCCGGGCGTCGCGACCGGCGCGCCGGCCACTTGCCGCGCGCTCGAGGCGTACGCCATCAGGGCGGTGAGCGGCTGGTTCAGCTCGTGCGCCATCGCCGCGGCCATGCGCCCCGCCGCGGCGAGCTTGAGCGAATCGCGCAGCTCATCGCCCAGGCGCATGCGCTCGTCGACCGTGGCGCCAAGCAGCAGGCCCGTGACCGCGATGGCGATCATCACGGCCTGCAGGTCGTACACGACGAGCGTGGGATAGGCCGCGTCGAAGATGGCGACGACGACGCCGGCCTGAATGAGCCCGATGGCCACGCTCGAACCCGCCAGGCCGTGGTGCGTGGCCACCCAGACCACCGGCAGGAAGAGCACGTAGAAGTACTTGATGTGGTCCTCCGGCGTCCCGCGCAGCACCAGCCATAGCGTTGCGGCGATGGCGGCGAGCTGGACGAGGACCGCGCGGTCACCCGCCATTCGCCACAGACTGGCGCGCTGGCGCGAATCGGCCATCGTGAGGATGAGAGGCAGCGTCACCAAGATGCCCACCCCATTGCCGATCCAGAACTTGAAGAGCGCCGCCGGCGCGTCGTCGATGCCTGCGGCGCCGTTCGCGACCAGCGTGCCGATGTGGAGGGCGCCGGTGAAAAGCATTCCTGCGGCCACGCCGGCGAACAGCCGATAGAGGTCACCCCGCGCGGCCATCGGGAAGCGCGGGCCGTGCGACCCGAGGAGCCACTGCGCGGTCGTGGCGAACCCGAGCGAAAGCGCCAGGGACGACAGCGCGATGGCCGGCATGTGCGCGGCGTCGGCCCCTCGCACGACGAGTTCCGAGGCCACCACCGCGAGCAGCACGGCCGGAAGCCATCGCTGGCCGAAGAACATGAGCATCGCGATGGCGAGCGCGGGCTGGGGGTTCCACGGAGTGACGCCGAACGCGTTGGTCGCGTGGATGTAGCTCAGCCAGTCGAGGAATACATAGAGGACCGTGAAGGCAAGGAACCTGACGGCCGTCGCGGCCCTCCCGCGGGCGGGTCCGGATGACTGCAGGCGGTCGATGAGGCAGGTCGCGGCCATGGCGGGATTGTCCGGCCAATGGCGCGAAACCACCAACCCCCCGTTTCGCGACCGCGTCCTCGCGCCCTGCGGGAATTGCGCGCGCGCCCGGGCCGTCCGACGCCAGCGCAGCGCCTCATTCCCGCTCCACTTCCAGGTAGACGCGATTCGCGTTGCCGGCCAGCAGCTCCGAGGCGTTCAGCAGGTGCGCGAAGGGTTTGGCATCGAACGTCTTCACCGCCTCGCCCACGTCGGTGCCGTCGTCCGTGGCGCGCTTCATGTGCCGGCGAAGCGCCAGGAGGTAGTCGCGGGTGTGGGCGCGGGCGGTGGCGAGGTCGGTGAGGCTGCCGTGGCCGGGGACGATGCGCGCGGGCGCGAGCTTCTCCACGACGCCGAACGCCTCCAGCCACTGCTTCGTGTTGCTGACGGGGATGACGGCGAGCAGCCGGTCGACGTAGACGATGTCGCCCGTGAAGAGCACGCGGCGGCCGGGCAGCCACACCAGCATGTCGCCGGGCGTGTGGCCGCCACCGGCATGGAAGAATTCGAACGTCGTGCCGCCGAGCTCCACTTTCGCGTCGTTGCCTTCGACCAATCGCGTGGGCATCGTCGGCACCGTGCCGTCGGCGCCGGTCCCGAGCAGCGATCGCAGCGCCGCGAGCTGGTCGCCGCCGCGCGACTGCATGTCCGCGGGCGCCTTCGCGTGCGCGATGACCTGCGCGCCCTTCGCGGCGAAGTGGCCGTTGCCGAGCCAGCGGTGATCCTGCCCGCCCGTGTTGATGACCCAGCGCACGGGCTGCTTCGTCACCTTGCCGACGGCCTCCTCGATCTTCCGGGCGACCTTCGCCGTCGAGCCGCTGTCGATGAGGACCGCGCCGCCCGCCGTCACCACCAGGCCGATGTTGGCGTTGAGGCCCTCGTTCTCCACCGTGCGCCCGCCCTTGTCGCCGATGTATGCGTAGACGCCGTCGGCCACGGGCTCGAAGCGGACCTCGACGGCCGAGACGCGAGTGGCGGCCAAGGCGCATGCCAGTAGGGCGAGAAGGGTCTTCATGGGATGGCGTGCGTCCTCGTGGGAGTGAGTCGGCGGGGGCAACCAGCGAACGGCGAGTCTATGCCCCGCCTCCGGCTGACTACAAGGCGGGAAGCCCGACAGTCTCCGGCGAGGCCCCGATCGAATCCGGGAACGCCGCGCCCGCCGATGTCATCTAATGGGGCATGAACCAGAATGCCACCCTCCCCGCCCCCGATTCGCGCACGCCCGACGTCGAGCTCGCCGGGCGCATCGCCCGCGGCGAGACCGCCTCGCTGCAGGTGCTGATGCGCCGCTACAACCAGACGGTGTACCGGGCGGCGCGCGGCATCCTGCGCGACGAGGCGGAGGCCGAGGACGCGGTGCAGGACGCCTGGCTCCTCGCCTTCCGCTCGATGGGCGCGTGGCGGGGCGAGGCGAAGCTCTCGACGTGGCTCGTGCGCATCGCCGTGAACGAATCGCTCGCGCGCCGCCGGCGAAGCGCGCGGGGCGCCGAGGTCATTTCCCTGGACGGCGAGTCGGCGATGGAAGTGGCCGCCGCCGAGGCGAGCCTGCGCCAGGAATCCCCGGACCAACCCGAGCGCGAAGGCATGAGATCGGAGTCGCGGCGCCTCATCGAGGCCAAGATCGACGAGTTGCCGGACGCCTTCCGCGAGGTGTTCGTCCTTCGCGCCGTGGAGGAGATGGAAGTGGGCGAAGTCGCCGCCTGCCTCGGCATCCCCGAGGCCACCGTGCGCACCCGCTTCTTCCGCGCCCGCGCGCTGCTGCGCGAATCGCTCTCGCGCGAGTTCGACACGGCCCAGGAAAACGCATTCGGTTTCGCAGGCGATCGCTGCGATCGCATCGTCGCGCGCGTGATGGCGCGGCTCCCCTAGCCCCACCCCACCCGGAGGTTTCCATGTCCTTCTTCGCTTTCGCGAACGGCCCCGCTTTGCCCGCATCCCGCCGAGTCTTCCTCTCCCAATCGGGCCTCCTGCTCTCGGGCACGGCCATCGCCCTGCTCTCGGGCAATCACGCCCTTGCCGCCAGGAGCGGCTCCGGCGCCGAGGCCGACGTGCGCATCCTCAACACCGCCCTGGGCGCGGAGCTGGAGGCCATCGCCGCCTACCAGGTGGGCGCGGAGAGCGGTCTCCTGCAGAAGCCCGTCCTCGATCTCGCCGTCACCTTCCAGGGTCACCACAAGGAGCACGCCGACGTGCTCGCGAAGACGATCGCGAAGCTGGGCGGCAAGGCCGTCGCCGCGAAGGCGAAGTACGCCTTCCCCGTGGAGACGCTCAAGTCGCAGGCGGACGTGCTGCGCTTCGCGGCCACGCTGGAGAAGGGCGCGGTGAGCGCGTACCTGGGCGCGGTACCGGTGTTCGGCGATCGCGACCTCGCCAAGGCCGCGGCCAGCATCCTGGGCGACGAGGCGATGCACTGGGCCATCCTTCGGCAGGCGCTCGGCGAGGCGCCCGTGCCCGTGGCCTTCGTGTCCTGATGGCGCTCGCGCGGCTCTCGCTCGCCGCGTCCCTCTTCCTCGCCGCCCAGGTCTCGGCGGCGGGGGATGCGGCGAAGGGCGAGGCGATCTACTCGCGCTGCGCGGCCTGCCACGCGCTCGCGTACGACCGGACGGGGCCGCGGCACTGCGGCCTCTTCGGGCGGAAATCGGGCACCGTCCCCGGTTTTGAGTATTCGGGGGCGATGCGGCGCGCGGGCATCACGTGGGACGCGCGCGCGCTCGACCGGTTCCTGGCCGATCCGCTGAAGGCGGTGCCGGGGACGACGATGGGCTACGCGGGCGTGAAGGACGCGGGCGAGAGGGCGGATCTCATCGCGTACCTGAAAAGGGCCGGTGCGCCGGCGTCGCCGGAGTGCGCCGCCGCGAAGTCGCCCTGAAGGCCCGGCGGGATTGACAAATGATGAATGAACGTTCATTCTATTGTCTCCTCCCGCCGCGCCCCCCTCAGGTCGACTCCCATGCCCCGTCCCCTCTTCCGACTGCTTCCGGCCGCCGGCCTTTTCTGCGCCGGCGCGCTTCTCGCCGCCTGCTCGAGCCACCCCGAAGGCGCAGCCGCGCCCCCCGGCGGCCAGGCCGCGGCGCAGGTCGGCGTAGTCACGCTCCAGGCCTCCACGGTCACCGTGACGCGCGAGTTGCCCGGCCGCACCAGCCCGTACCTCGTCGCGGAGGTGCGCCCGCAGGCGACCGGCATCGTGAAGCAGCGGCTCTTCGTCGAGGGCACCCTCGTGAAGGCGGGCCAGCCGCTCTACCAGCTGGACGACGCCCTCTACCGCGCGGAGGTCCAGAGCGCCTCGGCCGCACTGGCCCGCGCGCAGGCCACCCTCACCACGGCCGCCCTCAACGCCAGGCGCTCCACGGAGCTGGTGAAGATCGAGGCGGTGAGCCGTCACGACGATGAGACCGCCCAGGCCGCGAGCCAGCAGGCCGAGGCCGACGTCGCCGCCGCCCGCGCGGTGCTCGAGCGCGCCAGGATCAACCTCGCCTACGCGACGATCACCTCCCCGATCTCCGGCCGCATCGGCAAGTCGAGCGTGACCCCCGGCGCGCTCGTCACGGCCAACCAGGCCGCGGCCATCGCCACCGTGCAGCAGCTGGACCCGATGTACGTGGACGTGACGCAGTCGAGCAGCGAGCTGCTGGAGCTGCGCAAGCAGCTCGCCGGGGGCCGCCTGAAGGCCGCCGACATCCCGGTCGTGGTCCTGCTCGAGGACGGCAGCCGCCACAAGCAGCCCGGCAAGCTGGCCTTCTCCGAGGCCACCGTCGATCCCGCGACGGGCACCTACACGCTGCGCATCCTCGTGCCCAACCCCGACCAGGTGCTGCTGCCGGGCATCTACACGCGCGCGATCGTCGGCAGCGGCACGCGCGAGAACGCGATCCTCGCCCCGCAGCGCGGCATCACGCGCGATCCGAAGGGCAACGCCACCGCGATGGTCCTGGGCGCCGAGGGAAAGGTCGAGGCGCGAGCCGTGAAGGTGAGCCAGACGGTGGGCGACCAGTGGCTGGTGGAGGACGGCCTCGCCGCCGGCGACCGCGTCATCGTGGAAGGCCTGCAGAAGATCCGGCCCGGGATGCCCGCCGTCGTCGCCGCCCCCGCCGCACCGCCCGCCTCGTCCGCCGCATCGCCGCCCGCGTCCGCGCCGGCCGCGAAGAAATAGGGGCGCGACGCGATGGCCCGCTTCTTCATCGACCGTCCCATCTTCGCCTGGGTGATCGCGATCCTCATCATGGTGGCCGGCGCGATCTCGATCACGCGCCTGCCGATCTCCCGCTACCCCACCATCGCGCCGCCCTCGGTGACGATCAGCGCGACGTACCCGGGCGCCTCCGCCAGGGCCGTCGAGGATTCCGTGACGCAGGTGATCGAGCAGGCCATGACCGGCCTGGACGGCCTGCTCTACCTCTCCGCCACGAGCGAGTCCAACGGCGTCACCACGATCACCCTCACCTTCGACAACGCGGTCAATCCCGACACGGCGCAGGTGCAGGTGCAGAACAAGCTCGCGGTCGCGACGCCGCTCCTGCCCTCGATCGTCCAGCAGCAGGGCATCTCGGTGAGCAAGGCGAGCCCGGGCTTCCTCATGGTCATGGGCTTCGTCTCGGAGGACGGGCGCATGGACCAGCGCGACCTCTCCGACTACGTGCGCGCGACGCTCGCCGACCCGATCTCGCGCGTGGACGGCGTGGGCGCCACCCGCCTCTTCGGCGCCCGTTACGCGATGCGCGTCTGGCTCGACCCCGGCAAGCTCGACACCTACCGGCTCTCCACCACCGAGGTCATCGCCGCGATCCGCGCGCAGAACTCGCAGGTGGCGGTGGGGCAGCTGGGCGGCACGCCGTCCGTCCCCGGCCAGCAGCTCAACGCGACCATCACGGGGCAGGAGCGCCTGCAGACCCCGGAGCAGTTCCGCGCGATCGTCGTGCGCAGCGGCGCCGACGGCTCGCTCCTGCGCCTGGGCGACGTCGCCCGCGTCGAGATCGGCTCGGAGGACTACAGCACCATCGCGCGCTACAACGGCAAGCCCGCCTCCGGCATGGCGATCTCGCTCTCCGCGGGCGCCAACGCGCTCGAGACCGCGAAGCGCCTGGAAGCGCTCATCAAGGCGATGGAGCCCGCCTTCCCGCCCGGCCTCAAGGCCGTGATCCCGTTCGACACGACGCCGTTCGTCACGGCCTCCATCAAGGAGGTGGTGAAGACGCTGGCCGAGGCGGTGCTGCTGGTGTTCCTCGTGATGTACCTCTTCCTGCAGAACTTCCGCGCCACGCTGATCCCGACCATCGCCGTGCCGGTGGTGCTGCTGGGCACCTTCGCCGTGCTCGCGGCGCTGGGCTACTCCATCAACATGCTCACGATGTTCGCGATGGTGCTCGCCATCGGCCTGCTCGTGGACGACGCCATCGTGGTCGTGGAGAACGTCGAGCGCCTCATGAGCGAGCAGGGCCTCACGCCCCTGGAGGCGACGCGCCAGTCGATGGACCAGATCACCGGCGCCCTCGTCGCGGTGGGCATGATCCTCGCGGCGGTCTTCGTGCCGATGGCCTTCCTGGGCGGCTCGACGGGCGTGATCTACCGGCAGTTCTCGGCGACCATCGTGTCGGCGATCGCCCTGTCCGTGCTCGTGGCGATCGTGCTCACGCCGGCCCTGTGCGCGACGATGCTCCAGCGCATCGAGAAGGGCCACCACGCCTCGGACTCGGGCTTCTTCGGCTGGTTCAACCGGTGGTTCGACCGCGGAAACGTCCGTTACCAGGGCGCGGTGCGCGTCGCGACGAGCCGCCCGAAGCGCTTCTTCGCCGCCTTCCTCGCGATGGCCGCGGTGATGGTGGTGCTCTTCCTGCGCATCCCGACCGCGTTCCTGCCCGCCGAGGACCAGGGCGTGCTCCTCGCCCAGGTGCAGGGCCCCGTGGGCGCGACGCAGGAACGCACGATGGAGGTGATCAAGCAGGTCGAGCGGCACTTCCTCGACAACGAGAAGGACGCCGTCAACTCGCTCTTCACCGCGCAGGGCTTCGGCTTCGGCGGCGCCGGCCAGAACACGGGCGTCGCCTTCGTGAGCCTGAAGAACTGGTCGGAGCGCGAAAGGCCGGAACTCTCCGCCGACGCGGTCGTGCGGCGCGCCATGGGCCGCTTCATGCAGATCCAGGACGCGTTCGTCTTCGCCTTCTCGCCGCCTTCCGTGCCGGAGCTGGGCATCGCCGGCGGCTACACGTTCTTCATCAAGGACAGCGTGGGCATGGGCCACGAGGCGCTCACCGCGGCGCGCAACCAGTTCCTGGGCCTCGCGGCGCAGAGCAAGCTGCTCGCCAAGGTGCGGCCCAACGGGCAGGAGGACACACCGCAGTTCCGCATCGCGATCGACTACGCGAAGGCCGGCGCGCTCGGCCTCACCGCCAGCGACATCAACACGACGCTCTCCGTGGCCTGGGGCAGCCAGTACGTCGACGACTTCCTCGAGCGCGGCCGCGTGAAGCGCGTGATCGTGCAGGCCGACGCGCCCTTCCGCATGGCGCCCGAGGACTTCCGGCGCTGGTCGGTGAAGAACGCGAAGGGCGAGATGGTGCCCTTCACCGCCTTCGCCACCACCGGCTGGGACTACGGCTCGCCCCGCCTCGAGCGCTACAACGGCGTGCCCGCCATGCAGATCAACGGCGAGGCGGCCGCGGGCGTGAGTTCCGGCGACGCCATGGCGGAGGTCGAGCGGCTGGTCGCGCAGCTGCCCAAGGGCGTGATCCTCGAATGGACGGGCGCCTCCTACCAGGAGCGCGCCGCGGGCGCGCAGACGCCGATGCTCTACAGCCTCTCGATCCTGGTGGTGTTCCTGTGCCTCGCGGCGCTCTACGAGAGCTGGAGCGTGCCGACGGCCGTGCTGATGGTGGTGCCCCTGGGCATCCTGGGCACGGTGCTCGCGACGCTCGTGCGCGGCTACGAGCGCGACGTCTACTTCCAGGTGGCGATGCTCGCGACGGTGGGCCTCGCCAGCAAGAACGCGGTGCTCATCGTGCAGTTCGCCAAGGAGAACCTCGACCAGGGCATGGGCGTGGTCGAGTCCGTGGTGGCCGCCGGGCGCGACCGCCTGCGGCCGATCCTCATGACCTCCATCGCCTTCGGCCTGGGCGTCATCCCGCTCGCCCGGGCGACCGGCGCGGGCTCGGGCGCGCAGCGCGCGATCGGCACCGGCGTGCTGGGCGGCATGGCGCTGGGCACGTTCCTGGGCATCGTCTTCATCCCGCTCTTCTTCGTGATCGTCTTCCGCCTGTTCGGCAAGGCCAGGCCGGCGGCCGTGAAGGAGGGCACGTCATGACGACCCTCCATCGCCTCGCCGCGGCGATCGCGCTCGCGCTCGCCGCCGGCGCCTGCTCGCTCGAGCCCACCGTGCCGAAGGCCGAGCCGGCGGTGCCCCCGCAGTGGCCCGCCATCGCCACGACCGCCCTTCCCCTCGACGCGGCGCAGTCGGGCTGGCGCGATTTCCTGGCCGACGAGCGGCTCTCGCGCCTCGTCGCGCAGGCGCTCGCGAACAACCGCGACCTGCGCGTGGCCGTCCTCAACGTCGAGCGCTCGCGGGCCCTGCACCAGATCCAGCGCGCGGACCGCTTCCCGTCCGTGGGCGCTATCGGCGCGCTTGAGCGCACGGGCGGCGACGGGCGCGCCGTCACGGACGCCTACAGCGCGACGGTGGGCCTCACCGCGTACGAGATCGACCTCTTCGGGCGCGTGCGCAGCCTCGACAAGGCCGCGCTGGAAGCCTACTTCGCGCAGGAGGAGACCCGGCGCGGCGCGCAGATCGCGCTCGTCGCCGAGGTGGCGAACGCCTGGCTCGCGCTCGCGGCCGACCGCGAACAGGCGAGCCTCGCGCAATCCACCCTCCTCACGCGCGAGGAGGAGCTTCGCCTCGCCCTGCGGCGCCGCGAGCTCGGCGCCATCTCGGCCCTCGATCTCGCCCAGGCGCGCTCCTCGGTGGAAGGCGCGCGCGCCGACCTCGCCCGCTACGAGGGACAGGTGGCCGCGGACCGGAACGCCCTCGCGCTCCTGGCCGGCGGCCCCGTCGATCCCGCCCTGCTGCCCGAGCGCTGGGTGGGGCCCGTGTCGACCTGGCAGGGCGTGCCCGGCGGGCTCGACTCCTCGCTCCTGCTTCGCCGTCCCGACGTGCAGGCCGCCGAGCACCGCCTGCTCGCGGCCAACGCGAACATCGGCGCCGCGCGCGCCGCGTTCTTCCCGTCGATCCGCCTCACCGCCGCGGCCGGGAGCGCCTCCGACGAGCTCTCCGGGCTCTTCAAGGGCGGCACCTTCGTCTGGAGCGTGCTGCCATCGGTGTCGCTGCCCCTCTTCCAGGGCGGGCGGCTCGAGGCCGGGCTGGACGTGGCGAAGGTCGAGCGCGACATCGCGCTCGCGCAGTACGAGCGGGCGATCCAGGCCGGCTTCCGGGACGTGGCCGACGCGCTCGCGCTCACCGACACGCTGTCCCGGCAACGCGCCGCGCTGGATTCGCTCGTGCAGGCCGAGAAGGACGCCGAGCGCCTCTCGCGCATCCGCTACGAGGCCGGGCAGGACAGCTACCTCGGTACACTCGTGGCCAAGCGCTCGCTCTACCTGGCGCAGCAGGCCCTCATCGTGACGCAGCTGGCGGAGCAGGCCAACCGCGTGTCGCTCTACAAGGCCCTCGGCGGAGGGTGGCTGGAAAGGAACCCATGATCCTGAAACCGCGCAAGACCCCGCGGGCCGAGGCGCGCGCCGAATCGCAGCGCGAGCGCATCCTCGACGCGGCGCAGAAGTGCTTCATCGAGCTCGGCTTCCACGAGGCGGGCATGGCGCTCATCGCCGAGACGGCCGCAATCAGCGTCGGCCTCGCCTACCGCTACTTCGAGAGCAAGAACGCCATCATGCTCGCGATCATCGCGCGCGAGCTCGAGGGCAAGCGGGCGCGGGTGCGCGCGCTGTGCGCGACGGACGATTTCCTGGGCGCCGTGCTCGAGCGCTTCCGCACCTGGCAGCAGGGCAGCCACGAGACGATGAACGCCGCCCTCTTCCTCGAGATGAGCGCCGCGGCCTCGCGCTCGCCGGACATCTCGCGGGCCCTGCAGGCGTCCGACGACCAGGTCCTCGGGGAATTCCGCCAGTGGCTCGCGGCGGATCCCGCGCAGGGCGGCCTCGGGCTCCCGGCGAAGGAGGCCGCCTCGCGCGCGCTCGTCATCCAGTGCCTGGTGGAAGGGCTGGTCGTGCGGGCCGCGCGGGGTCCCACGCTGGATGCGGGCAAGCTCCACGAGGCGCTCTCGCCGGTGTTCGCGAGCCTGGGCATTCCCGCGGGAAGGAAGGCCGCGAAGCGCGGCAAGGCGCCGGCGAAACCGGGGACGCCGAACGCCACGCCCCGGGGCCGAAGCCGCCGGGCTACCGGATGAAGCCCACTTCCTTCGAGATCGCCGCGATCGCCGGCACCTTGAGCCGGTTGAACTCGGCCTTGTTGGTCTCGAAGAGGTTGTTGCCCTTGGTGTCGATCGAGATGATGAGCGGGCCGAACTCCTTCACGCGGCACACCCACAGCGCCTCGGGCATGCCCAGGTCCAGCCATTCGACGCGTTCGATCTCCTCGACCTGGGAGGCCGCCAGCACCGCGCAGCCGCCCGGGAACACGGCGTGAAGCGCCTTCTGGTCGCGGCAGGCATCCGCGGTCTTGGGACCCATGCCGCCCTTGCCGACGATGAGCTTCACGCCGGTCTCGGCGATGAACTCGTCCTCGAAGCGCTCCATGCGCATCGAGGTGGTGGGCCCGATGGAGATCATCTTCCAGCCCTCGCCGTCCTTCACGACGATGGGGCCGGCGTGGAAGATCGCGTTGCCGCGCAGGTCCACGGGCAGCTCGCGCCCCTGCTCGATGAGGCGACGGTGGCCGACGTCGCGGCAGGTGACGAGGAGGCCGTCCAGGTACACCACGTCGCCGATGCGGATCGATTCGATGTCTTCGTTGCGGATGGGGGTCTTCAGGATCTTTTTCACAGGACGGCTCCCTTGTGCGAGAGGACTTCGTAGGAGAGGTCCGGGTTGATGCGGATGGCGCCGCGGCGGTTCGCCCAGCAGCCCACGGAGACGCCCACGCCGATGGTCGACGGGTGGCGCGCGGAGGATTCGATGTTCACGCCCAGCACGGAGGAGCTGCCGGTGAGGCCCTGCGGGCCGATGCCGATGCGGTTGAGCCCTTCCTCGAGGAGCGCTTCCATCTTCGCGGCCCGCGGCTCGGGATGGTGCGTGCCGATGGGGCGAAGCACCGCGCGCTTCGAAAGCGCCGCGGCCGTCTCGACGGACGTGGAGACGCCCACGCCCACCATCAGCGGCGGGCAGGCGTTCACGCCGTAGGTGGTGACCACGTCGAAGACGAACTGCACGATGCCCTCGTAGCCCGCGGAAGGCATGAGCACCTTGGCCGTGCCGGGCAGGCTGCAGCCGCCGCCGGCCATGTACGCCTCGACGGTGCACGTGTCGTCGTCGGGCACGATCTCCCATTCGATCCACGGGATGCGCGTGCCGGTGTTGTCGCCGGTGTTCTTCTCGATGAATGTCTCCACCGCGTTGTGGCGAAGGGGCGCGTCCTTCGTGGCCTGCCGGACGGCATCGCCCAGGATGGCCTTGAGCTCACCCAACAGCGGGAAGCCCGCGCCGGCGCGCACGAAGTACTGCAGCGCGCCCGTGTCCTGGCAGCACGGCCGGTCGAGCCGGTCCGCCTTCTCCAGGTTGTCGAACATCGAGTCGTAGACCACCTTGGCGAGCGGCTTGGTCTCCCGCGCGCGCAGCTCGGCCAGCTTGTCGAGCACGTCCTGCGGCAGGCGCTTGCCGACGTAGCCGGTGAACTTCGCCATGAGGTCGGTGAGGGCCTGGGCGGCCTTGTCCTTGTCGAGCGGCGGTGCGGCCCGTGCGGGCGCCCCGGTGGGCATGAGGGTTGGAGCGTTCATCTCGGATGTCTCCAGTCAGGAAGCGGAAGGGGTGTCCAGGCGGTCGCGGGTGCGCCGCGCGACGTCGCGAAGCCAGGGTTGCGCGGCCCAGAGGCGCTCCGCGAAGGCCTCGATGGCCACGCGGTGGGTGAGCGACGCGCCGACCATGTCCACGCCATCGAGGAACATCCGGCGGTGGCGTTCGGAGAGCGTGAAGTGCCCGGTGTAGTCCGGCGCGCGGACGGTGAGCGTCTCGACGTCGATCGAGACGCGCAGCGGCGCCTCGGCGCTCGCGGCTCGGCGCAGGAGGACCTGCACCTCGTCCGCGGGCAGCATCACGGCGAGCAGCCGGTTGTTCATCGCGTTGGAATAGAAGATCTCGCCGAAGCTGGGCGCGATCACCGCCTGGAAGCCCGCCTGCTGCAGGCCCCACACGGCGTGCTCGCGGCTCGAGCCGCAGCCGAAGTTCGGCCCGCACACGAGCACGCGCGCCTGGGCGAAGGCCGGCTGGTTGAGCACGAAGCCGGGACGCGCCTTGCCCTCGGCGTCGAAGCGAAGGTCCCGGAAGAGGCCCTTCGCGAGGCCCGACTTGTCGATGCCGCGCAGGAACTGCTTTGGCATCACCTGGTCGGTGTCCAGGTTGTCGATGGCGATGGCGGCGGCGATGCCCTCGATGCGGGTGGGCTCAGGCATGGACGGGCTCCAGCGTGCGGACATCGGTGATGCGGCCGGTGACGGCCGCGGCGGCGGCCATGGCCGGGCTCATGAGGTGCGTGATCGCCCCCCGCCCCTGCCGCCCCTCGACGTTGCGGTTGGTGGTGGAGGCGCACCGCGCGCCGGGCGCGAGCACGTCGCCGTCCATGGCGAGGCACCACGGGCAGCCGGGCTTCGCCCCCCCAGGGCCCACCTCGCCCAG
>CAZPLW010000058.1:15463-19152 GCA_964587315.1 uncultured Lysobacter sp.
TTGGTGCAGGATCCGATGAACACGTGCTCCACGGGCACGCCCGCGATCGGCCGGCCGGACGCGAGGTGCGTGTAGGCGAGCGCCTGCGCCGTGCTGGCCGCGTCGGGGCCGCCGGCCACCGGCACGAGGCCGGAGACGGGAATCGCCTGGTCCGGGCTCGTGCCCCAGGTGACGAAGGGCTCCAGCTCGCTCGCGTCGAAGCGGTGCTCGATCTCGAAGACCGCGGCCGCGTCCGACTCGAGGCTCATCCACTCGGCGACCGCGTCGCCGTGCTGGTGGGCGTCGATGTCCGGCGCCCGGTCGAGCACGTACCGGATCGCCTTCGCATCGGGCGCGACGAGCGCGCCGCGCGCCCCGGCCTCGACGGCCATGTTGCACAGCGTGAAGCGCGCCTCGATGGACAGCGCGTCGATCGCGGGGCCGCAGAACTCGACCACGAAGCCGCGCGCGCCCTGGGCGCCGATGCGGCCGATGATCATGAGGACCAGGTCCTTGGCGGTGGTTCCCGCGGGGAGCGTCCCGTCGACGCGGATGCGCATGTCGCGCGCCGGCCGGTAGGCGAGGGTCTGGGTGGCGAGGACGTGCTCCACCTCGCTCGTGCCGATGCCGAAGCCCAGGGCGCCCAGCGCGCCGTAGGTGGTGGTGTGGCTGTCGCCGCAGATCACGACCATGCCCGGGCGGATCATGCCGTGCTCGGGCGAGATGATGTGCTCGACGCCCTGCAGCGGGTCGTCCACGCCGAAGAGCGGGATCCGGTGGCGATCGCAGTTGCGCTTCAGGTTCGCCGCCTGCAGCGCCGAGGCCGGGTCGGCGATCGGGCGCGGCGAGACGTCGTGCGTCGGGATGATGTGGCTCACCGTCGCGACGTTCTGGCCGGGCATGAGGACTTCGCATCCCCGTTCGTGCAGCCCGGCGAAAGCCTGCGGGCTGGTGTATTCGTTCATCAGGTGCAGGTCGCAGAAGAGCAGGACATCCTGCTCGTCGAGCCTCGCGACGGCGTGCGAGTCGACCAGCTTGCGATACAGCGTGCGGGGATTCATGGCGGGAAGGGGCGGCCGCGGCGCCTTGGAAGGCGCCGCGGCCGGGACGCTCAGGGCTTGCTCATGAACATCAGGTACGGGTACGTCACGCCCACGAACACGGCGATGAAGATCACGCCGAAGACGGCGCCCAGCGTCCAGTATTCCTTGCGGCTGATGTAACCGCAGCCGTAGTAGATCGGGCTGGGGCCGGTGGCATACGGGGTGAGGATGCCCATGAGGCCCAGCGTGCCGAACAGCATCAGGCCCAGGCCCTTCATCGGCATGCCGGGCACGACCATCGCGGTGGCGAGCATCACGGGCATGAGGGCCGTGGTGTGCGCGGTGAGCGAGGCGAACATGTAGTGCACGAAGTAGAAGATGAGCACGAACCCGATGATGAGGGCGGCCATGGACAGGCCGGTCATCGAGGCCGCCATCGCCTTGGCGAACCAGGTGAGGAAGCCGACGTTGGCGAGGCCGCCGGCCAGCGCGACGAGGGTGGCGAACCACACCAGCACGTTCCAGGCGGTCTTGTGCGCGATCACGTCCTCCCAGGTGATCACCTGGGTGATGATCATCAGGCACAGCCCCATGAGCGCGACGGTGGTCGCGTCGAACTGCTTGCCGCCGAAGATCCACAGCAGCAGCGCCATGACGGCAAGACCGCCCATCGTGTACTCCTTGAGCGTCACCTTGCCCATCTTCTCCAGCTCGGCGCCGGCCCACTTGGGCGCGTCGGCGCTTTCCTTCAATTCAGGCGGGTAGATCACGTAGGCGAGCCAGGGCACCAGCAGGAAGAGGATGATGCAGGCGGGCGCCATGGCGGTGAACCATTCGGTCCACGTGACGGAGATCTTCGCCGTCTTCTGCAGGATCTCGATCGCGAGCAGGTTCGGGGCGAGCGCGGTGAGGAACAGGCTGCTCGTCACGCACGTGGTGGCCATCGCCGTCCACATGAGGTAGCTGCCGATCTTGCGGCGGCCTTCCTCCGGCGTGCTGCCGTACAGGGGCGGGATGTTCTTCAGGATCGGGAAGATGATGCCGCCGCTGCGCGCCGTGTTGGACGGCGTGAAGGGCGCCACCGCGAGGTCGGCGAACGCGACCGCGTAGCCCAGGCCCAGCGTCTTCTTGCCGAGCAGCTTGATGAGCAGCAGCGAGATGCGCTTGCCCAGGCCCGTCTTCTCGTAGCCCAGCGAGAACATGTAGGCCGTGAAGATGAGCCACACGACGCCGTTGGAAAATCCGCCCAGGGCGAACTTCAGGCCGTCGGCCAGGACCACGGGCGCGCCGGCCTTGGAGGGCACCATCATCAGCGCGGAGGCGAAGGTGACGCCGATGAGCCCGATCGCCGCGGTGGGGATCGGCTCCAGGATGAGGCCGGTGATGACGGCCACGAACAGCGCGAAGTAGTTCCACGCGATCGGTTCGAGGCCCGCCGGCGCGGGCGAGAAATAGATGGCCGCGCCCAGTGCGAGGGGGGTGATGGCTTTCCAGTCGAGTTTCATCTTCTTGGCTCCTTGGTGGATCGATCCCTGGCGGGATGGGCCAGATTTCAGCCGCATGCCCGGTCTCCCGGAGTCCTGCACAAAGCGGGCCAGAAAAAATCACTCGTCGAATCAATCGTTTGATCCAGCGCAGGCGGCCGGTGCAACGCCCATGTTCCAATCGGTTTCGGGGCGTTTCGTCCCGTTTCACGGTGAAAAAGGACCATGGCCACGATCGCATTGCTCTCCCTGGACGCCGGGATGCTGGAACTGGCTCGGGAGACCCTGAAGGGCCGGCACGAGGACGTGCGCATCGCCAAGGGCCTCATGGGCGAGGCCGTCGAGGTGGCGCGCGAGCTCATGGCCGAAGGCGTCGAGGTGGTCATCTCCCGCGGCGCCACGGCGCGCATGGTCGCCAGCCAGCTGCCGGATCTCTCCGTGGTGGACATCTCCACCTCGGCCGTCACCTTGATGACCGCGATCCACAAGGCGCGCGCCAAGTCGCGGCACATCGCGGTGGTGGCCTTCTCGCCCATGTCGGCGGGCGCCCTCGAGATCGGCCACATGCTGGGCGTCACGGTCACCCTGCACGAGCTGCACCGCGAGGAGGACATCGAGCCCGCGGTGGAGCAGGCCCGTGACGAGGGGGCCGGCATCATCGTCGGCGGCTACATCACGGCGGAGGTCGCGCGGAAGATGGGCATGGCCTGCCAGCCCGTCGAGGCGGTGGCCCAGGGCATCCTCGCGGCGGTCGACGAGGCCAAGCGCATCGTCCGCGCGCGGGCGGTGGAACGCGCCAAGGGGCAGCTGCTGCGGGCCGTGGTCACCGGGAGCGAGAACGGCGTGCTGGCCGTGGACCGCGAGGGCAACGTCACGGTGATCAACCCGCGCGCCGCGCGCATGCTGCGGATCGGCGAGGACGACGCCGTCGGCCGTCCCGTCGCCATGCTCTGGCCGCGGCTCGCGCTCGAGAAGGTGATCACGAGCGGCGAGGGCGAGGAGGGCCGCGTGGAGCGCCTCTTCGACCAGGACCTGGTGTGCGACACGATTCCCATCCGGGTGGATGGCGAGACGGTCGGGGCGCTCGCCACCTTCCACGACGTGCGCCAGATCCAGCGGCTGGAGGCCTCCGTGCGCAAGCGCATCCTCGCGACGGGCCACGTCGCCACGGCGCGCTTCGCGG
>CAZPLW010000059.1:0-18879 GCA_964587315.1 uncultured Lysobacter sp.
CCGCGCACGCCTCCGCCCAGCGATCGGCGTTCGGCGACAGGCCGTGGTGCACGTGGAGCGCCTCGAGGGCGAAGCCACCCTGTTCGCGAAGACCCGCGAGCACGTCGAGGAGCACGGTGGAATCGAGGCCGCCCGAGTAACCGACGCACAGGCGCTCGCCCCGGCTCACGGCGGGCGCGAGCTGCCCGGCCGCATGGCCGGCGAGGGCTTCGGGAGAATCGAACCGTTGCGCCACGGGTCGCCGCGGCCGGCGCGCTACTCGGCCACTTCCTTGAACTTGCCGAAGCTCACCAGGCGGTCCTGGCGGCGCTCGAGCAGCTCGGAGACGGGCAGGTCCTGCAGCTGGCGCAGGTGGTCGGCGATGGCCTTCTTGAGGTTCTTGGCGGCGTCGGCCGGGTCGCGGTGGGCGCCGCCCAGGGGCTCGCTCACGACCTTGTCGACGAGACCGAACGACTTCAGGCGCGCCGCGGTGATGCCCAGCGCCTCGGCCGCGTCGCCCGCGTAGTCGCCGCTCTTCCAGAGGATGGCGGCGCAGCCCTCGGGCGAGATCACCGAGTACGTCGAGTACTGCATCATCAGCGTGGTGTCGCCCACCGCGATGGCGAGCGCGCCGCCGGAGCCGCCCTCGCCGATGATCGACACGACGATGGGCACGCGAAGGCCCGCCATCTCGTAGAGGTTGCGGCCGATGGCCTCCGACTGCCCGCGCTCCTCCGCGCCGATGCCGGGGTAGGCGCCGGGCGTGTCGACGAAGGTGAGCAGGGGCAGCGAAAACTTCTCCGCGAGCTTCATGAGCCTGAGCGCCTTGCGGTAGCCCTCGGGGCGCGGCATGCCGAAGTTGCGCAGGATCTTCTCGTTGGTGTCGCGGCCCTTCTGGTGGCCGAGCACCACGACGCTCTGGCCGTTGAAACGCGCCAGGCCGCCGACGATGGCCGGGTCGTCCGCGAAGGCGCGGTCGCCGTGCATCTCCTCGAAGTCCGTGCACATCGCCGCGATGTAGTCGAGCGTGTACGGCCTCTGGGGGTGCCTCGCGACCTTCGAGATCTGCCACGCCGTGAGCTTGGCGTAGATGTCCTTCGTGAGGTCGCGGCTCTTCTTCGACAGCCGCTCGATCTCCTGGGAGATGTCGACGGCGCTGTCGTCCTGCACGAAGCGCAGCTCCTCGATCTTCTGCTCGAGCTCGGCGATCGGCTGCTCGAAATCCAGGAAGGCGGGTTTCACGTGGGGGGTTCGGTCTTGCGAAGCGAGGCCGAAATGATATCAGGGCGGGGACCCCGGCCGCCGGCCGCAGGGCTCCGGGTACAATCGCCGCCATGGCCTACCGACTCTCGAAGATCGTCACCCGCACCGGCGACGACGGCACCACCGGACTGGGCGACGGCTCCCGGGTACCCAAGGATTCCCCGCGCGTGCGCGCCATGGGCGACCTGGACGAGCTCAACAGCGCCATCGGCCTGGTGCTCGCCGAGGACGTGCCCGCGTCCGTCCGCGCGCCACTCGAGGCGGTGCAGAACGACCTCTTCGACCTGGGCGGCGAGATCTGCATCCCGGGGCGCGAGGCGCTCGGCGAGGCGCACCTGGCCCGCATCGAGGCCGACGTCGCGCGCCTGAACGAGCCCCTGCCCCCGCTGCGCGAGTTCGTGCTGCCGGGCGGCTCCCGCGCCGCGGCGGCCGCACACCTGGCGCGCACCATCGGCCGGCGCGCCGAGCGCTCCGTGGTGGAACTGCACCACGTCGAGCCCGTCTCCGCCCCGAGCCTCATGTACCTGAACCGCCTCTCGGACCTGCTCTTCGTCGTCGCGCGCTCCCTCAACCGCGGCGCCGGCGTCGCCGAGCCCTCCTGGCGCCCGGGAGCGAGCGCGCCGTGAACGGCGGGGCGCCGGAAGCCGACGAACTCGCGCGGCTGCTCGCGCGCACGTCCCTCGGCGACCGCGACGCCTTCGCCGCGCTCTATCGCGCATCGAGCGCGAAACTGTTTGCCGTGTCGCTGCGTATCGTGAGGGAACGCCAGCTCGCGGAGGAAGTCTTGCAGGACAGCTACGTCGCCATCTGGAACCACGCGGCCGAGTACTCGCGCGCGAAGAGCGCCCCGGGCACCTGGATGGCGGCCATCGTGAGGAACCGCAGCCTCGACGTGCTTCGCCGCGGCAGCCGCGAGGTCGAGGACGTCGACGAGGTCCTCGCCGGCCACCTGGTGGACGAATCGGCGGCGCCGGCCGCGGACAGGGAGCGCCGCGCGGGCGAGCACGCCGTGCGCGAATGCCTGGGCGAGCTCGAGCCCGACCAGCGCCAGTCCATCGCCCTCGCCTTCTTCCACGGGCTCAGCCACTCCGAACTCGCGGGCCACCTGCGCCGGCCCCTGGGCACCGTGAAGACGCATGTCCGGCGCGGGCTCGCGCGCCTGCGCGAGTGCCTCGAGCGCGCCGGCATGGCGGAACGCTAGCGACGATGCGCCTCGCCGATCCGGACCTCCGCCACGCCCTCGCCGCGAGCTACGTGCTGGGCACGTTGCGCGGTCCCGCGCGCCGGCGCTTCGCGCGGGTCGTGGTGGCGGATCCCGCGCTCGCCGCCCTCGTCGCGCGCTGGGAGGCCTTTCTCACGCCGCTCGCCGGGGAAATCGCACCCGTCGCGCCGCCCGCGCGCCTGTGGCCGTCCATCGAGGCGCGGATCGGCACGCGCCGCGTGGCGCCGCCGCCGGGCCTGTGGTCGAGCGTCTCGTTCTGGCGCTGGCTGGGCGCGGGGTTCGCGACGGCGGCCGTCGCCCTCCTCGCGATCAGCGTCGGGCTGCGAAGCCCGGCGCCCGCCGAATCGCCGGCGCTGGTCGCCGTGCTCTCCACCCCCGAACAGGCGCCGCGCATGGTCATCGAGGAATCGCGCGGGATCCTCAAGGTGCGCGTCACCGCGCCCTGGCCGCCGTCGACGACGAAGGACCACGAATTGTGGGTGGTGCCGAAGGAAGGCGCGCCGCGTTCTCTGGGCGTGGTCCCGCTGGAAGGCGAGGTGCAGCTGCGGCCGGCCCGGCTCGATCGCCTGCTCGAGGGCGGCGTCGCGTTCGCGGTCTCCCTGGAGCCGCGCGGCGGCTCGCCGACCGGCGCGCCCACCGGCGCCATCCTCTGCTCGGGGCCGATCGCGCGGGGAAAGAAGGCCTAGCTTCCCCGCAGCCGCTCCACCGCCACGCAGAGCGCCTCGATCCCCTCGACGACGCGCGGGGAAGGACGCCCCAGCGCGCGCGAGGGCACGTACGCGATCCTGCCGCGGCGGACGGCCTCGAGCCCGGACTGTCCGGCCCACGACTGTCGGAACGCGGCCTCGCCCTCCGGCGCCCCCGCGGCGAGGATCGCCTGGGGCCGGCGCGCGTGGAGCTCTTCCCACGACACGAGCGGCGCCACGTCGGCGAGATCGGCGAAGACGTTCTGCGCCCCGCACAGCGCGAGCGCCTCGGTCATGAAATGCTTCCCGCCCACGGTCATGAGCGGCCGGAAGGAAATGTCGAGGAACACGCGCAGCGGCTCGCGCCCGGCCTTCGCCCGGCGAAGCGCGTCCAGGCGAGTCCCGTAGGCCCGCGCCGCCGGGCCCGCGTCGGTGCCCGCGAGCGTCGCCACGTCGCGCAGGAGCTTCGGCACGTCCGCGAGCGTGCGCGAGGCGTCCACGTACACCGTCGCGCCCAGGGCCTCGAGCCGCGGGATCGACTCGAGGCGGAAGCTGTCGCGCCACGCGATGACGAGGTCGGGCGCGAGGCGGGCGACGGCCTCGAGGTCGACACCGGCACTCGAAGAGACCGCGGGCAGCCTCGCGGCCTCGGGCGGGAAGTCGCTGTGCTCGCTCACGCCGACGACGCGCGGGCCCGCGCCGACGGCAAAGGCCGCTTCCGTGATCGACGGGGCGAGCGTGAGGACGCGCTTCGCGGGCGCCGGCATCACCACCACGCGGCCGATTCCATCGGTGACCGACACCCCGGCGCACGCCGGCCCCGCGACCGCCGACGCGAGGAGCGCGGCCGCGAGCGCGCGCCGCACGCTCAGTCGGCCGCCAGCAGCCGGCGGCGGCGAACGCCCTCGGCCAGGATGTCGAGCACGCGCACCGTGTCGTCCCAGCCGATGCACGCGTCCGTGACGGACACCCCGTAGGCGAGCGCCTTGCCGGGCACGAGGTCCTGGCGGCCGGGGTTCAGGTGGCTTTCGACCATGGTGCCCACGATGCGCTCCTCGCCCGCCGCGAGCTGGCCCGCGACGTCCTTCGCGACCTCGACCTGGCGCTCGTACTGCTTCGAGGAATTGGCATGGGAGAAGTCCACCATCACGCGCGGCGCGAGCCCGGCGGACGCCAGCTCCGCGCTTGCCGCCGCGACGCTGGCCGAGTCGTAGTTGGGCGTCTTCCCGCCGCGCAGGATCACGTGGCAGTCCTCGTTGCCCATGGTCTCGAAGATCGCCGCCTGCCCCGTCTTCGTCATGCCCATGAAGGCGTGGGGAGCGGCCGCGGCGCGCAGCGCGTCCACCGCGATGCGCACGCTGCCGTCCGTGCCGTTCTTGAAGCCCACGGGGCACGACAGGCCCGAGGCCAGCTGCCGGTGCGACTGCGACTCCGTGGTGCGCGCGCCGATGGCCGCCCACGCGATGAGGTCCGAGATGTACTGCGGCGAGAGCAGGTCGAGGAATTCCGTGCCGCACGCCATGCCCATCCGGTTGATCTCGAGCAGGAGCCTGCGCGCGAGCTTGAGTCCCTCGTTGATCGCGAAGCTGCCGTCGAGGCGGGGATCGTTGATGAAACCCTTCCAGCCGACCGTCGTGCGCGGCTTCTCGAAGTACACGCGCATCACCACGACCAGCTCGGGCTCCAGGCGCGCGGCCTGGGCGCGAAGCCGCGTCGCGTACTCCATGGCGCTGTCGTAGTCGTGGATCGAGCAGGGCCCCACGACGGCCACCAGCCGGTCGTCGGCGCCGTGCAGCACGCGGTGGATGGCGCCGCGCGCCTCCCCCACGCAGGCGAGGGCCGGCGCGTCGAGGGGCATCTCCTCGAGCAGCAGTTGCGGGGCGACCAGCGCGCGGACCGCGCGGATGCGCAAGTCGTCGGTGCGGCCCATCACCTTCACCGACGGCGATGTCCTGGCGTTCGCCATGCTCATTCCTCCCTCACGAGACGGCGCTGGCGCACGGCGGCGGCCAGCGTGTCGAGCACCTTCACGGTGGCGTCCCACCCGAGGCACGCGTCGGTGATCGACACGCCGTACTCGAGCGGCTTGCCGGGGACGAGGTCCTGGCGCCCCGGGTTCAGGTGGCTCTCGACCATCGCGCCCACGATGCGCGCCTCGCCCGCGGCGAGCTGGGCCGCCACGTCGTTCGCGACGTCGGCCTGCCTCTGGTACTGCTTGGACGAATTGGCGTGGGAGAAGTCGACCATCACGTGCGGCGCGAGGCCGGCGCCGGCGAGGTCCTTGCACGCCGCGTCCACGCTCGCGTTGTCGTAGTTGGTGCTCTTCCCGCCGCGCAGGATGACGTGGCAGTCCTCGTTGCCCGCGGTCTTGAACACGGCGACGTGGCCGCTCTTGGTGACGGAGATGAAGTGGTGGCGCGCGTTGGCCGCCTTGATGGCGTCGACCGCGATGCGCACGTTGCCGTCGGTGCCGTTCTTGAAGCCCACCGGGCACGACAGGCCCGAGGCCAGCTGCCGGTGCGACTGCGATTCCGTCGTGCGCGCGCCGATGGCGCCCCAGGCGATGAGATCGGCGATGTACTGCGGCGAGATGAGGTCGAGGAACTCGGTGCCGCAGGGAACGCCCATCTCGTTGATGTCGAGCAGGAGCTTGCGGGCGAGCCGGATGCCCTCGTTCATGTCGAACGTGTCGTTCAGGTGCGGGTCGTTGATGAGGCCCTTCCAGCCCACCGTGGTGCGCGGCTTCTCGAAGTAGACGCGCATCACCAGGAGCAGGTCGGCGCCCAGGCGCTCGCGCTCGGCCTTCAGGCGCCCGGCGTACTCGCGCGCGGCCTTCAGGTCGTGGATCGAGCAGGGCCCGACGACCACGAGCAGGCGGTCGTCGGCGCCGCGCAGGATGTCGTGGATGCCCTTGCGCGCCTCGAAGGTCACCTTGTGCGTGACGTCGGTGGCGGCCAGCTCGCGCATCACCTGCATGGGCGCGAGCAGCTCGTCGCCCTGCTCGATGCGTACGTCGTCGGTTCGGTAGTGGGTCATGGTCGTGGTCTTTCCGGCGGGAATGCGGGCAACAAAAAACCGCCAGTTTGGGGCTGGCGGTTTTCCGGGAATCTCGCGCTGCTCGAAGTGCGCTCGCGCTACCTTCTCCCGACCGCCTGCGGCGTGGGAAACCAGAAGAACGGGAAATAGGCGGCAGGGCGGTTCATGTGGGCTCCATCGTAGCAGGAGGGCCCTCGGGCGGGCAAGGGCGCGCCCCCGAGTGCCCGGCGCCGCATAGAATGGGCGCCATCGCCACCGAAGGATCCTCAGCCATGCGCACCGTCGCCCTCGCCGCCGCCCTCCTCGCCCTCGCCGTCCCGCTCGAGGCGGCCGAAGGCGGCAAGCCCGGCCCGTTCACCCTCACCCTCAAGGCCGGCGCCATCGCCGAGGACTGCGTCGCGCTGAAGGCCGGGCAGGAACGCGAGTTCAACTGGACCGCCGACGTCGCCGTGGACTTCAACGTCCACTGGCACGAGGGCGACAAGGTGCATTACCCCGTGCGGATCGACAGCGTGTGGAAGGGCGGCGGCCGGTTCACCGCCGAGCGCGACACGGAATACTGCTGGATGTGGACGGCGCCCAAGGGCGGGCCGGCCGTGGTGAGCGGCACGTTCAAGGCGGTCAAGTGGTGAGCGGGCGCGAGCGGCGCCCGACCGGGGACGCCGCGCCCTAGGCCGGCACGAATTTCAGCGCCACGCCGTTGTTGCAGTAGCGCTTGCCCGTGGGCGGAGGGCCGTCGTCGAACAGGTGGCCCTGGTGGCCGCCGCACCGGATGCAGTGGTATTCGGTTCGCGGGTAGATGAGCTTGTAGTCCGTCTTGCGGCCGACGCGTCCCGGGATCGGGCTGAAGAAGCTGGGCCAGCCCGTGCCGCTCTCGTACTTGGCCTCGGAACTGAAGAGCGGCAGGTCGCAGCCGGCGCACACGTACTGGCCCTTGCGCTTCTCGGCGTTCAGCGGCGAGGTGCCGGCGCGCTCCGTCGCCTCCTCGCGCAGGACGGCGTACTGCTCGGGCGTGAGGCGCTTCTTCCATTCCTCGGGCTTCAGGACCAGCTTGTCGATCTTCTCGGCCGGCGCGGCCTGGGCGGCGACGTCGGCCGCTTTCGAGGCGGCGAAGAGTCCGGCGAGGGCGGCGACGAAGGTGCGGCGGGTCATGGCGGGCTCCTGGGTTTTCGGGTGACGGTCAGTCGCGGGGGCGACCACGGCCTTACGGCTCGCCGGTAGGACCGGATGCGGCTCAGCCGGTTCCGCCCACGGTGAGGCCCTCGATGCGCAGCGTCGGCTGCCCCACGCCCACGGGCACGCTCTGGCCCTCCTTGCCGCAGGTGCCGATGCCCGGGTCGAGCGCCAGGTCGTTGCCCACCATCGCGATGCGCGTGAGGGCGTCCGGCCCGTTGCCGATGAGCGTCGCGCCCTTCACGGGGTACTGGAGCTTGCCGCCTTCCACCCACCAGGCCTCCGCCGCGGAGAAGACGAACTTGCCGCTGGTGATGTCGACCTCGCCGCCGCCGAAGTTCACGGCGTAGAGGCCGCGGTCGAGGGAGGCGAGGATCTCGGCCGGGTCCTTGTCGCCCGCGAGCATGAACGTGTTGGTCATGCGCGGCATGGGCAGGTGGGCATAGCTCTCGCGCCGCCCGTTGCCCGTGGGCGCGACGCCCATGAGGCGGGCGTTCATGCGGTCCTGCAGGTAGCCGCGCAGGATGCCGTCCTCGATCAGCACGTTGCGCGCCGTGGGCTCGCCCTCGTCGTCCACCGAGAGGGAGCCGCGGCGATCGGCCATCGTGCCGTCGTCGACCACGGTGACCCCCTTGGCCGCCACGCGCTCGCCCACGCGGCCCGCGAAGGCCGACGTGCCCTTGCGGTTGAAGTCGCCCTCCAGCCCGTGGCCGATGGCCTCGTGCAGCAGGATGCCGGGCCAGCCCGGCCCGAGCACGACGGTCATGGGTCCGGCCGGGGCCGGGCGCGCGTCCAGGTTCACGAGGGCCTGCTTCACGGCCGTGCGCGCCATCTCGTCGACGCGCGCGTCGGTGAAGTGGCCGTAGCCGAACCGGCCGCCGCCGCCGCAATAGCCCTGCTCGCGCCGGCCCTCCTGCTCGACGATCACCGTGACGGACAGGTTCACGAGCGGCCGCACGTCGGCCGAACGCACGCCGTCGGCGCGGGCGACGAGCACTACCTCGTACTCGCCGGCCAGCCGGCCGATCACCTGCTTCACGCGCGGGTCGGCGGCCTTCGCCGCGGCCTCGAGCCGCTCGAGCAGGCGCACCTTGTCCGCGTCCTCGAGGCCCGTCACCGGGTCCACGGGCGCGTAGAGTGGCTTCGCCACGCGGATCGACTCCACGGGCACGCTCGCCTCCCCGCCGGCGGCGCCGATGGCGCGGGTCACCTTCGCGGCCGCCTCGAGGGATTCGGCCGAGATGTCGTCGGCGTACGCGAAGGCCGTCTTCTCGCCCGAGACCACGCGGACGCCCACGCCCTGGTCGAGCGAGAAGCTGCCGTTCTTCACCTGGCCCTCCTCGAGCATCCAGCTCTCGGCGCGCGCGAGCTGGAAGTAGAGGTCGGCCTCGTCGCAGCGGTGCGCGCGCACGAGGTCGAACACGCGACCGAGCCCGGCCTCGTCGAGCCCGAAGGGGGAAAGCAGCGCGGCCCGCGCCAGGTCGAGCGCGGTGGGTTCGATCTTCGTCATGTCAGGTTCCGAGGGTGCGGTGCTTGAGCGCCGGGAGGCTGCGGCGGATCTTCGCGGTATAGGTGGGGTTCACGCCGGCAACCACAACCCCCGAGCCGCGCGGCAGGCGGTCGAGCACGACGCCCCAGGGGTCGACGATCATGGAGTGGCCGTGGGTCTCGCGGCCGTTCACATGGTACCCCCCCTGCGCCGGCGCGATGACGAAGCACTGGTTCTCGATGGCGCGCGCCCGGATGAGCGTCTCCCAGTGGGCCTTGCCGGTCGTCTCGGTGAAGGCCGAGGGGACGAAGATCATGTCCACCTCGCCCATGGCGCGGTAGAGCTCCGGGAAGCGCAGGTCGTAGCAGACCGACAGGCCGATCCGGCCCCACGGCGTATCGACCGTGACCACCGCGCGGCCGGGCTCGATGGTGTCCTGCTCGGCGTACTTCTCGGTGCCCAGGTCGAAGCCGAAGAGGTGGATCTTGTCGTAGCGCGCGACGCGCCTGCCCTCGCCGTCGTAGACGAGGCACGCGTTCCTCACGCGGCCGGAATCCTCGCATTCGAGCGGCAGCGTGCCACCCACGATCCACGCCTTGTGGCGCTTCGCCTCGGCGCTGAGGAAATCCTGCACCGGGCCGGCGCCCTCCTTCTCGCGCACCTTCACCTTGTCGGTGTCGCGCATGCCCATGAGGCAGAAGTACTCGGGCAGCGCGATGAGGCGCGCGCCCGTGGCGGCGGCCAGCTCGATGAGGCGCGCGGCCTCCTGCAGGTTGGCGGGCACGTTCGGGCCCGAGGCCATCTGGACGGCCGCCACGCGGAACATGCTCTGCGTCGTGAGCATCGTCTCGCGCAGGGCTTCGGGAGTCGTCGAGTTTTTCGTGATGATCATGGCTTGGCGGTCGCCGCGGGCGCCGCGGCCTCCTTCGGCGCCGCGCCGGACAGTCGCGTGACCGACGGATTATCCCACGACCCCGTGACGAGGTATTCGTAGGAAACGGCCTTGCCGAGCGGATTCTGCAGCAGCTTCTGGACCAGGAGCGTGGTAAGGCCCATCACGGGCGTTCCCAGCACCGTGGCCGCGATGGCCACGCCCTCCCCCACCTCGGGCACCACCCGCAGGGTGAGGTTCTGCGTCTCCAGGGGGAGCGAGGCCTCGCCCGCGAGGCTCACGAACGCCGACGGGCCGGCGATCTCGAAGTCCTGCGTGTACAGCGTGCCGCGCGCGAGCTTCACGTCGCCCGTCATGCGGTCGAAGGCGAAGCCCTCGCTGAAGACGTCGCGGAAGTCGAAGGTGACCCGGCGCGGGATCGACTGCAGCGACAGCAGGCCCAGGAGCTTGCCCGCGCCCGGCTCGATGCGCGCGAACTGCCCCTTGGAGGCCTCGAGGCGGAACTGCCCCGACAGGCGCGAGGCCGCGAACTCGTACGGGTAGCCGGGCCACACGAGCTGGCCCTCGAGCTTCGCCTCGCCGCGGCTCACCTGGTCGCCGTAGCCGAACTGCGCGAGGAGCAGGTTCAGGTTCGTCGTCTCGAGCTTCATGTCCATGCGCGTCACCGGCCCCGCCCCGGTGCGCCGCCACACGCCGCTCGAGGCGAGCTTCGCGTGGGCGTTGGTGATGTCCAGGCGGTCGATGCGCCAGTCCGCGCCTTCCTGCCGCGCGACGAACTCGAGCCTTCCCAGCCAGCGGCCGCGGAAATCGAAGCGCTCGGCGACGATGTCGAGATCCGGCAGGCGGTCGTCGGGCGCCGCCGCCGGCTCCGGCCCGCTCTCGCCCTCGCGCGAGGTGGCGAGCTGGAACCGCGCGAGGCGCGCCTTGACGCGCCCGCGCCCGCGCGGGTCGTAGGCCACCTGCCCGGCGAGCGCCGGCGAGGAGAGCGTGCCGCGCCACTCGCCCTCCTCGCGAACGAGGTTCGCCTGCATCTGGCGGAACTCGCGGCCGGTGTAGCTCAGGGTCCCGATGGCGAGATCCAGGCCCTTCAGCTCGAGGGCGGGCTCCGGCCCTGCCGCGGCCGCCGGCGCCGTGACGGGCGCATCGAGGGCCGCGCGCCAGGCGTCGAGGTCGAAGCGCTCGGCATTCCCGTAGAGCCACAGCCCGTCGCGGGACGGCTCCGTGTCGGGCGGCGTGCCGAACTTGAGCGCCGCCTGCCAGCGCGGCGCCTCGCGCGTGCCGGCGCGGCCGATGCGCGCGTGCACCCCGCCTTCGAGCGCGGCGCGCGTCTCCTCGCGGTCGGTGCCGAGGTGGCGGATCGTGATGGCGAGCGAGCGCGCCTGGGGGGCCGACTTCGCGAACGGCTCCGGCAGCCCGATGGCGAGGCCCGCGAGGCTCGAGTCCACGCGCAGCTCCGTGCCCTGCTCGCCCGACACCACGCGCGCGCGCCATTCGGTCGAGCCGGCCATGCGGCGCGAGAACGCTTCGGGCAGGAAGGCCGCGAGCGCCTTCGCGTCCATGCGACCCTCGAGCTGCGTGAGCACCGTGCCATCCCCCGGCGAGGAGAGGCGAAGCTGCGCCGGCTGGCCGAACATCGTCCCGGCGAGGGCCGGCGCGCTCACCGTGCGTTCCGTGAACGCGAGCGTGCCCTTGATCCCCGTCATCGAGAGGCTGCGGCCGACGCTCGCCGAGGCGCCGTCGAAGGCGTATTCGCCCGCGACCCGCACCGGATCGCGGCCCCAGAGGGGATAGACGAGGCGGATCCGGGCGCGGGCCGCTCCCTCGATCGACACGGCGCGCGTGAAGGCGCCCGGCCCGTCGGCGAGCGGCGTCTCGCGCAGGAAGCGCACGCTGTCCACGCCGGTGGTGTCGACCTCGCCGTCGAGCTCCAGCACGGGCGGGTTGGCGCCCACGTCGGCGAGGCGCGCGCGCGTCTTCTCGAGCTTCGTGTCGTAGATGGTGGCCCGCGAGGCGCGCACCTCGATCGTCTCGTTGGCGAAGCGGATGTCACCCTTGATGCGATCGACCGCGGGCCAGGCCGGGTGGTAGCGCAGGCGCGCGCCGTCGATGGGCGACTCGGCCGTGAAACGGCCGCCCTGCCCGCCGCGGAACGGGAATTCCCAGAGGTCGCCCTCGAGCTCGAACTTCCCGCCGGCGAGCTCGCCCGACTCGATGGCCTTCGCGAGCCAGTCGCGCGTCGCGGCGAGGGCGTTGGGCAGGTAGGCCGGCGCGGCGGTGAGGCTCGCGCGCTCCAGGCGCCCGGTGAGGTTCACGCGTCCCGGCGAGCGGCGGCCGGGCTTCTCGGGCACGGACTGCCACGTGCCCGAGGCGGTGAGCGTCACGTCCGCGTTCGAGAGCCGCGAATCGAGGATGCGAACCTCGATCCCCTCGGGCGTGCGCTTCCACCGCGCCTCGGCGTCGAACTCGTCGAAGGCGAGCGGGGCCGCGAAGAGCGCCAGCGCCTCGAAGGTGAAGCCGCGCGAGGCGAGCCGCAGGCGGCCGCCCTTCTCGTCGCCCTCCAGCTCGCCCGTGAGCCCCGTCGCGCCGGGCAGGCCGTCCACGGCGTTCAGCGCGAGGTTCTCGAACCGGGCCTTCACCGAGAGCGAGGTGGCCTTCGCCGGGGACTCGCCTTTCCACAGGAGCGACGAGCCCACCAGGCGACCCCGGGGCGCGAAGCGGATCACCTGCGCCTTCACGTCGCGCGGCACCGGCAGGTAGTCGAGCAGCGCCGCGGCGATCTTGAGATCGATGCCGTCGGCGCGCACCTCGCCGCGCGCCTCGCCCTTCTCGTCCCGGGCGAGCGTCACGGAGTACGCCGCGGTCGTGGCCGCCAGGCCGGAGGCCGTGCGGAAGCGAAGCCCCTCGGTGCCCGCGTGGAAGCCGCCCGGTTCCGAGCGATAGACGACGCGCCCGGAGAGCGAGTCCAGGTCGAGCGGCAGCGTGTCCGCGGCGAGCTGCGCGCGGGCGCCGCGCAGGTCGAGGTCGGCGACGACCTCGCGCACGAGCCCCGGCTCGATCTCGAGCCACAGGCGCAGGCTGCCCGTCGCGCTGCGCAGGGTGTCGGGCAGCGGCAGGTGCGAGCGCAAGCGCGCGATGTCGGCGCGGTCGGTCTGCACGTAGACGGTGCCCGTGGCCTGCCAGGCGTCGCCCTGGTGGACGAGCTCGAGGTCGCCGCGCACGTCGAGCCGCGCCGCGAGCTCCGGCGGCGGCGTCGCGTAGAGGCCGAAACGATGGCGCCTGCCCTGCTTGCGAATCGCGATCTCGACGCCGCGCAGGCTCACCGGCGGCGCGCCCGACTTCTCGTCGCGCCACGAGAGGGCGGCGTTGTGGATGGCGAGGCGCGGCTGCGCGAGCAGCCACTCGGCGAAGGCGCCGTCGTCCCCGCCCGCGTCGCCGCCCAGCGGCTTGTCCGCGAGATAGATGCGGCCGTCGACGCCGCGGCGCAGGTCGATGGCGGGACTGAAGAGGTCGACGTCGGAGAAGCGCAGGTCGCCGGCGAAGAGCGACCACCAGGACAGGGCGATCTCCGCGCGCTCGAGCGCGAAGGCCGCCTTGCCGCGGCGATCGGCGATGCGCACGCCCGTGAGCACGAGCTCGGGCCGCAGGCCCTGCCAGCCGGCGTCGACGTCCGCGATGGTGACGGCCATGCCCGAGGCGCGCGAGACCGAGGCCTCGATGTCCCCGCGGAAGTCGTCGATGCGCGGGAAGACGCCGTAGCGCAGCACGAGGACGGCGATCGCGAAGGCGACGACGCCCGCGGTCGCGAGGAACGCGACCAGGCGCAGGGCGATGCGGGAAAGGGACCGGATGCTGTCCTCGCGAGGCTCGGAAGTCGCGCCGCCCGTGGGGCGGGCCGCGGCGGTTTCGGGTTATTGTAACGGCTGGGAGCACCGCTCCCGTCCGCTGCAATGACAGACCGCAATTCCCCCCTTTCGTTTCCCGGCGCCTTCGAGCGCACGCTGCGGCTCTCGCCCTTCGCGAGGCGCCTGGCGGCCGCGCGTCCGGACATGGCCGAGGCCTTCCGGGAGCACGGGGCCCCCGCCCTCGCCCGCGCGGACCTGGAGGCGGCCCTGGCGCAGGCGCCCCCGGGCGACGAGCCGGCCCTGGCCCGGGAGCTTCGCCGCCTGCGCGCCCGCGTGATGCTCACGCTCGTCCACCGCGACCTTGCCGGCGAGGCGAGCCTCGACGAGGTCGTGAGCACGGTGAGCGACCTGGCCGAGGTGGCGGTGGCCTCGGCCGCGAACCACGCGCAGGCGGCCGTCGCGGGAGCGCATGGCGAGCCCTCGGGCGGCGAGCGGCTCCTCGTCGTGGGCATGGGCAAGCTCGGCGGCCGCGAGCTGAACGTCTCCTCCGACGTCGACCTGGTCTTCCTGCACGCGACGGACGGCGAGAGCGCGGGGCCGCGCGCCGTCTCGCACCACGAGTTCTTCACGCGCGCCGGGCGCAAGCTCATCGGCCTGCTCGCCGACGTGACGGCCGACGGCTTCGTGTTCCGCGTCGACATGCGCCTGCGGCCCTTCGGGGACTCCGGCCCGCTGGTGAGCTCCTTCGCCGCGCTGGAGGAGTATTTCATCAGCCAGGCGAGGCCCTGGGAGCGCTACGCGTGGCTCAAGGGGCGCGTGCTGAACGGCCCGGGCGAGGCGGTCGACGCGCTGGTGCAGCCCTTCGTCTACCGCCGCTACCTCGACTACGGGCTCCTCGAGTCGCTGCGCGACCTGCACGGGCGCATCCAGGCGGAGGCCGGCCGCCGCGGCCGCACCGACGACATCAAGGTGGGCGCCGGCGGCATCCGCGAGTGCGAGTTCGCGGTGCAGCTCTTCCAGCTCGTGCGCGGAGGCCGCGACACGGGCCTGCAGCTGCACTCGACGCGCGAGGCGCTGGCGGCCATCGGCGAGCGCGGGCTGCTGCCGCCCGCGCGCGTCGCGGCGCTCGCCGCGGCCTACGAGTTCCTGCGCCGTCTCGAACACCGCATCCAGTACTACGAGGACCAGCAGACGCAGGCGCTGCCGGTGGATGGCGCCCACCGCGCGGCCATCGCGCAGGCCATGGGGTTCGGCGAGTGGGAGGGCCTCGCCGCCGCGCTCGACGCCCATCGCGCGGCCGTGCAGGAGGCGTTCGGATCGCTCTTCGAGCGCCGCCCCGCCGCGCGCGCCGCCTCCCTCGTCGCGAGGCTCCACGACCCGCAGGTGATGCCCACGCCCGAGGCGCTCGAGGAGGACCTCGAGGCCGCCGGGGTGCCGGACGGCGCGCCCGCCGCCTCGCGCCTGGCGGCCTACGTCACCTCCAAGCGGTACCGCGGCCTCGCGACCGCGTGCCGCTCGCGCCTGGACCGCCTCATCCCGGCCGCCGCCGAGGCCGCGGCGCAGGAAGGTTCGGGGCCGGCGCTCGCGCGGCTCGTGGACCTCTTCGAGGCCATCGACCGGCGCGAATCCTACCTCGCCCTCCTCGACGAGTACCCGCAGGTGCTCGCGCGGGCCGCCCGCCTCGCCGCGAGGAGCGCGTGGGCCGCGCGCCTGCTCGCGCGCCACCCGCTCCTGCTCGACGAGCTCACGCGCACGGCCGCGAGCTTCGCCGCCACCGACTGGCCCGCGGAAGCGAAGTCGCTGCGCGCCGCCTGCCTGGCGCACGGCGAGGACACCGAGGCCCTCATCGACGAGCTGCGCCACTTCAAGCAGCGCCACGTGCTGCGCCTCGCCATCGCGGACCTGGAGGGCGAGCTGCCGGTGATGGCGCTCTCCGACGAGCTCTCCGCCCTCGCCGACCTCCTGCTCGAGGTGGTGCTCGGCTTCGCGGCGCGCGCGGTGTGGGGCGGCGAACCCGATGCGCCCGCCGGCTTCGCGGTCATCGGCTACGGCAAGCTCGGCGGCAAGGAGCTCGGCTACGGATCCGACCTCGACATCGTCTTCCTCTTCGACGAGACGGCGACGCGCGAGCCCGACCAGCTCGCGCGCCTGTCGCAGCGCGCCAACACCTGGCTCTCGAGCATGACCTCGGCCGGCGTCCTCTACGAGACGGACCTGCGCCTGCGCCCCGACGGCGCCGCGGGCCTGCTCGTGAGCTCCCTCGAGGCCTTCCGCGACTACCAGGCGAAGCGCGCCTGGACCTGGGAGCACCAGGCGCTCACGCGCGCGCGCTTCTGCGCCGGCGACCGCCGGCTGGGCGAGCGTTTCGAGGCCGTGCGCCGCGAGATCCTCGCGTTGCCGCGCGACGGGGCGAAGCTGCGCGAGGAAATCGCCGCCATGCGCGCGAAGATGCGCGCGGAGGTGAAGGCGGACCCGCGCGACCTGAAGCACGTCGCGGGCGGCGTCGTGGACCTGGAGTTCGCCGTGCAGGCCCTCGTGCTCGCCGAGTCGCACCGCCACCCGCCGCTCCTCGACAACAAGGGCAACCACGCCCTGCTTCGCCGTGCCGGGGACCTCGGCATCCTCGAGCCCTCGCTCGCCGCGGCCGCCGCCGACGCCTACCTCGCGCTGCGCGCGCGCACCCACGCCGCGTCGCTCAACGACGAGGAGACCGCTTTCCTCGGCCCCGACGAACTCGCGCCCGAACGCGAGGCGGTTACCCGGCTCTGGAAAGCCGTATTCGGATAGGGACCTTTCTTGTCGGCAACGGGCCATCGAGGGCGGGAAACCTGTCCGAAATTCAGGGCGGCGCAATCATGGACTCTTGCGGGACGGGTGCCCCGCTGCGGGTGCAATCCGGCGACGTCCGCGCCGCCATGAATTTCGGACAGGTATCCCGCCCTCGATGGGGTCGTGCCCATGGATGCGGCGTCACGAAATTCGGGTGATGCGGATCCGTCGCGGCCAGCGATGTCGACGTTCTCGCCTGCAACGACTCGCGGCGCTGGCGAAGGCACGAAGCGACGACGCTTCCCGCTGCGACGCCCCGGCCGACGGTGGGTGGCAAGGCGTGACGTTCAGGGCGGCGCGGACGTCGCCGGATTGCCTCCCGGGTTCGCGGGGAGGCAATCGTTGGATGGGTCGATTTTTGGGGCATGTCGTGTTTTGACTTGCCCCAAAAATCGGGGCGCCCATCCCGCAAGAGTCCAAGCTTGCGCCGCCCTGAACGTCACGCCTTGCCACCCACCGGCGGCCGATTGCCCGCCCGCCAATGAATGAAATGGGGAGATTCGCTGCCGCGAATGCCGGAGCGAGAACCGCTCCGGAGCGCGCCTAGTTGCGCGAGAGCAGGTGGTGCACCTGCATCCGGCCCTTGCCCTTGATCTCCACCTCGTGCGGCGCGTCGAAGGTGAAGCGGGTGTGCAGGCGGCGGTAGGTGGTGAGGTCGACCTGGATGGCGCCGGCCCTCGCGTCCGCGGCCATGCGCGAGGCGACGTTCACCGTGTCGCCCCACATGTCGTAGATGAACTTCTTCTTGCCGATGACGCCTGCGACGACGGGGCCGGTGCCCACGCCCACGCGCAGCTCGATCTTCTCGCCCGTCCTCTGGCGGTAGTCGGCCACGCGGTCGAGCATCTCGAGAGCCATGTTGGCGACGGCGTCGGCGTAGTGGATCTGCGCGCCCGACTCCAGCCCCGCGGCGGACATGTAGGCGTCCCCGATGGTCTTGATCTTCTCCACGCCGTACTTGTCCGCGATCTCGTCGAACATCGAGAAGACGTCGTTCAGGATCTTCACCGTCTCCACCGGGGAGAGCTCCTCGGTCATCTTGGTGAAGCCCACGATGTCCGCGAACATCACCGTCACGTCGGCGTGGCCCTGGGCGATGTTCGACTCGCCGCGCTTCAGGCGCTCCGCGATGGCCATCGGCAGCACGTTGAGCAGCAGCCGCTCGCTGCGCTCCTTCTCGGCGTGCAGCTGCTCGTACTGGCTGTCCACCTGGGCGCGCAGCTTCTGCTTCTCGCTCGCGAAGTACCACAGCAGCGAGTAGATCATCAGCGAGATGAACGCGAAGTTGAGCACGAAGAACACGGCGACCGTCTGCATGTCGATCTTCACCGACGGGCCGGCCAGCATGAAGTCGAAGAAGCCCGCCATGATCGTCATGAACAGCCAGGCGAAGAACCACGGGATCGACTGGCGCGTGCCCAGCACCGTCACCGCGCCCACCGGCGCCATGAGGCCCCACAGGCTCACGCCCGAGGCGGTGACGAAGTCGCCGATCGTCCACTGGATGGCGAAGGGCGTGAAGAGGATGAGGCCCAGCTGGATCAGCGCGAAGACCTGCAGCTTCCGGGTGCGCAGGTACACCGCCATCGTCGCGGCGGAGAGCGCGAGGAAGCCGAGCGAGATGGAGACCGAGTACTCGTGCCCGAGGTACTTGTAGATGGCCACCCAGAGCACCGCCGCGACGCCCATGAGGCCCGTCGTGACGAGCAGCATCTCGCCGGAGAGCTTCTCCTCGCCGGCCTGGTCGATGCGCGGTGCGAACTGGCCGGGCGGCCCTTCGCGCCACGCCGCGCCCGCGAGGTTGGCGGGGACGTCGCGGTTCGCAAGGGGCGCCGGCGGGATTTCAGGCGTCATGCGCAGGACCGTTGTCGGCGTCGGATGTCATTCGTGAGGAGCGGTCGATTATGGCACACGCTGCCGGGCGGAGGGCCCAAATCGGCTAGAATTCCGGTCCTGACCACCCGCGCAACCGCAAGAGGATTTCCCATGTCGATGGCCGACCGCGACGGCTTCATCTGGTACGACGGCAAGCTCGTGCCCTGGAGAGAAGCCACGACCCACGTGCTCACCCATTCGCTGCACTACGGCCTCGCCGTCTTCGAGGGCGTGCGCGCGTACAAGACCGAGATCGGCACGGCCATCTTCCGGCTGAAGGAGCACACCGACCGGCTCTTCAACTCGGCCAAGATCTACATGATGGACGTGCCGTTCACGAAGCCGCAGCTCATGGACGCGCAGTGCGAGGTCGTGCGCGCGAACCAGCTGGAGAGCGCCTACATCCGCCCGCTCGCCTTCTACGGCTCGGAGAAGATGGGCGTCTCGCCCGTGGGCGCGAAGGTGCACGTCTCCATCGCCGCCTGGCACTGGGGCGCCTACCTGGGCGAGGAAGGCCTCGCCAAGGGCATCCGCGTGAAGACCTCCTCGTTCTCGCGCCACCACGTGAACGTGACGATGGCCCGCGCCAAGGT
>CAZPLW010000060.1:0-18838 GCA_964587315.1 uncultured Lysobacter sp.
CGATCAGCGGCGCGGTGGCGAAGCCGAACTCGTCGGCGCCCAGCAGCGCGCCGATCACCACGTCGCGGCCGGTCTTCATCTGGCCGTCGGCCTGCACGCAGATGCGCGAGCGCAGCTTGTTGAGCACGAGCGTCTGCTGGGTCTCCGCCAGCCCGATCTCCCAGGGGCTGCCGGCGTGCTTGATGGACGACAGGGGCGAGGCGCCCGTGCCGCCGTCGAAGCCGGAGATGGTCACGTGGTCGGCCTTCGCCTTCGCGACGCCCGCGGCCACCGTGCCCACGCCGATTTCGGAGACGAGCTTCACCGACACGCGCGCCTTCGGGTTCACGTTCTTCAGGTCGTGGATGAGCTGCGCGAGGTCCTCGATCGAGTAGATGTCGTGGTGCGGCGGGGGCGAGATGAGGCCCACGCCGGGCACGGTGTGGCGCACCTTGGCGATGTACTTGGAGACCTTGTGGCCGGGGAGCTGCCCGCCCTCGCCCGGCTTCGCGCCCTGGGCCATCTTGATCTGCAGGTCGTCCGCGTTCACGAGGTACTCGGTCGTCACGCCGAAGCGGCCCGCGGCCACCTGCTTGATGGCCGAGCGCATGGAATCGCCGTTCGCCATCGGCACGTAGCGGATCGGGTCCTCCCCGCCCTCGCCCGTGTTCGACTTGCCGCCCATGCGGTTCATCGCGATGGCGAGCGTGGAATGGGCCTCGTGCGAGATGGAGCCCAGGGACATGGCGCCCGTCGCGAAGCGCTTCACGATCTCCTTGGCGGGCTCCACCTGGTCCAGGGGAACGGGCTCGGCGGCGGCCTTGATCTCGAAGAGGCCGCGCAGCGTCATGAGGCGTTCGCTCTGCTCGTTCACGAGCTTCGCGTACTCCTTGTACGTCGCGTAGCTGCCCGAGCGCGTGGAATGCTGGAGCTTCGCGATCGTGTCCGGCGTCCACACGTGGGCCTCGCCGCGGATGCGGTAGGCGTAGTCGCCGCCCGGGTCGAGGCGGTCGCGGTAGAGCGGCGCCTCGGAGTAGGCCTGGCGGTGCAGCCGCACGGTCTCCTCGGCGACCTCGGCGAGGCCGATGCCCTCGACCGCCGACGAGGTGCCGGTGAAGTACTTCTCCACGAACCGCGTGTTGAGGCCGACGGCCTCGAAGATCTGCGCGCCGCAGTAGGACTGGTAGGTGGAGATGCCCATCTTCGACATCACCTTGAGCAGGCCCTTGCCGATGGCCTTGATGTAGCGCTTCACCAGCTCCTTGTCGTCGATCTTCTGCGGCAGGCCGTCCTTGATGTCGAGGAGCGTCGCGAAGGCGAGGTTCGGGTGGATCGCCTCCGCCCCGAAGCCCGCGAGGCACGCGAAATGCTGCACCTCGCGCGCGCTGCCCGTCTCGACCACGAGGCCGCAGCGCGTGCGCAGGCCCGCGCGCACCAGGTGGTGATGCACGGCGGCCGTGGCGAGCAGGGCGGGAATGGCGATCAGCTCCGCGGACAGGTCGCGGTCGGTGACGATGATGATGTTGACGCCCTTCTTCACGGCGTCCTCGGCATCGGCGCACAGCCGCGCGAGCGCGGGCTCCATGCCCGAGGCGCCCCACTCGGACGGGTAGCACATCGAGAGGATCTCGCTCACGAAGTGGCCGTTCGTGAACTCGGCGGCCTGGCGCAGCTTCTCCATGTCCTCGAAGGTGAGGATGGGCTGGGCGACCTCCAGGCGCATCACCGGCTCCGTCGAGTCCGGCGAGAGCAGGTTCGGGCGCGGGCCGATGAACGACACGAGCGACATCACGAGCTGCTCGCGGATCGGGTCGATGGGCGGGTTGGTCACCTGCGCGAAGAGCTGGCGGAAATACGAGTAGAGCGGCTTCGGCCGGTTCGAGAGCACCGCGACCGGCGTGTCGTCGCCCATGGAGCCCACGGGCTCCTCGCCCGCGACGGCCATCGGCGTCATGAGCATCTTCAGGTCTTCCTGCGTGTAGCCGAAGGCCTGCTGGCGATCCAGGAGCTTGTCGTTGTCCGGCGTGGGGATCGTGCCGGGCGAGGGCAGGTCCTCGAGGCGAAGCTGCGTGCGGTCGAGCCAGTCCTGGTAGGGGCGCTGGGCGGCGAGGTCGCGCTTGAGCTCGTCGTCGGAGACGATGTGGCCGTGCTCGATGTCGACCAGCAGCATCTTGCCCGGCTGCAGGCGCCACTTCTTGACGATCTTCGACTGGGGGATGTCGAGCACGCCCATCTCCGACGACATGACGATGAGGTCGTCGTCGGTGATGAAGTAGCGGGCGGGGCGAAGGCCGTTGCGGTCGAGCGTGGCGCCGATGAACTTGCCGTCGGTGAACGCGACCGCCGCGGGGCCGTCCCACGGCTCCATCAGCGCCGCGTGGTATTCGTAGAAGGCGCGGCGCTTGGCGTCCATGAGCGGGTTGCCGGCCCAGGCCTCGGGGATCATCAGCATCATCGCGTGGGCGATGGGGTAGCCGCCCATCACGAGGAGCTCGAGCGCGTTGTCGAACGAGGCCGAGTCCGACTGGCCGTCGTAGATGAGGGGCCAGATCTTGTCGAGGTCCTCGCCCAGCAGCTTCGAGTGGATGGTCGCCTGGCGCGAGCGGATCCAGTTGAGGTTGCCCTGCAGCGTGTTGATCTCGCCGTTGTGCGCGATGAAGCGGAACGGGTGCGCGAGGTCCCACGTGGGGAAGGTGTTGGTCGAGAAGCGCTGGTGCGCGAGCGCGATGGCCGAGACCATGCGGGCGTCGCGCAGGTCCGTGAAGAACTCGCCCACCTGGTGCGCGAGCAGCATGCCCTTGTAGACGATCGTGCGGTGCGAGAACGACGGCACGTAGAACTGGCCCGCGTTCGAGAGCCCCAGCGCGCGGATGGCGTGGCCCGAGGCCTTGCGGATGATGTAGAGCTTCCTCTCGAACGCGTCGCGGTCCAGCTGGCCGCGGCCCGCGCCCACGAACACCTGCCGGATGACGGGCATCGTGCTCTTGGCGGTGTGGCCCAGCGAGGTGACGTCGATCGGCACCTCGCGCCAGCCCAGGAGGTTCTGGCCCTCGTTCGCGATGGCGCGCTCGATCTCGCGCACGCACGCCGAGCGCGCGGCGGGATCCTGCGGCAGGAACACCATGCCCACGCCGTAGGCGCCGGCCTTGGGCAGCTTCACGCCGCTCTTCGCCATCTCCTCGCGGAAGAAGGCGTCCGGGATCTGGATGAGGATGCCCGCCCCGTCCCCGTGCAGAGGATCGGCCCCTGTCGCGCCGCGGTGCGTCAGGTTGTTCAGGATGGTGAGCCCCTTCGACACGATGTCGTGGGACTTGTGGCCCTTGATGTGCGCGACGAAGCCGACGCCGCAGGCGTCGTGCTCGTGCTTCGGGTCGTAAAGACCTTGGGCGCGCGGGGGCCCGGCCGGGATCTCCATCTCGAATCCTTTCAGCTGGTACGCCCCCGAAGGAGGAGGCGCTCTGTCACGGTGAGTCGTCTCGTGCGTGCTGGGGCCGGTGGGCCCATCGGACCGCGGGACCGGCGGGGGCTTGTGGCCCGGGGGCGGGGGAAGCCGGGCCCCGGGGGGGCCAGGCCGCCCGGTCGGCATGTCGTGCGGGACCCTCCATCATAGCGGCGGGCATAGTGCGCTGCAACAATTCCAGCCGCATTCCGGGCCGCAATGGCGGGGGATTTCGGGCGTGCGGCGGGCCATATGGGTAGAATCGCCGGATAACCCGCGCGAGCCGCCCGAAAACGCGCACGAACCCCAGGAAAACCCGCCCGTGACCGCCACGACTGACCGTTTCCTCGCCGTTTTCGCCCGCCTTGCCGCCGCGGCCGCCCTGGCCGCCGGCGTCGCCTCGTGCGGAGGTTCCGTTTCGGCCAATCCCTCGCCGATCGTCACGGACACCGCGATCTCGATCCTGCCGGGCACCGGCACCACGATGTACTCGGGCCTGCCGACCACGTTCGTGCTCTCGGGCGGAACCGGCGCCTACATCGTCACCTCGAACAACCAGGCCGTGCTGCCCATCGCGGGCGGCGTGACGGGGCGCTCCGTCACGCTCGTGCCCAATCCCGTGACGGCCGACACGACCGTCACCCTCACCGCGCGGGACACGGGCTCGGCCACGCCGGTCACGGCGACCGTGACGGTCCGCCCGGGCACCGTGGGCAATTCCGTGACGATCACGCCGTCGGCGACGCAACCGTCCGCCTGCGGCGCGGCCATCTGCGCGGGAGGCGATGCGGAAGTGCGCGCCACCATCTCGCAAGGGGGCATTCCCCTCGCCGCGCGCGGCGTGAGCTTCCAGGTGGTCTCGGGCGACTTCCGCATCATCGCCTCGGGCTTCGGCGTCACCCCGGAGATCCTCGCGGCCTCCGCCAACACGATCACCGACGAGCAGGGCGTCGCGCGCATGCGCATCCGGGTGCTGTCCGATGCGCTCGCCCAGACGGCCCTGCTGCAGATCACGGACCTCGCCACGGGCGCGTTCCAGCGCACCAGCTTCACGATCTCGCAGAACGGCACCGCGCCGCTCGTGGCCCTGCCCAGCACGATCAACTTCACCGGCCCCACGAACCAGAGCTGCGCCTCGGGCCTGGGCGCGGACGTGGTCGTCTTCGGCGGCCGCCCGCCCTACCAGATCACCCAGCCCGGCAGCGTCGCCTTCGTGAGCCCGACCGTCGTGACCTTCAGCGGCGGGCGCTTCGGCGTCACGTCGAACGGCGGCTGCGCGGACAGCGCTTCCATCGGCATCATCGACGCGGCCGGCGCCACGGCCACGGTCACCGTGTCCAACAAGGTCGGGACGGTCGAGGTGACGCCCGAGTTGGTGGTGTCGCCGACCGCGCTGGGGCTGACGACCTGCACGGGGACTGCGAGTGCCGTGGTGGCCGGTGGTCTCGGCGCGCCGTTCTTCGCCGCGGCCGGCAACGGAGCCATCACGACGACGGTGTCGGGCAGCACGGTGACCGTGAAGCGGACGGCGGGCACGCCGGCGCCAGGTGTCGCGTCGATCGACGTGTCGGTCACGGACGGCAAGACGGTGAAGATCGTCACCGTGGCCCTGTCGGGCGGCGCGGCAGGCATCTGCCCCTAGGGTTTCCGGGTTTGCCCCGGGGCCGGCGACTCGCCGCCCCCGCCTGTCGCGCCCCAGCAACGCCGGGGCGCTCCCTCTGGCGGACGCGAAACTTTCACTTGCGCCCAATTGAAAGTTGCGCTTTAATTAACCGCGATAGCCCGCTGATTTTTTGAGATTTATGCCCGCGGGCCCCAGCACAAAGGGGATACGATCGTGAATTTCGCCGCCCTCCGCAGCGTCCAAACCCAGCTTTCCATCGCTTTCGTCGCGTCGGCGGCCATGCTGCTCGGCTCCTGCGGCGGCGGCGGCGCCACCGGCACGAATCCCGGCAACAACACGGGAGTCCTGCGCATGTCCCCGGAAGGGGGCTCGATCTACGCCGGGGTGCCCTACACGTTCAACATCACGGGTGGCCGGCGCCCCTACCTCGTCACGTCGAACGAGCAGACGCTCCTTCCGCTCAACTTCACGACCACCGGCAACACGTTCGACGTGCTGGCGGTCAACCCGGGCGTCGTCGACGTCGGCCTCGACCCGGACGCCGTGCCCAGCCGCAGCGTGGAGATCATCATCCGCGACAGCGCCGCCCAGGAAACGCGCTCGACGTTCAACGTCCTCCAGAACTTCTTCACGGGCTACGGCGCGAGCTACATCAGCCTGTGCGGGAGCGGCACCTCCGGATCGACGCCCCAGGCGTGCTCGGGGCTCGACAGCGTGATCCGCTTCTCGCCCACCTCGCAGGGCACCCGTTACGGCAACCGCGTCATGCAGTTCGACAAGGTCCGCGGCGACTTCCAGTTCGTCCAGGAAGACCCGGCGGCCGTGCCGCAGCTCGTGAACCAGCTGCGCGCCACCACCGACCAGAACGGCCTCGTCATCGCGCGCCTGCGCGTCACGGTCGGCGCGCCCTCGCAGATCGCCACGTACCGCATCACGGACGTGCGCACCGGCGTCACGACGGACCAGACCTTCATCATCGTCCAGCAGGATCCGACGACGGTGATCAACCTCATCCCGAACACCTTCACGTTCACCGGCGGCCTCGCGGGCACCTGCGGCACGGGCTCCGCGCAGGCGCTCGTGCTCGGTGGCGTGGGTCCCTACCAGGTGATCACCTCGTCCCCGCTCATCATCGCGGGCCCGAACCCGGTCCTGAAGAACGGCGACCTCGTCTCGGTCACGGTGCCGGTCGGCGTGACCACCTGCCCGACGGGCACGGTCACCCTGATCGACGCGCAGGGCGCGCGCGGCACGCTGACGGTGACGTCGCAGCCGGGCACGGGCACGCCGCCGCCGATCACGATTTCGCCCTCGACCATGACCCTCACCTGCACGGCGCCGACGGCTTCCGCGGCGGTGATCGGCGGCAACGGCTCGCTCTCGGCGATCTCCAGCCACCCGCGCGTCCAGGCGACGATCAGCGGCAACGTCATCACGGTGACGCGCCTCGCGCCGGACGTCCCGGTGGTCGCCTACCCGGCCACGGCGACCATCGCGATCACGGACGGCGCATCGATCGTGAACCTCACGGTGTCGGTGCCGGCTTCCTGCCCGTAATCGCCCCGCGACTCACGCCAAGCGAGCGGGCATCCTTCGGGATGCCCGTTTCGCTTTCGCGGCAACCATGGCCCCGCCTTCCGTCGACCGCTTCGTGATCACCGGCGCCACCGGCTTCGTGGGCCGCGCGCTGGCGAGCCGCCTTCCCGCCCTCACGCGCCTGTCGCTCGCGGACGGGCAATGGCGCGAAAGGCTCGCCGGCGCCGACCTGCGGGGGGCGACGGTGATCCACCTCGGCGCGCGCGTGCACGAACCGCATGGCCGCGAGGACGCCTTCCAGGCGGACAACGTGCGCAAGACCGAAGCGCTGGCCAGGGCCGCGGCCGCCGCCCCGGCACGGCGCCTGGTCTTCGCGAGCTCCGTGAAGGTCTTCGGCGAGGAATCGCCCGCGGGACGGCCGTTTCGAGAGGACGACCCGCCGCGACCCGAGGACGCCTATGCCCGTTCCAAGCTCGATGCCGAGCGTGCCGTGGCGGCCGCCGGGGTCTCCCATGCCATCGTGCGCATCCCGCTCGTGTGGGGGCCGGGGGTGGGCGGCAATTTCCGCGCGCTGCTCGCGCTCGCGGCCTCGGGCGTGCCGCTGCCCTTCGCCGCCATCGACAACCGCCGCAGCCTCGTGCACGTGGAGGACGTCGCGGACGCGCTCGTGCTCGCGGCCACGCACGCGAAGGCCGAAGGCCGTGCCTGGATCGCGGCGCCGACGGACGCGGTGTCGACGCCGGGCCTGGTCGCGGCGATCCGCGCCGCGATGGCGATGCCGTCCCGGCTCTTCGCGGTGCCGGTGACCCTGCTCGAATCCGCCGCGCGCCTGGCGGGCCGCGGCGATCGCATGCGGCGGCTCACGCGGTCCCTCGAGGCCGACGGCGTGCCCTTGCGACAAGTGCTCGGCTGGCGTCCGACGCGCACGCTCGAAGGCGACCTCGCGGCGACCGTCGATGCCTGGCGGCGGGGGCGGTCGTGACGACGCTCCACGCGATCGCCGGCGCCTTCGCCATCGCCTTCGCGGTGATCGCGCTCGCGCGCCGCTCCGCCTTCGCCGTGCACCTCGTCGACACGCCCAACGCGCGCTCGCTGCACGCGACGCCCCGGCCGCGCGTCGGAGGGCTCGGCGTCATGGCCGGCGCCCTGGCGGCGATCTTCGCCGCTGGTTCGTCCGACCTGCGCCTCGTCGCGGCGTGCGCGCTCGGCCTCGCGCTGCTCTCGCTCGCCGACGACGCGCGTGCGCTGCCCGCCTCCGTGCGCCTGCTGGGCCACCTGGCCGCCGCGCTCGTCGTCGTGCTCGGCCCGCTCGGGACGCCGCCCTTGGCGCTCGCCGCCGGGCTCGTCGTGGGGCTCGTGTGGATGACGAACCTCTACAACTTCATGGATGGCGCGGACGGGCTCGCCGGCGGCATGGCGGTGGCCGGGTTCGGGACGCTCGCGCTCGCGGCCGATGCCGGCGGGGCGCCGGACCTCGCGCTGGCGGCAGGCGCCATCGCGGCGGCCAGCCTCGCGTTCCTCGCCTTCAACGCGCCCCCGGCCAGGATATTTCTCGGCGATGCGGGGTCCATTCCCCTGGGGTTTCTCGCCGGCGCGCTGGGCGCGCTGGGCTGCGCGCGCGGCGCCTGGCCCGCCTGGTTTCCGATCCTCGCGTTCTCGCCGTTCATCGTGGACGCCACGGTGACGCTGGTCCGGCGCCTCGTGGCCGGCGAGAAGGTCTGGATCGCGCACCGCACCCATTACTACCAGCGGCTGGTGACGGGCGGCTGGAGCCACAGGCGGCTCGCGTTCGCGGCGTGGGCGGCGATGCTGGCGGCCGGCGCCTCCGCGCTCCTCGGGCTGGAAGGCACCCCGATGTTGCATCGCGGTATACTCATACTGTGGGTGTTCGCATACCTCGTCGCGCTGGTGGCGATCGACCGGCGACACCCGAGGAAGCCTTCATGACGCGTGCCGCGAGCAGTCGTCCCGAAACGCCGATCGCTTCCCGCGGGCCAACAACAAGAACCGAAGGCGCACCCTCGATCGACCCGGACGGATGCTCGCCATGAAGCCATTCCAATTCGACTCGCGCGCGCTCGCGGCGCTCGCGCACGACGCCGTCGCGTTCGTGCTCAGCTGGGTCGGGGCCTTCATCCTCCTGCGCGGCGAGGCGAGCGCCGCCTTCACGGGCGAGGTGGGTCTCGCGCTGCTCGTGGCCGTGCCGCTGCAGGGCCTGGTGAGCTACCTCTTCGGCGTGTACCAGGGCATCTGGCGGTACACGAGCCTGCCGGACATCCAGCGCATCGTCTTCTCGGTGCTCGCGGGCACGGTGGCCGTCGCCCTCGTGCTGGTCGGCACCGGGCTGGGGGGCGTGCTCGGTTACCGCGAGTACATCGTCTATCCGCTCCTGCTCACGGCGCTGCTCACGGGCTCGCGCATGGCGCTGCGCTCGTTCCGCGAATGGAGCCTGTACGGCCGCGGCGGGGAGCAGGGCACGCCGGTCCTCGTGCTCGGCGCGGGCGACGCGGCGGTGAGCCTGCTGAAGGATCTCTCGCGCAACAGCGAGTGGCGCGTGGTGGGCCTCTTCGACGACGACGCCCAGAAGCGCGGCCGGCTGCTGCAGGGCGTGCGCGTGATGGGCGGCCTCGACGAAGTGCCGCGCATCGCGGCGCGCCTGAAGGTGCGCCACGCCATCATCGCCATGCCCTCCGCGCCCTATCGCGTGCACCGCCGCGTGCTCGAGGTGTGCAACCGCGCGAAGATTTCCGTGCTCACCGTGCCCTCGCTCGGCACGATGGCCGGCGGCAAGTTCACGGCCCCGAAGATCCGCAAGGTGGCGGTCGAGGACCTGATGAAGCGCGATTCCGTCACGCTCGACGACGCCGGCCTGCACGACCTGCTCACCGACAAGGTGGCGCTCGTCACGGGCGCGGGCGGCTCGATCGGCTCGGAGCTGTGCCGCCAGATCGCGGCGTACCAACCCTCGATGCTCGTGCTCTTCGAGCAGAGCGAGTACGCGATGTACAAGGTCGACGCGGAGCTGCGCGAGCATTTCCCCGAGATGGGCATCGCCGGGATCGTCGGCGACGTGAAGAACGCCCGGCGCGTCGCGCAGGTGATGCACCAGTACTCGCCTTCCACGGTCTTCCACGCGGCCGCCTACAAGCACGTGCCGCTCATGGAGGAGCTGAACGCGTGGGAGGCCGTGCAGAACAACGTGTGGGGCACCTACGTCGTCGCCCGCGCCGCGATCGACTACGGGGTCGCCAAGTTCGTGTTCGTCTCCACCGACAAGGCGGTGAACCCCACCAACGTGATGGGGGCCACCAAGCGGATGGCGGAGATGGTCTGCCAGGCGCTGCAGGGCTCCTCCACCACGCGCTTCGAGATGGTCCGCTTCGGCAACGTGCTGGGCAGCGCCGGCAGCGTGATCCCGAAGTTCCAGGAACAGATCGACAAGGGCGGTCCGGTGACCGTGACGCATCCGGAGATGGTCCGCTACTTCATGTCGATCCCCGAGGCGGCGCAGCTCGTGCTGCAGGCCGGCTGCATGGGGCTGGGCGGCGAGATCTTCGTGATGGACATGGGCGAGCCGGTGCGCATCGTGGACCTCGCGCGCGACATGATCCGCCTGGCCGAGCAGAGCGAGGAGGAGATCCGCATCGTCTACACGGGCCTTCGCCCGGGCGAGAAGCTCTTCGAGGAACTGCTCGCCGACGACGAGCATACCCGTCCCACGCCGCACCCGAAGCTGCGGGTGGCGAAGGCGCGCGAGGCCGTGGCCGCCTGGCTCGACGAGCTGCTCCCCTGGCTCGAGCAGGACCGGGTGGTCTCCGACGCCGAGGTGCGCCGCGACCTGAAGCGCTGGGTGCCGGAGTTCACGTCGCAGGTGCGCCCGAAGCTCAAGGCCGTCCCGGGCACGCGCGCCGCGAGCGGGGACTAGCGCCGGGCGATACCCGTTTCCCGCGCGAGCTCCGCGAAGGCCGCCCGCACCTCCTGCGCGCTCACGTCCGCCACGTCCCGGGAGGGGGGTTGCAGCACGCGCTGCGGCACGCCCCAGGGCCGCCAGAGCGACAGGATCGAATCGCCGAAGAGCGCGACCACGGGCTTGCCCAGCGCCGCGGCCACGTGCATCGCGCCACCGTCGGCGCCCACGAACGCGTCGCACGCGGCGAGACCCCGCGCCAGGTCGGGGAGCGTCGTCGTGCGCATCGCCTTCACTGGGACGCCCGCGGCCATGTCCAGCAGGCGAGCCGCCTTGTCGTCGTCGCCCGGATGGCGCGGGTCGTTCGCGGCCCCCGGCGACCAGAAAAGGCGCGCGTGCGCGCCGGTATCCTCGTGGATGCCCCGCATCGCCTCGGCGAAACGGGCCTCGGGCCAGCGCTGGCTGGGCTTCCTCGCGCTCACCTGGAAGGCGACCACGGGGGCTCGTCCCGCCTCGCGCGGCGGCACGGCGAAACCCAGCCGCGGCGGTGGCGGCGGCCCCTCGATGCCGAGCGGCGCCAGGATGCGGAAGACGTCCTCGACGTGATGGCGATCGCCCCACCCGTCGTAAGGCACGGCGATGTCCACGCCGGCCGGCCGCTCGCCGGGCGCGGTGAAGGCGACGACGCGGCCCGCCGACAGGCCGCGGGCGAGCTTCACGTCGCGCGGGCGCCAGCCCGGCGAAGCCACGATCACCGTGTCGAAGCGCGCGCGGCGCAGCGCCAGGTACTGCGAGAGGCGGGCGCTCCAGTTGCCGATGCGCGATTCGCCCGGCTCGAGATGCTTGTCCTTCGTGTACGCGTGCACCGCGTCGAGGTCGGGGTGCCCCTCCAGGATGGGCGCGTTGTAGGAATTGGCGAGGGCCTCGACGCGGCAGCCCGGGAAGTGCGCCTTCAGGGCCGCGAAGACCGGCGTGGTGAGCACGAGGTCGCCGATGTTGTCGCGACGCACGACCAGGAATTTCACCCGCCGTCTCCGCGGGGCCTGCGGGCGAGGCCCACGAGCATGCCATTGAGCGCCCAGAAGACGAGCGCGTTGTGGCGGTTGAAGAAGTCGTCGGTGAGATTCTTCACCACGAAGGCCGCGAGGAGCGCGAGGCCGATCGCGCCCAGCACGCGCGTTCCGGGCCGCAGGAGGTTGCGCCCGTGCTCGATGGCGAGCGCGACGAGCAGCGCCGAGAGGATCGCGACGCCGAACGCCCCCAGCGAGACGGCCGTGTTGAGGAAGATGTTGTGGCCGTGCGTCGCGAACTCGTAGCCCGCCCCCGACATGCCGGTGCGGTAGCGCCGCTCGAGCACCTCGCGCCCGAAGCCGTACCCGGCGAGCGGCCGCTCCTCGATCGCCTCGGCCGCGATGGCCCAGAGCTGGTGGCGGTGGTCCATCACGAAGGTCTCGGCCGTCGAGTGGGCCGTGGGATAGGACAGCTCGACCTTCTGCGACACGGACAGGGCGAAGAGCGCGGCCAGCGCGATGGCGGCGGCGAGCGTCCCCAGCGCGAAACGCCGCCGGGCCGATGCCGACACGACGGGCAGCATCGCGATCGCGATCGTCGCGAGCGCCGCGAGGAACGCCGCCCAGACGATGCGGTTGTGCGTGTCCAGCGCCGCGAGCCCGAAGCAGCCGAAGGCGAAGGCCGCGAGCCCCGTGCGCCGGCCGAAGCCTTCGGGCGGTCCCATCACGAGCAGCAGCAGGAACGGCGAGACGAGCGCGAGGTGCGTCGAGAAGCGTCCCGGGCCGCCGTGCCAGGGCGCGAGGCCGGGCGCCGCGTGCTCCCGCACGATCTCGAAGAGCGCGAGCGCCACGGTTCCGGCCAGGAGGGCGCCGCCCCAGAGCCGCAGGCGCCCGGCGCTCGTGGCCGCGTAGAAGAACACCGCGAAGGCGAGGGCGCCGTAGAGCACCTCGCGCCGCAGTTCCGAGAGCGTGTAGCCCGGGTCGACGCTCCAGGCGAGCGATGCCGTCGCGAGCAGCGCCCACGCCGCGTAGAGGACGAGGAGTGCGCGCGGCATCGGGCCGGCGAGGCGCCGGCTGCCATGATGGTAGGCGATGTGCCCGAGCGCGAACGTCGCCACCACCAGCAGGCCCACGCGCCACCCGGACGACGAGGTGACCGGCGCGACCACGAGGAAGGCGGTCGTCGCGGCGGCGGTCACCCGCGCCGCGATTTTCTCATCGGCGGCGAGGGGGGCGTTCACGCGGTGGATGGGACGACCGGATGGTGGAATCGGTTGGCGCGCCCGACACGATTCGAACGTGCGACCCCTGCCTTCGGAGGGCAGTACTCTATCCAGCTGAGCTACGGGCGCGTATAGGTATCGGATTCTAAACGATTTCGTGTGGGGCCGTGCAACGAAAAGGGTGTCATTTCCGAGGGGCGCGGCTATAATCCGCCGCTCCATTGCCGCCCGGTGCCGGGCCCGAGGAAGCCATGTCCCACGACCATCCCGATCCCGTCGAAGCAAACCTCGAGACGCATCCCGTCCAGCTCGCGATCTGGATCGCGATCGGGACGGTCGCCCTCATCGTCGGCATCATCATGCTCACCCGCTTCGCCGTCGGCGCGTACGGCAACCGCTCGCTCGAGGGCTCGAACGCCATGGCGGCCACCGCGCTCGCCGCGCGTCTCGGGCCGGTCGCGAAGCTGCAGCTCGAGGGCGCCGCGCCCGTGGCGGCCCCTGCCGCCGCCGGCCCCAAGGTCGCGGCCGTGGCCGCGGCACCCGCCAAGGCCAAGGACGGCAAGTCGATCTACGACACGGTGTGCATGGCCTGCCACCTCACCGGCGCCGCCAACGCGCCCAAGTTCGGCGACAAGGCCGCCTGGGCCCCGCGCATCAAGACCGGCACGGACGCCCTCGTGGCTTCCGTGGTCAAGGGCAAGGGCGCGATGCCTCCGAAGGGCGGCGCGGCGGCGCTCTCGGAAGCGGAGATCAAGTCGGCGGTCGAGTACCTCGTCTCGCAGTCGAAGTAACGCCTTCCCACCCGAAGCCGGGGCGACGCGACGTCGCCCTTTCTTCTTCCGGACGCCATGGCCCTCTACGCGATCGGCGACCTGCAGGGCTGCATCGATCCGCTGCGGCGGATCCTGGATGCGATCGCCTTCGATCCCGCCCGCGACCGCCTCTGGTTCGTGGGGGACCTGGTGAACCGCGGCCCCGATTCCCTGGGTTGCCTGCGCTGGGTCCGCTCGCTCGGCGACGGCGCGGTGGCCGTGCTCGGCAACCACGACTTCCACCTGCTTTGCTCCGCCGAGGGTCTCGTGCACGCGCGGCCGCGCGACGCGCTCGGGGACGTGCTCGGCGCGCCGGACCGGGAGGAGCTCCTCGACTGGCTGCGTCACCGCCCCCTCATGCACGTCGAAGGCGAGTACGCGATGGTCCACGCCGGCCTCCTGCCCGAATGGAGCGTGCCGAGGGCGCGCGAGCTCGCCGCCGAGGTGGAGGCCGAGCTGCAGGGGCCGGACTGGCGGCGCTTCCTCGCGCACCTCTACGGCAACGAGCCCGACCGGTGGCGCGACGATCTCTCGGGATACGACCGCCTGCGCGCCATCGTGAACGCGATGGCCCGCCTGCGCGTGTGCTCGCGCGACGGCCGCATGGATCTCAAGTTCCACGGCGAGCCCGGCGAGACGATCGGCAAGCGCGTGCCGTGGTTCCGGATGCCCGGCCGCGCGAGCGCCACCCACACGATCGTCTGCGGGCACTGGTCCGCGCTCGGCCTTCACGTCGGCGACGGCGTGATCGCGCTCGACACGGGCTGCGTGTGGGGCGGCAGCCTCACCGCCATTCGCCTCAGCGATCGTCGCCTTTACCGGGCCCGCTGTCCGGCGAATCGAGCCCCAGCAGCGTAGCCACGCGCGCCTGCGTCTCGGCGGCGAGCTCGCGGCGGGTGCGTCCCGCCGGCTCGACCGGCGACGCGAAGGCGAGGCGCACCACCATTTCCCTCGTGCGGATCACGAGCCCGAGCGACTGGGCGAAGGTGAGCTCGCCCACGAACGCCGCGGCGCGGCACGGCGTGCCGTCCGGGTGGAGGTAGCGCAGGGCCACCGGGTGCACACGCGCGCCATGCGCCACGGCCGGTTCGAAGAGCGAGCTGTGGAACTTGAGGAGCTGGTCGCCTTCCGTGGTCGTGCCCTCGGGAAAGAGGCCGACGCAGTCGCCCGCGCCGAGCGCCTCCTTCACGTGGTTGGCGATGCGGCCGGTGTCGTGCCGGCGCGCACGGTGCACGAAGAGCGTGCCGGCGCGCTCGGCGATCGCGCCGGCGACGGGCCAGTCGCGGATCTCGCTCTTCGCCACGAATCGCGTATGGCGCACGGCGCCGATCGCGAACACGTCCAGCCACGAGACATGGTTGGAGGCGATGAGCGTGCCGGTTGCCAGGATCTCGGGCGGATCGCCTTCGCACTCGAGGCGGATTGCGAGCAGCGCGAGCAGGTCCTGCGACCAGCGGCTGCCGAGCTCGCGGCGGCGCTCGGCATCGGCGCGCGGGTAGAGGAAGCGCAGCAGGAACGCGGCCCAGGACAGGTGCAGGACGAGTCGCGTCCAGCGGACGGCGCGGATGAGGCGCGGCGTGCGGTGATGCCTCATCGCGCGGGCGTCCCCATGCCGCGGGCCGTCCCGGGAACCGCGACCGTGGGCAGGTGCGCGCCCCTAGTGCGAGACGCGCGTGGAGCCGCGGCCCGAGAGGATGCGCACGCGGTCGCCCACGCGGAAGGTCTCGTCGGCCTCCTGCACGACGGCGATGTACTTGCCGCCATCGAGCAGCACCGTGACCTCGATGCCCTGTCGGCTGTTCGCGTCCTTCTCGACGTTCGAGCCGATGATGCCGCCGAGCAGCGCGCCCGCGACGGCGCCGGCGATCTGGCCGTTTCCGCCGCCGACGGTCGAGCCGGCGATGCCACCCAGGATGGCGCCGGAGGTGCCGCCCACCCCGGTGTAGGCGGTGTCGATGCGCACCCCGCGGACGGATTCGACCACGCCGAAGCGCACGGACATCTCGCCGCGGGTTTCGCTGCGCACGTAGTCGCCGCTGCCCACGCCGGGCGTCGCGCAGCCGCCGATCCCGAGGGCGGCGGTCGTGACGAGGGCGACGGCGAGGATTCTGGTAGTCATGACGATTTCTCCTTGGGACCCGGTTCGCGCTTCCCGCGCGTCCTTCGCATTCGCTAGAGCTTCTCGCCGAAGGCCTCGAGGTAACGGCGTTCGATCTCGGCTCGCGAGGGCTTGTGGTTCTGGCCGCCGCGGTGGGCGATCTTGATGGAGCCCAACAAGGATGCCAGCCGGCCGCTTCGCAGCCAATCCCACCCCTGCGCGAGGCCGTGCAGCAACCCCGCGCGGAAAGCGTCCCCGCAGCCCGTCGGATCGACGAGGCTATCGGGCTTAACGGCCGGGACGCGGATCTGTTGACCGCCGGCCAGGATGTCCGATCCTTCCGCGCCGCGGGTGACCACCACGGCCTCGACCCGCCGCGCCAGTTCCGCCAGCGAAAGGCCGGTCTTCTGCTCGACCAGGCGGGCCTCGTAGTCGTTCACGGTGAGGGCGCGGGCGCCGGCGAGCATCCCGAGCAGGTCGTCGCCGGAGAACATGGGCAGGCCCTGGCCCGGATCGAGGATGTACGGGATCTTCGCGCCCGCGAGGTCGCGCGCGTGCTCGACCATGCCCTGGCGGCCGTCCGGCGAGACGATGGCGAGGCGCACGCCGCTCGCCTCGGCGATGCGGTTCTCGTGCGAGTTCGACATCGCGCCCGGGTGGAAGGCGGTGATCTGGTTGTCGTCGATGTCCGTCGTGATGAAGGCCTGCGCCGTGAACTGGTCGGCGATGCGCTTCACGTGGCGGCGCGACAGCCCCAGCTGGTCGAGGCGGCGCTCGTAGAGGTCGAAGTCGTGGCCCACCGTGGCCATGATGAGGGGGTTCTCGCCCAGGAGCTTCAGGCTGTAGGCGATGTTGCCCGCGCAGCCGCCGAATTCCCGCCGCATGTCCGGGACCAGGAAGGCCACGTTCAGAATGTGGATCTGGTCCGGCAGGATGTGGTTCTTGAACTGGTCGCGGAAGACCATGATGGTGTCGTAGGCGATGGAACCGCAGACCAGGATCGACATGGGAAGCGCCGTGAAGGAGGGAGCCGGGATTATACCGGCGAGGGAGCGCTCACCTTCCGTGCGACGCACGGCGAGGCCCGCCCGATGGACGGCGTTGACGGGGGCAGGCCTTCCGCGCAAGATGACCGGGCAAGGTCGGATCGTCGCGCTCGACGCGGCATTCGCAGACAAGAACCCGATCGGCGCACGCTTCTGTAGACAGGGCAAACCCATCGAAAGGTGGGGACGCAAAGTTTCCGGTCTAAGGGATGTCCGGTTCGCCGGCGTCCTACGACAGCGGGATTGCCAGCGAGGCGTGTCCGGGATCCGTCCCTGCAGCCGGCGCCGCTCCTCCTCGGGGCCGCCTCCTCGCCGCCACCTTCCGCCCCCGGAATCCCCGCGTTCCCGTCGATTGCCGGGTCGGCCCGCGAAAGGCGGTGCGCCATGTCCGATCCCTATCGAAACGTCGTTCCGATCGACGCGTCCCAGCGGGCCCGCGTCGCACTCGGGCCCCACGAATCCGCGATGCTCGTCGCGGAATGCCGGGCGCTCGCCCTGGAAAGGCTCTCGGCCGCTCTCGGTGGCGCGCTCGATCGGGTCGAGGACGAACTCTTCGCCCTGGCCGAGAAGACGAAGGACCGCGAAGCCCAGAACGACTTCCTCGACGCCCGCACCCAGGCGCGCGCGCGCCGGCCCTTCATCGAGGCCTCGTTCGGACGCCAGTTCGTCGTCCAGTTCAACCAGCGCGTGAAGGGCGCCGTCCCGGTGGCCGACCAGGCGCCGCACGAGCTGTCCCTGGTCGACGAGTCCGAACTCGAACGGGTGCTCGCCGTGCGCGATCTCGCGACGCGGCTCGCCGCCGCGTGCGAAGGGGAATTGCGCGCGCTGTCGCAGCGGCTCGCCTTCGTCCTGCAACGTCCCGAGCTGTCCGACGACGCCAACCCGGCCGGACCGCATGCCATCGCCGGGGCGTTCGCCGAGGCGTGCGGGCAGATCGAGGCCGGTCCCGGCGCGCGCCTCGCGCTGCTGCGCACGCTCGAGGGGCCGCTCGCCCGCTCGCTCGCAGACGTCTACGGCGACTTGAACGGCCGCCTCGTCGAGCGCAGCATCCTGCCGGAACTCCGGCACGCTTACCGGCGGGGCTCCGATACGGCCCCGTCGCGTCGCGGCGAAGCTCCCGCCCCGGGCGCGGGGACGCCCGCGACGGGAACCGCCGAGGGGCCGGCGGACGTCTTCTCGGCCCTCGCGCAGCTGCTCGCCGCCAACGCCGCCCCCGCGATGCCCTCGGACGGCACCGTCGCCGCGCTCGCGCCGGCGACGCAGGGATTCGTCCAGTCCCTCACGCGCCTGCAGCAGCCTGCGGGCGCGGCGAACGCCGCACCGACCGTGAACGTGATCCGCGACCTCAAGGCCGCGCCGCAGGGCGCCGGCCTCGCGCCGGCCGACGGGCTCACGATCGACATCGTCGCGATGCTCTTCGACTTCGTCTTCGAGGACCGGCAGATTCCCGTCGAGGTGAAGGCCGCGATCGGGCGCCTGCAGATCCCGATGGTGAAGGTGGCGCTGCTCGATCGGGGCTTCTTCTCGGCGCGCGCGCATCCGGCCCGCAAGCTCCTCAACCGGCTGGCCGAGGCCTCGATCGGCCTCGACCCGTCGCGTCCGCGCGGCCGCGCGACGCTCGATCGCATCGAGGCGGCCGTCGCGCGCGTGCTCGACGAGTTCGACACCGACATCGCGCTCTTCGCGACGCTGGCCGGCGAGTTCGACGTCTACCTCGCGAGCGAGGCGCAGGCGGAGGAGGCGATCGTGCAGCGGACGGCGCGGCTCGTGGAATCGCGCGAGCGCGACGAGATCGCCCGCCTCTCCGCCGAGGAGCAGGTGGACGAGCGCATCGCCGCGCGCGATTACGTCGCCGAGCCCGTGCGGGTCATGCTCGAGGATGCGTGGGCCCGGGCGCTCGCGCGCGTCGCAGTCTCCGATGGCGAGGGATCGGCGAGGTGGAACACGCTGTTCGGGGCCGTCGACGAGCTGCTCTGGAGCCTCGAGCCCAAGTCGACGCCGGAGGACCGCCGCCGCCTGGTGAACGGGCTGCCCGCGCTCCTCGCGACGCTGCACGAGGGGCTCGCGATCGCCGAGGTGGACGCCGGGACGAGCGAGGCGTTCTTCGGCAGCCTCGTCGACTGTCACGCGGATGCCGTCAAGGCGGGCCTCAAGGGCATCGCCG
>CAZPLW010000061.1:0-18708 GCA_964587315.1 uncultured Lysobacter sp.
GGCGGCGAGCTTGTGCGCCTGCCGCGCCGGCTCCGCCGCGAGGTGCCGCCGCCGCTGGTCGTGCTGTGCGACATCTCGGGCTCGATGCACCGATACACCCGCATGTTCCTGCACTTCCTGCACGCGCTCGCCCGGGACCGCGCGCGCACCCACACCTTCCTCTTCGGCACGCGCCTCACGAACGTGACGCGGCCGCTGCGCGACCGCGACGTGGACCAGGCCGTGAAACGCGTGTGCGACGCGGTGCCCGACTGGGCGGGCGGAACGCGAATCGGCGCGTGCCTGCGCGAGTTCAACTGGCGCTGGTCGCGCCGCGTGCTCGGCCAGAACGCGTGCGTGATCCTCCTGACCGACGGTCTCGAGCGGGAGGACCCGGATGGGCTCGGCGAGGAAATGGCGCGCCTTTCGCGCGCCTGCCACCGGCTCGTCTGGCTCAACCCGCTGCTTCGCTACGAGGGCTTCGAGCCGGCCGCCTCCGGCATCCTCGCCATGCGCCCCCACGTGGATGCCTTCCGCCCCATGCACAATATCGACTCCCTCACCGACCTCGCGCGGGCGCTCTCGCACCCCGGGCCCGCCCGCCGCGCCGCCTGACCATGGAACTGAAGAACTCCCGCCTGCTGCCCGTCGACCGCGAGACCGCGTGGAAGGCCCTGAACGACCCGGAGCGCCTTCGCGCCGCCATCGCCGGATGCGAATCGATCGTGCCCACGGGCGAGAACGAGTACGAGGCCGCGATGACGGCGGCCATCGGCCCGGTGAAGGCGAAGTTCAAGGGACGCCTCCGGCTGTCCGACGTCGTTCCGCCGGAGAGCTACACGCTCGCCTTCGACGGCCAGGGAGGCCCCGCGGGCTTCGGCAAGGGAACGGCGCGGGTCACCCTCACGCCCGAGGGATCCGGGACGCGGCTCGACTACACCGTGCAGGCGCAGGTGGGCGGCAAGATCGCGCAGGTGGGCCAGCGGCTCATCGATGGCGCCGCGCGCAAGATGGCCGACGATTTCTTCGAGCGCTTCGGGGCGGCGCTCGCGCAGGAGGCGGCGGCCGGCGAGCCGACGCCGGCCGGAACCGGATCCGCTCCTCCCGGAACGACAGGCATGCCGGCCTGGGCGTGGGGTGTCGTCGCGGCCGCGGCGGCGCTCCTCGCCTGGCTTGCGCTACGATAGAGGCTCATTCCGAGAGACGACCCCGACATGACGAACGTCCGCCGACTGCTTTCCCTTCTGGCTTTTGCCGCCGCCACGGCGCAGGCCGCGCCGCCCGACGCGTGCACCGTGATCACGATGGACGAGATCAACTCGATCGCCGCCGGCAGCGCCACGAAGATCTCCCCGCGCAAGTCCGGCAACCCGTCGCAGTGCGCCTTCGAGGACGCGCGCCGCGCCGCCGTGCTCGTGGTCACCCTGCGCGAGGTGCAGTACGCCGCCGAGAACGAGCTGCAGTACGAGCGCGAGAACCTCGAGAAGATCTACCGCAGCAAGGTGAAGTGGATCGAGGGCGTGGGCGACAGCGCCTTCTGGCTCCAGGCCAACAAGACCTCGATGTTCCGCAAGGGCAAGCTGCTGGTGACCGTCACCTTCGCTCGCGAGCAGAACGCGAGGGAGGTGGACACGATGTCGGCCGCCCGGCTCATTGAGGCGCGCCTCAAGTAGGCCGCGCCTTCGCCGTCGCGGGCGGCGCGAAGAGCGCGTCGTCGATCGCCGGGTTCACCTCCAGCCGCACGAGCATCGCGCGCCACTTGCCGTCGTCGCGCGCGACCCACACCGGGTGGCGGATGCCTCCGCTCTCGCTCTCCCAGGGGCCGAAGAGCGATCCGGTCTCGTCCTCGTAGGTCCCGTACCGGTAGGGCTGCCCGCGCCGGTCGAGGCGGTACCACGCGAGCCGGCGCCCGCCCTCGTGCACTTCCAGGCGCCCCTCGGCGCCGACCGACAGCGCCAGCGCCGGATCGCGCCGCGCCACGCGGTGCAGCGTGCGGTACACGTGCGCGGCGTACCAGCGGCGGTCCTCCGCGAGCGTCGCCGCCGGCACCGGCGCGACCTCGCCTTCGCGCGTGAGGCGCCAGTGGCGCTCGCCGTCGACCACGCGCACGAGGTGCAGGTTCTCGCCGCGGGTCTCGATGCGAAAGCGCGGCCGCTCGAAATCCATCGTGATCACCACGCGCAGCACGGACGGGTCGCCGTCCCAATCCTGGCGCGAGTCGTTGACGGTCGCCCTGGCCGCTGCCCAGGCGGCGCGTCCGCCCAGGCTGGCCAGCACGCGTTCGGCGAGCGCCTCGGCATCCGCCCACGCCAGGGCGGGCCACAGCGCGAGAAGGGCCGGGATCGCGGCGAGGAAGGTCGTTCGCATGGTGCCTCCGGTATCGGGTCGCGGTTTCGCCAGTGTGCCGCGATGCCGCGATCCGTTCGTCACGGTTTGTCTCGCGGGGGCGACGCGGCCGGGACGCCCGTCGTTGCAATCGGTTACAGGTGTCCCCGCGCCTGCGTCAACGATGCCGCGAACGGCGGCGTTTCGGGAAGTGCGGGGATCGACCCGCGCACCGGAAGGACCGCCATGAAGATGCCGCTCGCCCTCGTCGCCGCCCTCGCCGCCGCCCTGGCGCTCCCCCAGGCCGCATCGGCCCGTCCCTACCGGGAGACCGCAACCGTGCTCGCCGTCACGCCCGTCTACCAGCGCGTGTCCGTCCCGCAGGAACAGTGCTGGACGCAGCCGGTGACGACGGTCGAGACGCGCCGAGTGGTCCACACCGAGCCGGCCTACGGGCCCGGCGCCGGCGCGCTGGTCGGCGCCCTGGTGGGCGGGGTCATCGGCCACCAGTTCGGCAACAGCTCCGGGGGGCGCGACCGCGCCACCGCCGCGGGAGCCCTCGTGGGCGGTCTCATCGGCCACGAGGCCGGGCGCCAGCCGGGCTACGTGCAGACTCGCTACGAGGACGTGCGCTATCCCGTCACCCGCGAGGCCCGACGCTGCCGCACGGTCGAATCCTTCCGCGAGGAAATCGCCGGCTACGACGTGCGCTACCGGCACCACGGCCGCGATTTCGTCACTCGGCTCGCGTACGACCCGGGCCCCACGATCGAGCTCGACGTCGAGGCGCGTCCCGCCGCTGCGCATCCGCAACCGCCGGCCTGGTCTCGCGCCCGATAAGCGCCGCCAATCGCGCGAATCGGAACAATCAATTGGACGCCTCCCGGGGTCGGGCCTAAGCTGGAGAGCACAAGGTTAAACCCCATGGACGGCCTTCGCGCCGCCCGCCATAACCAGGAGGCATGCATGAAAACCCTGAAGGGCACGAAGACGCACGACAACCTCAAGGCCGCGTTCGCCGGCGAGTCGCAGGCCAACCGCCGCTACCTCTACTTCGCCAACAAGGCGGACGTGGAAGGCCAGAACGACGTCGCCGCCCTCTTCCGCTCGACCGCGGAAGGCGAGACCGGCCACGCCCACGGCCACCTCGACTACCTCGCGCAGGTCGGCGACCCCGCGACGGACCTGCCCATCGGCTCCTCGCGCCAGAACCTGAAGGCCGCCGTCGCCGGCGAGACGCACGAGTACACCGACATGTACCCCGGCATGGCCAAGGGCGCCCGCGACGAGGGCTTCGAGGAGATCGCCGACTGGTTCGAGACCCTCGCGAAGGCGGAGCGTTCGCACGCCAACCGCTTCCAGAAGGCCCTGGACGCGCTCGCCGACTGATTCCCGAGCGGAGATCGACTCCCGCGGCAGCACGAACGAAGGGGCGGGAGACCGCCCCTTCCTTCTTTGGAGTTCCCCCTAGGACGAAAGTGTCATGAGCACGAGAGAAGGCAGCCTCGAGGCGCCCACCCGGCATCCCATCGACTGGAAGAACCCCGCGTTCTATGACGAGGCGAATCTCCTCGCCGAGATGGAGCGCGTCTTCGACATCTGCCACGGGTGCCGGCGCTGCGTGAGCCTGTGCGGCTCGTTCCCGCGGCTGTTCGACCTGGTCGACGAGGGAGCCTCGGGCGAGGTGGACGACATCCCGAAGGAGAAGTACTGGGACGTCGTCGACCAGTGCTACCTGTGCGACGTCTGCTACATGACGAAGTGCCCCTACGTTCCGCCGCACCCGTGGAACCTCGATTTCCCGCACCTCATGCTGCGCGCCAAGGCGGTCCGGTTCGCGAAAGGCGGGGTGCCACTCAAGGACAAGGTGCTCGCCTCGACCGACGCGCTGGGCAAGCTCGCCAGCATCCCCGTCGTCACGCAGGTCACCAACGCGCTCAACCGGGCGCCCGCCGCTCGCGGCGTGATGGAAAGCGTGCTCGGCGTGGACCGGAACGCGTGGGTGCCCTCCTACGCCGGCGCCACCTTCCGCGGCCACGCGAAGGCGAGCGCCCCGCACCCGGTGAAGGACGGCCCGAGATCGACCGGCAAGGTCGCGATCTTCTCGACCTGCTACATCAACTACAACGAGCCCGGCATCGGCCACGACCTGCTGAAGGTCCTGGACCACAACGCGATCCCGTACGTGATCGTGGAGAAGGAAGCCTGCTGCGGCATGCCCAAGCTGGAGCTGGGCGACCTGCCCGCAGTGGCCGCCGCCAAGGAGAAGAACATCCCGCCGCTCGCGAGGCTCGCGCGCGAGGGCTACGCCATCATGACGCCCATCCCGTCGTGCACGCTCATGTTCAAGCAGGAACTGCCGCTCATGTTCCCGGAGGACGCGGACGTCCTGGCCGTGAAGGCCGCGATGGTCGATCCCTTCGAGTACCTCGTGATGCGCCAGAAGGAGGGCCTGCTCAGGACGGACTTCAAGCGCCCGCTGGGACAGGTCTCGTACCACATCCCCTGCCACTCCCGCGTGCAGAACGTGGGCCAGAAGACGCGCGAGGCGCTCGAACTCGTGCCCGGCACCACGGTGAACACGGTCGAGCGCTGCTCCGGCCACTCCGGCACGTGGGGCTGCAAGAAGGAGTTCCATGCGATGGCCAACAAGATCGGCCGCCCGGTCTTCCGCCAGATGGCCGACCCCGCGCCCGACTTCATCAGTTCCGACTGCCAGCTCGGCGGCCGCCACATCGAGCAGGGCATGGGCGAGACGAAGGGCAAGGCCGAGCTGAAACACCCGCTCACGCTGCTACGTATGGCGTACGGCCTCCCGGATTGACCGGCGCCTTGCGCGCTTACACCAAACCATCCGCGTTCATCTGCGTTCACCTTCGGTTCCAAACCTGATGAAGACCATGCCCACCACCATGCCCAAGATCACCCGCGACTCCCTCATGACCCTCGAGGCCTACGCGAAGGCCCGCAAGGACTTCCGCGCCCGCGTGATCGAGCACAAGAAGCCGCGCGCCGTCGCGCTCGGCGATCACGTGACGCTGCTCTTCGAGGACGAGCTCACGATCCGCTACCAGATCCAGGAGATGCTGCGCATCGAGAAGACCTTCGAGGAAGCCGGGATCCAGGACGAGCTGGAGGCGTACAACCCGCTCGTCCCCGACGGGCGCAACTTCAAGGCGACGATGCTCATCGAGTACGAGGACGCCGACGAGCGCAAGGTCGCCCTCGCGAAGCTGAAGGGCGTCGAGGACCGCGTGTGGGTGCAGGTGGAAGGCAGCCCGAAGGTGTTCGCCATCGCCGACGAGGATCTCGAGCGCGAGAACGAGCAGAAGACCTCCTCGGTGCACTTCGTGCGCTTCGAGCTCACCCGGGAGATGGCCGAGGCCCTCAAGTACGGCGTCGCGCTCTCGATCGGCGTCGACCATCCTGAGTACCGCGCGTCGCAGGAACCGGTGAGCCCCGCCACGCGCGATGCGCTCGTGAAGGACCTCGCCTAGATCAGCCTCGCGGCCTCGGGGTCCTCGACGAGGCACAAGCGCGCGTCGTCGCGCGCCGCCCGCGCTGGCCCGTCACGGGTCTCCTGCGCCAGGTGGACCGTCGCGGCAAGGGCCAGCGCACAGCCGGCCAGCGCAAGGCACGCGCCCTTCCACCGATCGCTCGCATCGTCCATGGTCGTTCCTCCCGGGACTCAGGAGGCCAGGCGGTGCGGGGACCGGGCGCGGGCCATGAGCCGGGGACCCCAGGCCGAAGCGGGCTTGTGCACGAGGCGCTCGGCGACGTAGTGCTCGGCGAGCCGCCGTTCGCCCGCGCGGGCCGCCGCCTCCACCAGCGTGAGCGTGAGCAAGTCGCGCTGCGCGTGGCTGCCGCCGAAGCGCGAGGCGTGGTCGCGGATCGCCGCCAGGCGATGCGCGGCCGGGCCGAACCGGCCCTCGCCGAAATCGATGGCGGCCTCGCAGGCCTCCAGTCCCACGGCGCGCGTCATGGCGCCGTTGTCGTCGATGGCCCGTGAGGATTCGTGCAGCGCGGCGCGCAGCCGCTTGATCGCCTCGCGACGGCCCGTGGCCGCGAAGGCCATCGCGGCGTGGAAATCGTTGAAGGCGTAGAAGCCGCCCTCGCCTCCGAGCGCCGTTTCCCAGGCGTCCGCGATGGGCTCGAAACGGTCACCGATGTCGACCCCTTCCAGCCGCAAGCGCCACAGCAGCGCGGTGCCGTCGACGCGCGTGAGCGCGAGGTCGGTGGCCCCGGCCAGCACCTCGTCGTGAATGGCCAGCGCGGCGGCGTGGTCGGCACGGTCCAGGTGGAACAGCGCAAGGTGCCATGCGTTGTGGAACGCGAAACCGTTGTCCGGCGCGGCCCAGTCCGGCCGGCGGTCCTCCAGCCAGGCCGCGCCCTCGTCGATGCGCCCCTGCATCTCCATCACGTGCGCCACCGCATGGATGGCCCAGCAGTCGTCGCGCGACACCTCCAGGGCGCGCCGCCCCGTGTCGTGCGCCTCGGGATACTGGTTGCATTCCTCCAGTCCGAAGGCGTGCATGCCGAGCACGTAGGCATACCCCGGAGTTTCGGCGGACCAGTGCGGCAGCACGCGCGAAACCCGATTGCGCAGGTTGAGCGCGTCGCCCCGGTAGAAATCGAACAGGTGCGCGACCTGCAGCGCGGCGACATCGCGGGGATATTCGACCAGGATGCGTTCCAGGTCCTGCACCCCGGCCTGCCATTCCCCTCGGGCGAGCCTTCCCGCCGCGCCCGCCAGGGCCTGCTCGCGCGGCGAGGCGGTCGCGAACGCGTCGCGGTGCCGGCCCAGGACGGCCGCCGCGTCGGCGGCGAAGCGGCGTTCGAAGAAAGTCATCAGGATCAAGGCCTTGGTTGCGGCGGCCGCCGCGAAGCCGGGATCGAGATCCAGGGCCTCGTCCAGCGGGGCGAGCGGATCGCCCCGGTAGGTCTGGAAAGCCCGGATCGCGCGCTCATAGGGCTCGAGGGCGGCGGGGTCGCGCAGGGTCACGGCCAGGCCGCGGGCGTCATTCTGCATGGGTTTTCTCCCGAACAATTGAACAAACTGTTTGGTATGTTAAAGAAAGGCCAGTTCGCATGCAACTACTAACCTGTTGATTTTTTGTTACGGCTCCCATACCTTATGGTACGTGAATACCCTCAAACCGGATGCACCCCGAACCCGCGACCCCGAACGCACCCGGGAGCGCATCCTCGATGCCGCCCAGGACCTGATCCTCGACCATGGCTTCGGCGCCACCACGGTGGACGCCGTGAACGGGCGCGCCGGCATCACCAAGGGCGCCTTCTTCCACCACTTCCCGAGCAAGGCGGACCTGGGCCGTGCCCTCGCCCACCGGTACGCCGAGCAGGACGAGGCGCACCTGCGCGAGAACATGGCCCGCGCCGAGAAGCTCGCGAGCGACCCCCTGCAGCAGCTGCTCGTCTTCGTGGCGCTCTACGAGGAACAGTTCGCGGCGCTGGACCAGCCTTTCCCTGGCTGCCTCTTCGCGTCCTTCATCTACGAGAACAAGCTCTTCGACGAGGACACGCTGGTCGTGCTGCGCTGCAACGCGATGGTGTGGCGCGAGACGCTGCGCGCGAAGCTCGACCAGGTGGCCGCGCGGCATCCGCCCGGCCGGCCGGTGGACCTGGACACGCTGGCGGATTTCTTCTACGCGCTCACCGAGGGCACCTTCGTCATGACGAAGACCCTCGGGGACCGCACGCTGCTCGTGCGGCAGTGCCGGCTCATGCGCACGCTCATCGAGCAGTTCTTCGCGCCCGTCGCGGCGCCCTGAGCGCTCAGGCGGCCAGGCGTTTCATGCCGTCCATCCTCATGTCGCGGATGGCGCCCGCGAGCGCCTCCACCGCCTTGGGGCGCGAGAAGCTGGCCCGCCAGGCGACGGCCACCTTGCGCGAGGGCACCGGCTCCGTGAACGGGATCTCCTTCACCAGCTTGCTGCCGTAGCGAGCCTGCAGCGCCATGGCCGGCAGCACGCTCACGCCGAGCCCCGAGGCGACCATGTTGCGGATCGTCTCGAGCGAGCTGCCCGAGCGCCCCTCGGGATTGGCCGTGTTGGACTGCCCGGGGCACGCCTCGAGCACCTGCTCGCGGAAGCAGTGGCCCGCGTTCAGCACGAGGAGGTTCTCGCCCGAGAGCTCGTCGGGCCGCACGCGCTTCTTCTTCGCCCAGGCGTGCCCCTCGGGCACCACCACGCTGAAGGGCTCCTCGTAGAGGGGCCGCACGAGCACGCCCGGCACCGTGAAGGGCAGCGCGACGATGGCCACGTCGATCTCGCCGTCGCGGAGCATCGGCACGAGGTTGCCCGTGAAGTTCTCCTCGATCATGAGCGGCATGGCGGGCGCCTTGCGGCGCAGGATCGGCACGAGCTCGGGCAGCAGGTACGGCCCGATGGTCGGGATCACGCCGAGCCTCAAGGCCCCGGCGAGCTGGTCCTGGCTGCCCTTGGCGAGCGAGGGGATCTTGCCCGCCTCGTCCAGCACGCGCCGCGCCTGCTCGACGATACCCGCGCCCATGGGCGTCACGATCACCTCGTTCTTGTTGCGCTCGAAGAGGCGCACGCCGAGCTCATCCTCGAGCTTGGCCAGGGCGAGGGACAGCGTGGGCTGGGTGACGAAGCACTTCTGCGCCGCGCGCCCGAAATGGCGTTCCTGGGCGAGGGCGACGACGTACTTGAGCTCGGTGAGGGTCATGGCGGGAACGATAGGGGTTGGCTATGGTCATTATATCGACAATTAATTGGACCACTCAATCGTCACGCCGCAGAATGCCCCCTGTCGCCAATCAACCAACCCCGGAAGGAAACCCCATGCTCACCGCCCGCGAAGGCCAGAAGATCCCCGCCGTCACGTTCCGAACCCGCCACGAGGGCCAATGGAAGGACGTCACCACCGACCAGGTCTTCAAGGGCCGCACGGTGGTCGTCTTCGCCCTGCCCGGCGCCTACACGCCCACCTGCTCGACCACCCACCTGCCGCGCTACAACGAGCTCGCCCCGACCTTCTCGAAGCTGGGCGTGGACGAGATCGTCTGCCTGTCGGTCAACGACGGCTTCGTGATGAGCGAGTGGCAGAAGGACCAGGACGCGCCGAACGTCACGTTCCTCCCGGACGGCAACGGCGAGTTCACCGAGAAGATGGGCATGCTCGTCGACAAGGCGAACCTGGGCTTCGGCAAGCGCTCGTGGCGCTACTCGATGCTCGTGAAGGACGGCACCATCGTGAAGCAGTTCATCGAGCCGGAGAAGGACGGCGACCCGTTCGAGGTCTCCGACGCCGATACGATGCTGGGGTACCTGTCGCCGGCCACGAAGGCGCCGGAGCCGGCCGTCATCTTCTCGAAGCCCGGCTGCCCGCACTGCGCGCGCGCCAAGGCCCTGCTCGAGTCCCACGGCGTGGCGTACGAGGAAGTCTCGCTCGGCAAGTCCATCACGTTCTCGACGGTACGCGCCGTGTCCGGCCGCGGCACCGCCCCGCAGGTGTTCATCGGCGGTCGCCACATCGGCGGCGCGGACGAGCTGGAGGCCTACTTCGCCGGCGACCGCAAGCTCGCGGCGTAAGGCGTTGCGGGGCGGCCCGACCAAAGGGCCGCCCCATCCCGAATGGAACGAGGAGCGCAGGACATGAAGACGCAACGAGTCGACGTCGCGGTGATCGGTGCCGGAACCGCAGGCCTCGCCGCCTACCGCGCCGCGCGCGCCCGCGGCGCCCGCGCCGTGATCGTGGAGGCCGGGCCCCACGGCACCACGTGCGCCCGCGTGGGCTGCATGCCCTCGAAGCTGCTCATCGCCGCGGCCGAGGCTTCGCACGCACTCGATGCGGCGCCCGCCTTCGGCGTGCACCTCGACGGCGCCAAGCGCATCGACGGCCGCGAGGTGATGGGCCGCGTGAAACGCGAGCGCGACCGCTTCGTCGGCTTCGTGCTCGACACCATCGACGGCATTCCGGCCGAGGACCGCATCGCCGGCCGCGCGCGCTTCGCCGGCCGTTCGACGCTCGAGATCGGCGGCCACACGCGCCTCGAGGCGCGCGCCATCGTGATCGCCACGGGATCGCGCCCCTCCGTCCCTGCGCTCCTGCAGGCGGCCGGCGACCGGCTCGTGGTCAATGACGACGTCTTCTCCTGGGACGACCTGCCGAAGTCCGTGGCCGTGTTCGGCCCCGGCGTGATCGGGCTCGAGATCGGCCAGGCGCTCGCGCGGCTGGGCGTTCGCGTCGTCGTGCTGGGCCGCGGCGGGCGCATCGGCCCCCTCACCGACCCGGTCGTCCGCCAAGCATTCCTCGCGGCGATCTCGCAGGACGTCTACGTGGACCCGGACGCGCACGTCGAACGCGTGACGCGCGTGGGCGACGAGGTCGAGGTGGCCTACCGCGCCCTCGACGGCACGCCGCGCGTGGAGCGCTTCGAGTACCTGCTCGCCGCCACGGGGCGGCGCCCGAACGTCGACGGCCTGGGGCTGGATGCGCTCGGCCTCGAGTTCGACGCCCAGGGCGTGCCGCGCTTCGACGCCGCGACGCTTCGCATCGGCGACACGGGCATCTTCATCGCCGGCGACGCCGCCAACGACATCCCTTTGCTGCACGAGGCCGCCGACGAGGGCCGGATCGCGGGCCACAACGCCGCGAAGCCGGACGCCGCCGAACCGGGCCTTCGCCGGGCGCCGCTCTCCGTCGTGTTCACGGACCCGCAGGTCGCCATCGTGGGCGGCGGGTTCGCGAAGCTCGCGGCCGGCACGTTCGAGGCGGGCGAGGTCTCGTTCGCGAACCAGGGCCGCTCGCGCGTGATGCTGCGCAACCGCGGCCACCTGCGCGTCTACGCCGACAAGGCCACGGGACGCTTCCTGGGGGCCGAGATGGCCGGGCCGGCCGCCGAGCACATCGGGCACTTGCTGGCCTGGGCGCTCGCGAACAGAATGACGGTCGCTTCGATGCTCGAGATGCCCTTCTACCACCCCGTGGTCGAGGAAGGGTTGCGGACGGCGCTGCGCGACCTCGACGCGAAGCTCGCGATGCCCCGGGCCCTGGCCGCGTAGACGGCCCGCCGGGGACCACCCACCGGGGAGAGGGTCCATGGCGGTCGAGATGAAGAAGTTCGGTTTCCGCATCCGGACGCGGGGCGGTTCGGTGGTCGACAACCTGGCCATCCTGGGGCGCGACCTCGCGGAGGCCGAGCGCAAGCTCCGGCAGGTCTACCACCACTGCGTGATCCTCGAGACGCGCGAGTTGCAGGAGTCCGGCGCCGCGGACGTGTCGGACCTCGAGGGCGTGATCTCCCTCATCGCCGACGAGAACCGGCGGGGCGAACCCTAGGGGATCTCAGGCGACGGCGGCGAGCGGCTCGCGGGTCGCTTCCACGCGCTCGCCGAAGAAGCCGGAGGCTTCCAGCTCCACGTGGAGCGCGGCGTAGTCCGCGGCCCCCCGGCTCGCCGGCGCGTGCGCGAACACGTCGCGGTCCGCGAAGGGGCTTTCGGCGATGGAGACGTTCTCGGAGATGCGCGCTTCGGCGAGATCCGCGCCGAAGCGCGACTTGAACGTCTCGAGGATGTCCCACGACATGCGCCGGCGCGCGTCGAAACGCGTGACCACGTAGCGTCGCTCGATCCGCCGGCCGACGACGCGCTGCAGGGCGTTGAGCGTCCGGTCGACCTGGATCGCCCCCTTCACCGCGAGGTAGTCCGCCGAGACCGGCACGAGCACCCGGTCGCAGGCGAAGATCGCCGAGAGCGAGAGCACGCCGAGCATCGGCGAGCAGTCGATGAGCACGGCGCCCGCCTCGCCCATGCCGTCCCGCGCGAGGCCCGTCTTCAGGCGGTTCAGCACGTTCGGGCCCTTGCCGAACTGCGTGTCGACCTTCGCCAGCTCGATGTGGGCCGGGATGATGGGCCAGCCCAGCGCCGAGGTCGCGGCCAGCGACGAAAGCGGCCGGGCGTCGCGGTAGAACGCGTAGATGCTGGCATCGGAAGACTGCGGCGAGACCCCGGCGATGGCCGAGAGGTGGGCCTGCGGGTCCAGGTCGATGGCGAGGGGCGCGCCGCCCCGCGCCGCGATGGCGGCAAGCAGGTTCAGGGTCGTCGTTGTCTTGCCGACGCCGCCCTTCTGGTTGAAGACCGCGATGCGAGCCAAGGGGAGCCTTCCGGATCCGCGTTGCCGGATGCCGCCGCGGTCACACCGCGGGGCGACGGAAATTTCGCCCCATATTAATCACGAAATCATGGAGTTGGCAATACATCCTCCAAAGGGGTCTCAAGAAAGACCCGCAAGCGGTTGATGTATCGGGGCGCTAGAGGTGCTGCGGGAAGCGCTCCGCGAAGGCGCGCAGGTTGTCCGTGATGATCCCGTCGACGCCCCAGGCCAGGAGCCTTGCGGCCTCATCGGCGTCGTTCACCGTCCAGGCCAGCAGCCGCCGCCCGCCGCCGTGCACCCGGGCCACGAGTTCCGGCGTGACGGCCTTGTGCGAGCAGTGCATCGAGGCGGCCTGCAGGCGCTCCAGCCGCGCGAAGTCCTCGTCGCCGGGGGACTTGGCCAGCCACGCGCGCGGAAGCTGCGGCGCGGCCTCCTGGGCGGCCTGGAGTGCCTCGAACGCGAAGGAGGACAGCAGGGGAAGGCTCGCCGATCCCGCCCATCCCTGGGCGCAGGCCCGGGCCACCGCCCGCCCCGTCTCGCGCTCCCGCCCCGGCGTCGGCTTGATCTCCACGTTGGCCATGAGGCCGCCGCCCGTGACGAAGGCAACCACCTCGTCCAGCCGCGCGAGCCGCTCGCCCCGGAAGGCAGGCGAATGCCAGCCGCCGGCGTCCAGCGCGGCGAGCGAGGCCCAGTCGAGTTCCCCGGCTGTGCCCTGCCCGCTCGTCGTGCGCTCGAGCGTCGCGTCGTGCAGCAGGAAAGGCACCCCGTCGCGCGAGAGCTTCACGTCGAATTCGCTCGCGCGATAGCCCAGCGAGGCGCCGAGCCTCAGGGCGGCCATCGTGTTCTCGGGGGCGAGGGAGCCGCCCCCGCGGTGGGCGATGAGGCGCGGATAGGGCCAGTCGGTCACGGGATTCCCGCGGTTCGGTGGATGACGAGGATGACGATCGCGAAGGCGACGTAGGCGTAGCCGGCCGCGAGCAGGTCGTCGAACATCACGCCGAAACCGCCCCGCAGCCGCCGCTCGAACTGGCGGATGGGGAACGGCTTCCAGATGTCGAAGAGCCGGAACAGCGCGAAGGCCAGGGCCTGCAGGACGAGGCTCGAGGAGGCGAGCGCCGCGAGCGGCAGGAAGGCGACGAACTCGTCCCAGACGAGCGCGCCGTGATCCTCGACGCCCAGGTCGCGCCCCGCGACGCCGCAGGCCCACACGCCGACGAAGAAGAGCGGCACCGCGAGGAAGGCGATGGCGAGCGGCGGAAGGAACGTCGCAAGGGCGAAATAGGCGAGGAGCGCCGCGGCCGTCCCGGCGGTTCCCGGAGCCACCGGCGAGAGCCCCGCGCCGAATCCCAGCGCGATGAAATGCGCCGGGTGCGAGACGAGGAACCGCGCGTCAGGCCGGCGGGAAATTGTCGTACCCGCGGATGTCGGGGGACACGGTGCGGCCCGCCTCGTCGAGGAGCGTCACGCCACTGCCTTTCACGATCTTGCCGATGCGGGTGAGCGGGATGCCCAGCATGTCGGTGAGCTCGGCGATGCTTTCGCGGGCGTTCTGCGGGGCCGTGAAGCACAGCTCGTAGTCGTCGCCGCCCGCCACCACGGCGGTGAGGCCTTCCTTGGAGCCCAGGTGCTTCGCCGCGATGGACGAGACCGGGATCGACTCGAGCTCGACCGTGGCCGCCACCTTGGAGAGCTTGCAGATGTGGCCGAGGTCCGCGAGCAGGCCGTCGGAGATGTCGATGGCGCTCGTGGCGAGGCCGCGCAGCGCCTGGCCCAGCTTCACCCGGGGCGTCGGCTCGTACAGCCGCATCACGGCCTCGTGGTAGTCGTCGGCCTCGAGCACCAGCCGGCCATGGCGGTGCGCGATCGCGAGCGCCGCGTCGCCGAGGCTGCCGGAGACCCAGACGTCCTGCCCGGCCCGGGCGCCGCCCCGGCGCAGCGCCGCGCCGGCGGGCACCTCGCCCATGATCGTGACGGTCATCGACAGGTGGCCGCGCGTCGTGTCGCCGCCGATGAGCGAGACGTCGAATTCGGTGGCGAGGTCGAAGAAACCCTTGGCGAACTTCTCCAGCCACTCGTGGTTCACCGCGGGCAGCGTGAGCGCGAGCATGGCCCAGTAGGGCATCGCGCCCATGGCGGCCATGTCGGAGAGGTTCACGGCGAGCGCCTTGTGGCCGAGGTTCTCGGGATCGACGTCGGGGAAGAAGTGCGTGCCCGCGACCATCGTGTCGACCGACACGGCGAGATCCATCCCGTTCGCCACGTCGACCAGGGCGCAGTCGTCGCCGACGCCCAGGACGGCGTTGCCGGCGGGGCGGTTGAAGTAGCGGGCGATCAGCTCGAATTCGGGGGTGTCGTTCTGGCTCATGCGTCGGCTTTCTTGGCGGGGGCCGCGCGGGGCGCGCGACCGGCATTCTGTCGGGACTTTCTGTCGCCCGTGCGACCGGCGGCGACCTCGTCGGGCCGCAGCTGCGCGGCGGCGCGATCGAGGATCCCGTTCACGTACCGGTGGCCCTCCGTGCCGCCGAAGCGCTTGGCGAGCTCGATCGATTCGTTGATGGCGACGCGGTAGGGCACCTCCGGAAGGCGCATCAGCTCCCAGCCGCCGATCATCAGGATGGCGCGCTCGATGGGGCTCACCTCCTCCCACTTGCGGTCGGCGAGGGGCTCGAGCAGCAGGCGAAGCTCCCCGGCCGATGCGATGACGCCCGCGAGCTCCCGCTCGAGGAAATCGTGGTCCGCCGCCTCGTGGTCCTCCAGCTCGGCCAGGTCGCGGCCGATGGCGCCGGCGCCCTCGCCGGTGAGCAGCCACTGGTACAGGCCCTGCAGCGCGAACTCGCGGGCGCGCCGTCTCGGCGATCTCATCCGGACACCGCCTTCAGGAGGTTGGCCATCTCCACGGCCACGCGCGCGGCCTCCGCGCCCTTCACGTCGGCGCGTTCCTTCGCCTGCGCCTCCGTGCTCGTCGTGAGCACCGCGTTGGCGATGGGCACGCCCGTCTCGAGCTGCACGTCGAGGATGCCCCGCGCGCTCTCGTTGGAGACGACCTCGAAGTGGTACGTCTCGCCGCGGATCACGGCGCCCAGGGCCACCAGCGCGTCGTAGCGGCGGCCGAAGGCCTTGCGCTCGAGCGCGAGCACCTGCAGCGCGAGGGGAAGCTCCAGCGCGCCCGGCACGCTCACCACGTCGATGTCGGTCGGCAGCACGCCCAGGTTCACCAGTTCCCGGTCGCAGGCCGTGAGCAGCCCGCGAACGATGTCCTCGTTGAAACGGCTCCAGACGATGCCGATGCGCATGCCCTCGCCGCGGAGGTCGGGATCGATCGCGGTCATACGGCCTTCACCCGGGACGCGTCCTCGGGGGACAGGTATTCGACGACCTCGAGGCCGAAGCCGCCCATGCTCGGGATGCGCTTGGGCCGCGCGAGCACCCGCATCTTGCCCACGCCCAGGTCGCGCAGGATCTGCGCGCCCACGCCGTGCAGCTTCGGGTCCCACTTGCGCACCGCCCTCGCCTGGGAGAGCGCCGGCGCGAAGCGCTCGAGGATCTCCCCGGCGCGCTCGTGGCGGCGCAGCAGCACGATGACGCCCTCCTTGTGGTGCGCGACGAGGCGCATGGCGTCCTGCACGGAATAGGCGTGGCGCGAGACGTCGAAGTCGAAGAGGTCGATGGAATGGAACGGCTCGTGCACGCGCACGAGGATCGGGCGCTCCGGCGAGGGATCGCCCTTCACGAGGGCGTAGTGCAGCTCGTCGGCGCTCTTGTCGTGGTACACGCACAGCCGGAACGGGCCGTACGGCGTGGCGATGGCCTTGTCCGCCACGCGCTCGACGAGCTTCTCGTTGATGCTGCGGTAGCGGATGAGGTCGGCGATGGTGCCCGTCTTGAGGCCGTGCACCTGCGCGAACTCGAGCAGGTCCGGCAGCCGCGCCATCTCGCCGTCGGGCTTCATGATCTCGCAGATCACGGCCGCGGGCGTGAGGCCGGACAGCTCGGCGAGGTCGCACCCGGCCTCGGTGTGGCCGGCGCGCACGAGCACGCCGCCGTTCTGCGCCATCACCGGGAAGATGTGGCCGGGCTGCACGATGTCCGTGGGCCGGGCGTGCTTCGCGACCGCCATGCGGACGGTGCGCGCCCGGTCGGCGGCGGAGATTCCCGTGGTCACGCCCGTCGCGGCCTCGATCGAGGTCGTGAACGCCGTGCCGTGGGGCGAGCGGTTGTCGCTCACCATGAGCGGCAGGTTGAGCTGCCGGCAGCGCTCCTCGGTGAGGGTGAGGCAGATGAGGCCCCGGGCGTGCGTGGCCATGAAGTTGATCGCCTCGGGCGTCACGAAGTCCGCGGCGAGGACGAGGTCGCCTTCGTTCTCGCGGTCCTCGGCGTCCACGAGCACGACCATCCGCCCGTGGCGGATTTCGTCGATGATTTCGGGGGTGGGGCTGACGGTCACGGGGAAATCTCCGCTGGTCGGCCCTCCATTTTGCCCGAAGGCGGACCGGGACGCCCGCGCGGGCTCCGATTCGTGGGCCGAAGGCCCCTCCGGCTAGCCCCGGTCGGCCATGAGACGCTCGAGATAGCGCGCGGTCATGTCGACCTCGAGGTTCACGCGCGAGCCGGCCGCGAGGCGGCCCAGCGTGGTCACGGCCCGGGTGTGGGGGATGATGTTGATCTCGAATCGCGCCCCGCGGACCTCGTTGACGGTGAGGCTCACGCCGTCCACCGCCACGGACCCCTTCTTCGCGATGTAGCGCGAGAGCTCCGGCGGCGCCTCGATCTCGAGGCGCCAGCTCGCGCCCAGGTCCTCGAAGGCGACGACCGCGCCGACGCCGTCCACGTGGCCGCTCACGAGGTGGCCGCCGATGCGATCGGCCAGCCGAAGCGACTTCTCGAGGTTCACGTCGCGCCCCGCCTCCAGCCCCGTGGTGACCTGCAGGGTCGCGGCCGACGAGTCGACGTCGAAGCCCGCCGCGTCCTTCGCGACCACGGTGTGACACACGCCCTGGATCGCGATCGAGTCGCCCGGGACGACGTCGTCCATCCCCAGGCCGGGCGCGTCGATGCGCAGGCGAACGCCGTCGCCCAGCGGTGCCGAGGAGGCGATGCGGCCGACGGCCGTCACGATGCCGGTGAACATGTCATTTCTCCAGGAGCGCGGTCACGCGCAGGTCGCGCCCGACCGGGCGCACGTCGGTCACCGCGAGGTTCCGGCGTTCGCCGAGCGAGGCCAGCTCGCCCAGCGCGAAGAGGCCCTGCGCGAGGTCGCCCAGCAGCGAAGGTGCGAGGTAGAGGACGATCTCGTCGACGACCCCCCCGCGAATCAGCGAGCCGGAGAGCTTCGAACCCGTCTCGACCAGCACTTCGTTGAAGCCCCGTTCGCCAAGGAGCCGGGCGAGCGCCTCGAGGTCCGTCTTGGCGCCCTGCGCGCCCACGGCCACCACTTCCGCGCCCTTCGCCTCGAGCCTCGCGCGGGCCGCCGCGTCGCCGCTCACGGTGAGCACGAGCGGCGGCTCGCCCTGCAGGATCTTCGCGCCGTCCGGCAGCTCGAGCCTGTTGTCGATCACCACGCGCCGGGGCTGCCGCTCGCACGACACGTGGCGCACCGTGAGTTCCGGATCGTCCGCCTTCACCGTGCCATAGCCGGTGAGCACGGCGCAGGCGCGGCGGCGCAGGCGGTGCACGTCGCGTCGCGCGTCCTCGCCGGTGATCCAGCGGCTCTCGCCGCTCGCGAGGGCGATGCGCCCGTCGAGGGAAGCGCCGGCCTTCAGGATCATCCAGGGGCGCCCGCGGCGCATGCGGGCGAGAAAGGCGCGGTGCAGGCGGGCGGCCTCGTCGGCCAGCAGGCCGGACTCGACGCGAATGCCGGCCTCACGCAACCGGGCAAAGCCGCGGCCTCCCACGAGCGGGTTCGGGTCCTCGAGCGCCGCGACCACGCGCGCGATGCCGGCGGCGACGAGCGCGTCCGCGCAAGGGGGCGTGCGCCCGTGGTGGCTGCAGGGTTCGAGGCTCACGTACGCCGTGGCGCCCGCGGCGCCCTCCCGGCAGGCGGCGAGCGCGGCGGCCTCCGCATGCGGCTCGCCAGCCCGCGCGTGCCAGCCTTCGCCCAGGATGCGCCCGTCCCTCGCGATCACGCAGCCGACGCTGGGGTTGGGGGTGGCGGTGTCGAGACCTCGCGCGCCCAGCTGCAGCGCCCGGGCCATCATCGCGTGGTCGACGGCGGTGAAATGCGGCGCGGCGGACAAGGCGGGCGGCGCCCCGTCACTTCTCCCGCACTTC
>CAZPLW010000062.1:0-18595 GCA_964587315.1 uncultured Lysobacter sp.
CCGTGTGCCCGACGGCGACGCGCGGTGCGGCCGCCCCGGCGCGTGGCCGGCGCAGCCGCCCGGAGCGATGGCGGGCTACTTCTGCCAGCCGCCCTTCACCGCCTGCCCGCTCGTGGTGTCGAAGACGGTGCCGTCGGCGAGATTGATGCGGTAGAACTCGCGGATCACGTTGCCCATGAAGCCGATCTCGACGATCGAGACGTCCTTGAACTGGGTGTGGATCCCGTCGGGGAGGACCTTGTCCATCTCGGCGGCGAAGGACTTCATCGCGGCCTGCAGGCGGTCGTCGTACTTCGTCATGCTGTACATGAGCGTGTTGTGCGGGTTGTGCGAGGCGGTCTCCTTGCCGTCCTTCATCACGTTCACGCCCGAGACGCCCACCGTGCGGGTGAGTTCCTTGGCCACGTCGCTCATGTGGGCGTAGACGGGACCGGTGCAGCGCGGCAGCGGGCCGTCGCGCAGCGGCGTGAGCGCGGCGGTGGCCACCGTGTTGAAGGACATCATCTCCGTGTAGCCCTGGCCGCTCTTCACGACGCCCAGGTCGAACCACCACGGCGCGCCGGCGCCCTTGGAGGCCTCGGTGTTGTAGAAATCCTTGAGCGTGAGGGTGATCACCGGCGGCACCTTGGGCAGCGCCTTCAGCATCTTCGCGGGCGTCGACGGATCGGCGTTGTGGATGTGCACCACCGTCACGTGCTGCAGGTTGAAGGTGCGCGCTTCCGCGTGCAGGCCCAGCTCGCCGAGCTTCTTGCGCAGCGGCGGGTAGATCTTCGCGTCGAGGATGTCGGTCACTTCCTTCGGCAGGCGGTAGACGAGGCCGTAGGTGTGCTTGTGCTCGCGGAACTCGGGCTTGCCGATGCTCGAGTTGTCGATGGACTGGGCGACGGCGAGGCCGCTGGCGAGGCCGATGCAGGCGCCGATGGCGGCGTGACGGATGGCGTTCATGGTGATTCCCCTTTCCCTGTTGTTCGTAGAAATCCTCCGTGGCCGTCGTCCGCGCATCGAGGCGCTTTCCGCCCGGCCCGGCGAGTCTACTATGGCTCCGGTGAATCCAGATTGCAGTTCCGTGACGTCACAAGGCTTTCGGCATCTTCCGAGGACTCACGCATGAAGACGACGGCAACGGCCGCGCTGGCCTGCGCGGCGCTCGCGCTCGCGGGTTGCGACATCCATGGCCTGTTGATGGGCTTTCCCGAGCCCGAGGTGACGGTGGAAGGCTCCGCCCCGGTCGAGCTGGCCTATCGCGAAGGCGCGGGCGGCCTCATCCTGCTGCGCGGGCGCGTGAACGGGCGGGCCGACGTCGAGTTCATCCTCGACACGGGCGCCCCGGTCACCGTCTTCATCGACGGCCCGCGCACCGCCGCCCTGGGCCTCGACACCACGGGCGCGAAGCCCCTGGGCGATCCGTCCAATCCGGCGACCCCCGTCGGCGTCATCGGCAAGGGCTTCGCGGTCTCGTTCGGCCGCGTGGCCTACCGCGGCCTGTCGGCCGTCGTGGTGCCCGAGCGGACGATGCCGTGCCGCGAGAAGTTCGAGGCGATCGGCTTCGGCGGCGTGATCGGCGCGGACCTCTTCCGGCGCTTCGTGGTGGAGGTGGACGACTCGGCCCGGGTCGTGCGCCTGCACGACCCGAAGGCATGGCGCCTGCCCGAGGGCGCCACCGCGATGCCGCTCGCCTTCCGGGGCCGCCACCCGTTCGTCGAGACCCGCCTCACGCTGGCCGACGGCCGGGAAGTCGCCACGCGCATGAACATCGACACCGGCCTCAATCGCGCCCTCACGCTCGCGGCGGGCGGCGGGACGGCCATCGCGATGCCCGCGCAGGGCGAGGTGCGCCGGAGTTGCCTGGTGAACGGCGTCCGCGAGGACCGCCTCGGGCCGCCGGTGACGGTGAGCTTGGCCGGCGTGGCGATCGCCGTGCAGGCGCCCGTCTACACCGATTCGCCCAACGTCGTGGACGGCGAGCGCACGAGCACGCTCGGCGCCGCCTTCTTCAAGGGCCGGCGGCTCTTCATCGACTACCCCGGGAGCCGGGTGATCCTGGGCTGATTCGGGCGAGGGCCGGCGTCGTGACAGAATGCGCGCATCGACCCGCCCCGGGAGTCGCGACGCATGGCCTCGACCCGCCACACCGCACGACGCGAAGACCTCGGCCTCACCGCGCGCGAGTTCGCGACGCTCGCGCGCCTCGCCACGCCGCAGAAGATCCAGGCGTTCCTCAACCGCGTGCCCGCCAATCACGAGATCGGCGGCGAGTCGCTGCTCTCGGTGCGCGAGGTGCTCCGGCAGCGCCGCGCGCACTGCCTGGAGGGCGCGTTCGTCGCGGCCGCGGCGCTCTGGCTGCACGGCCGCCCGCCCCTCGTGGTGCACCTGGACTGCGACCTCTCCGATTACCCGCACTGCATCACCGTCTTCCGGAAGGGCCGCTGCTGGGGCGCCATCTCCAAGACCAACGGCGGCGTGCTGCGCTACCGCGACCCGATCTACCGCACGCTGCGCGAGCTCGCGATGAGCTACTTCCACGAATACTGCGACCGCCGCGGCCGGCACACGCTGCGCAGCTACAGCCGCCCCTTCGACCTGCGCCGCCTCGACCCCGCGGACTGGGTGACGAGCCCGGCGGCCTGCTGGAGTGTGCATGACCGGCTCGCGGCCCTGCCGCACTTTCCGCTGGTGGCCACGCGACAGGCGCGCGAACTCTCGCGCCGCGACCCCTTCGAGACCCGGCTCGCGCGGATCGTGCAGTATCCGCGCCCGCGCCGTCGCAAGCCCCGCGCGAGGGTAGGATAGCGCCATGGACGACACGAAACCCCCGCAAGCCGGGAACGAGACCTCACCCGTATCCCGCCGCATCCGCGATCGCGTGGTGGCCGCCGGCGAGCGCTTCCACGCCAACGACAACATCTCCCGCTTCATCGCGCCCGAGGAGATGCCCGCGCTCATGGACGAGGTGGAAGCGAAGATGCGCGCGGTGCTCGAGAGCCTGGTGATCGACACCGAGAGCGACCACAACACGCAGGAGACGGCGCGGCGCGTGGCGAAGATGTACCTCACCGAGGTCTTCCGGGGACGCTACATCCCGGTGCCCGCGGTGACGGAGTTCCCGAACATCGAGCACCTGAACGAGCTCATGATCGTGGGCCCGATCACCGTGAGGAGCGCCTGCTCCCACCACCTGTGCCCGATCATGGGCAAGATCTGGATCGGCGTGATGCCCAACGAGCACTCGAACCTCATCGGCCTGTCCAAGTACGTGCGCCTGTGCGACTGGGTCATGAGCCGCCCGCAGATCCAGGAGGAAGCCGTGACGCGCCTGGCGGACCTGCTGCAATCGCGCATGCAGCCCGACGGCCTCGCCGTGGTGATGGAGGCGGACCACTTCTGCATGCAGTGGCGCGGCGTGAAGGACACCGACTCCAAGATGATCAACAGCGTGATGCGCGGCTCGTTCCTCAAGGACGCGAACCTGCGCCGCGAATTCCTCTCGCTGCTGCAGCGCAAGTCCGCCTGACCCGTTCACCCGAAAGCCAGACCATGCTCGTCCGCCTCCTCTACGCCAGCCGCTCGGCCCAGCCCGCGAACGCCGAGCTCACCGAGGGCATCCTCGCGCAGTCGCGCGCCCGCAATCCCGCGCTCGGGATCACCGGCATCCTCTGCCAGAGCGGGGACATCTTCATGCAGGTGCTCGAGGGAGGACGCGGGCCGGTGAACGCGCTCTACAACCAGATCGTGCGCGACGACCGCCACAAGGACGTCGTCGTGCTGCACTACGGGGAGATCGCCGAGCGCCGCTTCGCCGGCTGGACGATGGGCAAGGTCGACCTGGCGAAGGTGAACCCCTCGACCCTCCTCAAGTACAGCGAGACCACGATCCTCGATCCCTACGCCATCTCCGGGAACGCCTCGATGGCGCTGCTCGAGGAACTGATCGCCACCGCCCAGATTATCGGTCGGTCCGGCTGACGCGGGCCGGTCCGGCTGGCGCGGGCCGCCTCGGGCTCGCCCGCCCGGCGGTTTCAGGTGCAACCCCCGGGCATCTCCCCACCGTTCGCCGGGCGCGTGACGCCGTCCATCCGCGCCGTGCCGCGCCGGCCGCGCGCGGAAAGCGAACCGGTTCACAGCATCCGGCCCGCGCCGGCGGACACTGGCCTCGTGCATCCGCCTCCCCGACCGACGACGAGGTTGCCATGAGGAAAGCCCTGCTTCCCCCGCCCGACACCCGGCCCGCCCGCACCCGGCGCAGCCACGAGGCCCTGCGCGCGCTCGGCTTCCGGCCCGCGTTCTACGATCACGCGACGGCCCGCATCCACCCCTCGCTGGACCTGCACGGCCTGCCGGCGCCGGGCCACGCGCTCGAGGGACTGCCGCCGGAAGTGGTGGTCCTGCGCACGGACGCCGGCCGCGTGCTCGCGGTGCGCGCCACGCTCGTCGCGGGCTTCGAGCGCGGCGGCTTCTTCTACACGCGCGCGAGCGCCATTCGCGCCACGCGCCTCTGGGCGTCCGCGGCCTAGGCAGAAGGAATCGATTCCGCGGGGATCTCCCGCAGCACCTCGCGCGTCATCTCGCGAATGCGCTCCTGCAGGCCCACGAGGGCGCGCCGCCCCTCGGGCGTCGCCCGGTAGTACTTCCGCACCCGCCCCCCCTCGACCTCGCCCTGCGCCTCGAGCAGCCCCGCCTCGAGCATCGCGTGCAGGATGGGATAGAGCGTGCCGGGGCTCACCTCGTAGCCGTGGTGCGCGAGCTCCTCCATCATCTCCGCGCCGTAGATGCGCTCGCGGCAGGCGTGCCAGAGCACGTGCACGCGGATGAAGCCGAGGAAGGTGTCGCGGAAGATGTCGCTCATCGCTCCGCCGGAGAATGGGAAGGCGCGGGCCGGGATGCCCCCGGACCGCGCCGATTCTCAGCCGCTCACTTCTTGAAGTAGACCGGCTCGTCCTTCGCCGTCGGGCCCGACGCGCGCGCCTGGTCCTTGTTGAAGGTGTGCGTGCGCATGAACAGGTCCTTCGCGGTCTGGCCCGTGCCCGGCATGTGCTTCTCGACCGTGTACTCGCCCTTCTTGTGGCACCCGATGCAGGTGTCGGCCGCCTTGACGAGCTTCGGCTTCGCCTCGGTGGCGTGCGAGCTGTGGCAGGCGCTGCAGCTCATGCGGTCCTTCTCGTTGGCCGCCTTGTAGTGCTTCGACTGCAGGTATTCCTGGTACTGCTGGTGGTGCTTGCCGGCGTCGTAGATGCCCGTCTTCTTCGACTGCTCGTCGAGCTTGAACATGCCGGCGAGGTCGCCCTTGTAGGTGGCGTCGATCCTGTCTTCCGGATGCACGCCCGGGATGACGGCCTTGTCGGGATACCACTTCGTCCAGTCGTCGCCCGGCAGCCAGGTCTTGCCGACTTCCGGATGCGGCAGGTATTCGGAATCGTTGCCCTGCGCGGTCTTGAACTGCTCGTTGTCCAGGCGGATGTGGCAGTAGCCGCACACGCGCGTCTGCTCCTCCACGCTCTTGCCCTTGAAGGAATAGACGGGCTTCTTGCCCTTCGCCTTCGCGTGCTCCGCGGCCGGGCCGTGGCAGGCTTCGCAGCCGATGTTCACCTCGGCCATCGACCACTTCTGCTCGGCGGGCTTGGCGGGATCGTACGAGGTCAGGCGGAAGCCGGTGGCGTGGCAGGTCGCGCAGTTGGTGTCCCAGTCGTTCTTCTGGCCGTAGGGCTCCCAGCGCTTGTGCACGGTGTTCCACTGCTTGTCGAGGAAGAGCATGCCGCCCGTGGCGGCGTTCTTCACCAGGAAGCGCTGCTTCCACTTGGAGCCCACGACCATCACCACGTCGTCGAGCTTCGCGGGCGCGCCGGTGAGGTTCACCTTGGCGGGGCCGTCCTTGGCCCAGTTCTCCACCACGTCCTTGAGGATGGCCTCGTCCTTGGGACGGACCATCTTCGCGTGGTAGGACTGCTTCCAGGACTTGTACTCGTCCTCGTGGCAGCCCTTGCACTTCTCGCTTCCGGCGTAGGCCGGGTCGGCGGCGCGGGCGGCGCCGGTCGCGAGCGCGGCGGCCGCGACGAGGCCGGCCACCCGCATGAGTTTCGAAAGCGTGCTGCGGTTCATGACGTCTCTCCCAGTTGGTCCTGCCCCGGGTCGCCCGCGCCCACCGAGCCGCGAACGGCTGCCGATATCGCCTTTCGAAAAGGGTGCGCTCGGGAAGCCGCCCGGACTTGATTCACCGCAAGGGACATGCGCGGCGCGTGCGCCGGTGTCCGGCGTCCCCGACGTCGCCCGCCGCCCGTGACTTACGGACGCGACTTCCGGGCGCGAGCGGGGAGGCCGGGGGCGCGACGCGGCTTGGGTTTCGCCCGCGTCGGGGCCGGCGCGGCGGCCTGCGCCAGGTTGGCGAGCCACTCCCCCGCCTCGCGAAAGGCGACGCTCGAACGCTCCGCGCGGCCGCGGACGTAGGCGCCTTCGATGGCCGTGAGCAGGAGTCCGGCGAAGGAGCGCGAGCGCTTCGCGTCGCCGAATCCCAGCCGGCGGTCGATGAGGGCGACCCACGCGTCGAACGTCGCACCCAGCCGGTCCCGCAGGCCCGCCCATCCCTCGTCGAGGTCGAGCGCGCACGTTCCCGCCGGGCAGCTGCGGTCGTAGCGCGAGGCGTCGAGCCGCTGCGCGAAGGCGAGGAAGAGCGAGCGCACGCGCGCGGCCGGATCGTCCCCTCGCGAGAGCGCGGCCTCGATGAAGGCGAGCACCCGTTCCGAGTGCCGCGCCAGCGCCTCGTCCACGATCTGCGGCTTGCCGCCCGGGAAGTAGTGGTACACCGAGCCCTTGGGCGCGCCGCTCTCGCGCACGATCTCGTTAATGCCCGCGCCGGAGAGCCCCGAGCGGCGCAGCAGGTCGATGGCGGTCTCGAGGAGGCGCTCGCGCGGCGGGGCGTCGGCGATCGGGCGGGGGGCGCGGGGCATGGCGGGCTTGTGGAAGTAGACCGGTCTATATAATATCCGCGAACCGCCATCCCGGGAAGGAGGAACCATGGACACCCCGACCGCCGCCGTCCGCAACGCCGTGAGCCAGGAGGAGTGGGCCCTGCGCGTGGAACTGGCGGCGTGCTACCGCCTGGTCGCCCTCTTCGGCTGGGACGACCTCATCTTCACGCACATCTCCGCGCGCCTGCCGGGCCCGGAGCACGCGTTCCTCATCAACCCGTACGGCTACCTCTTCCGCGAGATCACCGCCTCCAGCCTCGTCAAGGTCGATCTCGCGGGCCGCAAGCTCATGCCGGGCCCGCACGAGGTGAATCCCGCGGGCTTCACCATCCACAGCGCGATCCACGCCGCGCGCGAGGACGCGCAGTGCGTGCTGCACGTGCACAGCGTGAACGGCGTCGCGGTCTCGGCGCAGGAGGACGGCGTCCTGCCCCTCTCGCAGCACTCGATCTTCGTGCTCTCCTCGCTCGCCTACCACGACTACGAGGGCGTCGCGCTCGAGGCCGACGAGAAGCCCCGGCTGGTGCGCGACCTGGGGGACAAGCGATTCCTCATGCTGCGCAACCACGGCCTGCTCACGGTGGGCCGGTCGGTGGCCGAGGCGTTCGTGGCCATGTACTTCTTCGAGGCGACCTGCCTGATGCAGGTGCGCGCGCAGGCGGGCGGCGGGAAGCTGCGCCACATCCCGCAGCGCATCGTCGACGGCGCCCCGGCGCAGTGGCAGGCCGTCACCCACGGCGCCGGGGGCGGTCTCGCCTGGCCCGCGCTGCTCAGGCGCCTCGACGCGCAGCTGCCCGGCTACCGGGACTGATGGCGGCGCGGGCGACGCGGCCCGCTTGACAGCGCCCCCGCGGTGGGGTTTACCATTCGGTTAAATAACCGTCTGGTTAACCCCGCCATGACCGCCGACCGCCTGAGCGCCACCTTCTCCGCCCTCGCCGACCCCACGCGCCGCGCCATCCTCGCGCGCCTCGCGAGCGGCGAGGCCTCGGTCACGCAGCTCGCCGAGCCCTTCGCCATGAGCCTGCCCGCGGTCACCAAGCACCTGAAGGTGCTCGAGCACGCCGGGCTCATCACGCGCGGGCGCGAGGCGCAGTTCCGCCCCTGCAAGCTCGAGCCCGCGCCCCTGCGGGACGCGACCGAGTGGATGGAAACCTATCGCCGCCTCTGGGAGGAAAGACTCGATGGCCTGGAACGTTATCTTCGCGAGATCCAGGCGAAGGACGCGAAGCGCGCCGGCAAGCGCGCGACCAAGAAGTGAGACGAAAGCCGGAAAGGACCGCACGACCATGAACGACCTCGACCAGACCCGCCTCGCCCCGAAGCAGATCCTCGCCGAGCGGCTCCTCGACGCCCCGCGCGAGCTCGTCTGGGCGGCGTGGACGGACCTCGCGCACCTGGCCGAGTGGTGGGGCCCGCGCGGCTTCACCACGACCACGCAGCACGGCGCCATCGAGGCGGGCGGGCAGTGGCGCTTCACGATGCACGGCCCGGACGGGCGCGACTACGAGAACCTCGTCACCTTCCTCGAGGTGGAGAAGCCCACGCGCCTGCGCTACCGGCACGGCGGCGAGAAGGAAGTCGAGCCCGTGAATTTCGAGGTGGAGGTGCTCTTCGCCGAGGAAGGCGCGAGGACGCGCCTCACGATGACGATGCTCTTCCCGTCGGACCAGGCGCGCGACCACGTGATCGAGCACTACGGCGCGTTCGAGGGGCTCAAGGAGCACCTGGCGCGCCTGGCCGAACACCTCGTGCTGCAGGACCCGTTCACCGTCGTGCGCACTTTCGACGCGCCACGCGAACTCGTGTGGAAGGCGCACACCGAGCGCGACAGGCTCGGGCAGTGGTGGGGACCGAAGGGCATGGCGACCACCGTCGCCCGGCTGGAGCTCGAGCCCGGCGGGATGTTCCTCTACGGGATGCGCTCGCCCGCGGGGCAGTCGATGTGGGGGCGATGGATCTTCCGCGAGATCGTCGCGCCGCGGCGCCTGGTGTTCGTGCAGTCGTTCTCCGACGAGGCGGGCGGCATCACGCGCGCGCCCTTCTTCGCGGACTGGCCGCTCGAGGTGCTGAACGTCCTCACGCTCGAGGAGACCGGCGGGCGCACGACGCTCGTGCTGCGCGGCGGGCCCCTCGGCGCGAACGACGTCGAGCGCGCCCGCTACCGCAGCCTCTTCGAGTCGATGAACGGCGGGTTCAACGCGACCTACGACCAGCTGGCGGCGCACCTCGCGGCCGGCTGAGCCGCCGGCCCGGGCGCCGAAGGAGCACCCCGGGACCGGGGAACCGGTCAGTAGGCGCGCTGCCCGCTGCGCACGCCCTTGCGCCAGGGCCAGCCCTCGGTGATGGCGGCGCGCAGCGAATCGCGCTCCGGGCATTCCCCCATGCACGACTGCTCGAGGCGGGCCAGGTGCTCCCTCGCCTTGTCCTCCTGCCCCAGCAGCAGGTAGGAACGCCCGATGTACTCGTGGGCGCCGCGGTGGTCCGGGTTGATCTGGAGCGCGCGGTTGTAATAGACGAAGGACTGCTCGACGTCGCCCTTCATGCGGTGGGCGTACCCCAGGAGGTTCTGGATGTCGGCGCTGCCCGGGTCCAGGCGCTCGGCCGCCTTCAGGCGCGCGATGGCGCGGTCCCAGTCCTCGCGTTCGATGGCGGCGCGGGCGCTGCGGACCTCGTCGCGCGCGGCGGCGATCGACAGGACCTGCGTCTCGGTCGGGGCGGCGATCGCGGCGACGGAGGCCAAGGCGACGAGGGCACCGGCAATCAGGGCGGTCATCTTCAAGGTCGTCTCCTTCGTGAAGGGGTTCGGGCCCCGCCATGGGCGCCCGTTACGGATGACATTTTAGGGCGATTTCTGACGCAAAAAAGTCGACTGCGTCACAAAAAACGTTTCTTTCCACCCCAAAAAGCGAAGGCGAGCGCTTCCTGACCGAACGGCACCCCCGGCCCTAGTTCGCCCGGATGCCGGCCGCCTTGATGAGGGGCCACCACTTCTCGATCTCCGCCTTCTGGTGCGCCCCCAGGGCCTCGGGCGTCTGGCGCTCGCGAGGGACGATCTCCATGCCCAGGGCCGCGAGCTTCTCGCGCGTGGGCCCGTCGGCGAGCGCCGCGACCACCGCCGCGTTCAGGCGCGAGATCGCCTCCTTCGGCGTCCCGCGCGGGGCCCACAGGCCGTACCAGATGGCGATGTGCAGTCCCGGCAGGCCCGCCTCGTCGACCGTGGGGATCTCCGGTGCCGCGCCCGAGCGCTCCTTCGCCGTGATGGCGTAGCCCTTGATCTTCCCGCCGCGCACCTGCGGCAGCGAATTCGAGAGCTGGTCGACCATCATGTCGATCTGGCCGCCGAGGAGATCCTGCATCGCCGGGCCGGTGCCCTTGTAGGGAATGAAGGCGAGCTTCGCGCCCACCTCGTTCTGGAAATAGACGCCCGCGATGTGCGTGGACGAACCCGCGCCGGCGGTGCCGACGTTCACGGCGTCCGGACGGGCCTTCACCCAGGCCACGAGCTCCTTCAGGTTCGAGGCGGGCAGCATCGGCTTCGACACGATGATCATCGGGTTGCCGCCCACCATCGCCACGGGCTCCAGGTCCTTCAGCAGGTCGTAGTTCAGCGGGTACACCGCGCCGTTCACCACGTGGGTGCTCCAGTGGCCGATGCTGAGCGTGTAGCCGTCCGGGGCGGCGCGCGCCACGCGGCCCACGCCCAGGCTCCCGCCCGCCCCCGTCGTGTTGTCCACGACCACCGCCTGCCCGAGCGAGCGGCGCATGGGCTCGGCGAGGATGCGCGCGACCACGTCCACCGGCCCGCCGGCGGCGAAGGGCACGACGAGCGTGACCGCGCGTTGCGGAAAGTCCAGCGCGTTTGCGGCCGTCGCGGCCAGGGCCAGCGCCGCGAGCGCGGCGGTCCAGGTCTTCATGTCGTCACCTCCCGTGGGTCCGGCCGATTCTCGCCGAACGCCGGAGGCGACGCCAGCCGCCCGCGGATCAGGCCGGGGCGAGCCGGAAGGCGGAGACCGCCACGGTGAGCCGGGACGCCTCGCGCCGCAGGCTGTCGGCCGCGGCCGCGCTTTCCTCGACCAGCGCGGCGTTCTGCTGCGTGACGTTGTCGAGTTGCGAGACGGCGTCGTTGATTTGCGCGATGCCCGTGCCCTCCTCGCGGGAGGCGACGCTGATCTCGCCGATGAGCTCGGACACGCTCCGCACCTGCGCCACGATCGACTCCATCGAGCGCCCCGCGTCCTGGACGAGCGTCCCGCCCGACTCGATCCGGTCCACGCTCGTCGCGATGAGCGCCTTGATCTCGCGCGCGGCCGTGGCGCTGCGCTGGGCGAGCGCCCGCACTTCGCCCGCGACGACCGCGAACCCGCGGCCCTGCTCGCCGGCCCGCGCGGCCTCCACGGCGGCGTTGAGCGCGAGGAGGTTGGTCTGGAAGGCGATGCCGTCGATCACCGTGACGATGTCGGCGATCCGGCGGCTCTGCGCGGTGATCTCCTCCATGGTGCTCACCACGCGCGCCACGATCTCCCCGCCCGAGGCGGCCGCGCGGCTCGCCTCGCCCGCCAGCTCGTTCGCCCGGCCGGCCGACTCCCCGCTCTGGCGCGCGGTCGACGTGAGCTGCTCCATCGCGGCGGCGGTCTCCTGCAGGCTGGAGGACTGCTCCTCCGTGCGGGAGGAGAGGTCCTGCGTGCCCGTGGCGATCTGGGTGGAGCCGGTCGCGATCGAGTCCGCGGACTGGCGCACCTCGCCGACGATGCGGCGCAGGCTGTCGTTCATGTCCCCGAGCGAGCGCAGCAGCCTGCCCAGCTCGTCGTCGCCCGCGTCCTCCACGTGGCTCGTGAGGTCGCCCGAGGCGACGCGCTGCGCGAGCACCACCGCCTCGCCCAGGGGACGCGTGATCGAGCGCGTGAGGCTCCAGGCGATGAGGACGCCCGCGACCACGGCGAAGAGCGCCGCCAGCACGAGCGCGAGGCGTCCCTGCTCCCCGTTCGCCTCCGACTCGGCGACGCCCTCGTCCATGCGCTTCACCTGGTGGTCCACCACGGCGGCGATGGCGGCGACGTAGCGGTCGACGGCCGGGATCATCTTCTGGTCGACGATCTCCACGGCGGCCGCGGCCTTGCCCGCGGCGCGCAGGTCGGCGGCTTCCTTGCGCGCAGCCAGGTAGGCCTTGCGTTGCTCGCCCACGGTGGCGAAGAGCGCCTTGGCGGCCGGGTCCACCAGCACCGCCTCCACCTGCTTCTGCATCTCGTTGATGCGCTGCGTGGCGGCCTTCATCTGCGGATCGACCAGGGCGCGCAGCGCCGCGTCGTCGCTTCGGGACATCACCACGGCGCGCACGGAGTTCGCCCGGGTCTCGGTGAGCCAGTCGCGCACGATGCGCTCGGCCCTCGCGTCCTGGCTCGTGGTGAGGCGGGTCTGCTTGACGACCGCGCCCAGCTTCCAGGCGCCGACGGCCGCGATGGCGAGCGTGAGCACGAGCAGGGCGGCGAAGCCCAGGCCAAGACGACGGGCAACCGTCCACTGCGGCAACGCGAACTTCGACATGATCATCCTCCGAGCGCGGAAGTCGTCCGGCCGGGCGCAAGGAAGGCGGCCCGCGGCACCGGACGCAACCGGGCGCCGCCCGTTCCGGCGGCATCCACCCTCCCTTTAACGGACGCCCGGAGCCCGCGCCCAAGGGCCCGATGGCACTTGTAACGCGGGCCGGACGCCATGTCACAGACCGCGACGCGCCCGCGACACGGGGAAACACTCGCTTTCAATCCCGCGGGAACCTCGCCGCTAGCATGGGTTCGCCCACGCTGGCGCCCGCATGCCGCACGCATCGGCCAGCGCGAATTCGACGAGACCCGCCATTCCCACCAGAGGACGACCGAATGCAACGCAAGCGAATCGCCCGGGCCCTCGCGCCCGTCTTCTCCGCCGGCGCCACGACCCTCGCCGCCACCCTGCTCGCCCCGACCGCGCACGCGCAGGCCGTCGCCCAGGCGGTCGAGAAGATCGAAGTGACCGGCTCCAACATCAAGCGCGTCGACGCGGAGGGACCGGCGCCGGTGCAGATCATCACGCGCCAGGAGATCGAGCGCAGCGGCTACTCGACGCTCGCCGACGTGATGCGCTTCCTGCCCTCCAACAGCGGCTTCGCCTACGAGGAGACCTTCACCGGCAGCTTCGCGCGCGGCTCCTCGGGGGTTTCGCTGCGCGGCCTCGGGCAGCGCGCCACGCTCACCCTCATCAACGGGCGGCGCATGGCCAACATCCCCTTCGCGCAGAACCTGCAGGACGCCTTCGTCGACCTGAACAGCATCCCGCTCGCCGCCATCGAGCGCATCGAGGTGCTCAAGGACGGCGCCTCGGCGATCTACGGATCGGACGCGCTGGCCGGCGTGGTCAACATCATCCTGAGGAAGGACTTCGTCGGGGTCGAAGGCACCGCGGGCTACGGTCAGACCAAGCACGGCGACGGCCAGGAGACGCGCGCGAGCCTCGCGGCCGGCCACGGCGACCTCGCCAAGGACAAGTTCAACGTGGTCGGCGTGGTCGACTACCTGAAGCGCGACGCCATCTGGGTGCGCGATCGCGACTGGAGCCACACGCTCGACCAGAGCCGCTACCAGGGCGGCACGGACCTGCGCAGCACCATCTCGTTCCCCGGCAACTACGCGCGCGTCCCGGGAACCTCCCCGTTCCCCACCGCCCGCCTGCCGTTCCCCACCTGCCCTGCCGACCGGCTCGCCGTGCCGCCGGGCAGCGTGCTGCAGTGCGTGGAGGACACGAACCAGTTCCCGACGCTCATCCCCGAGACGGACCGCTTCGGGATCTTCACGCGCCTCACCTACAACTTCTCCCCGACCCTGACGGGCTTCGCCGAATTGGGCTACAACCAGACCGAGACGTTCACGCAGCTGCTGCCCTTCGGCACGCCCTCCACGCAGGTGGGCCCGGGCGTCGCTCGCCAGATCAACGCGCGCCTTCCGGTGGGCAACCCGAGCAACCCGTACAGCGTGCCGGTGGACGTGCGCTACCGCTTCGACGACGTGGGCCCGCGGCAGGTGGACAACGAGGTGAAGGCGACTCGCGCCGTGGCGGGCCTGAAAGGCAGCTGGGACCGCTGGGAATGGGAATCGGCCCTGCTCTACGCCAAGAGCGAGGCCACGCAGGACGACAAGAACGGCATCCGGGTCTCGGGCCTGCTCTCGGTGATCGCGGACGGCTCGTACAACTTCCTCAATCCGGCCGCCAACACCCAGGCCGTGTACGACCGCCTGCGCGTGAACTACCAGCGCCGCGGCGAGACCGAGATCAAGCAGTGGGACGCGAAGGTGACCGGCGAGCTGATGGAAATGGCCAACGGCCCGCTCGCCATGGCCGCCGGGCTCGAGACGCGCAAGGAATCGCTCCTCGACGAGTCCGACGACGTGCTCGCCTCCGGCGACGTGCTCGGCCGCGGCAGCAACCGCGCCAAGGGCAGCCGCACGCTCACCTCGGGCTACATCGAGTTCAACGTCCCGGTCCTGAAGAACCTCGAGGTGCAGGCCGCGGCCCGCCTCGACCACTACAGCGACTTCGGCAGCTCCACCACGCCGAAGGTGGCCTTCCGCTGGTCGCCGGTGAAGGAATTCCTCGTGCGCGGCTCCTGGGCGAAGGGCTTCCGCGCGCCCAACCTGGTCGAGGCCGGCGACTCCGCGGCCTTCGCCTTCAACACGGTCGTGGACACGCGCCGCTGCGAGATCAACACCGCCTACTGCCCGGCCGGCAGCGTCGCGGCCATCATCGCGAGCGGCACGGACCTGGTGCCCGAGAAGTCGACCAGCAAGAACCTGGGCTTCGTCTGGGACATCACCGCGGACCTCAACGTGATCGTCGACGCCTACGACATCAAGCAGAAGAACATCATCAACACCGAGGGCGTGCAGACGATCCTCGACGGGGAGACCACGAACCCGGCCTACGCGGCGCGCGTGATCCGCACCGCCCCCGACGCGCAGGACATCGCGCGTGGCGCGCCGGGCGCCATCGTCGGCGTGCTCAACCAGTTCGTGAACCTCACGGAACTGCAGACGCAGGGCGTGGACCTCGACCTGCGCTGGCGCTTCTGGAAGGGCGAGTACGGCACCTTCACGTTCACCTCGACCAACACGTACCTGCACAGCTACAAGACGCAGGTCGTGCGCGACGACCCGCTCACCGAGTACGCGGGCACCTACAACCTGCCCCGCCTGCGCTCGATCCACTCGCTGCTGTGGGACCGCGGCCCGTGGTCGACGACGCTCGCCTGGAACCACGTCGACAGCTACGACGCCTCGACCTCCGCCCCGCCGGGCGCGGCGAAGATCGGCAACTGGGACACGTACGACCTGCAGGTCTCGTACACGGGTTTCAGGAACATGAAGCTCACGGTCGGCGGCCGCAACATCCTCGACCGCGATCCGCCCATCGACCTGTCGGCCGGCTCCGTCCCGTACGACTTCACCCAGCACAATCCGCGCGGGGCGTACTGGTACGGGATGGTGAGCTACAAGTTCAGGTAGGCGCCGTCCGCCTCTTTATCCGGTCGACCGGCACGACGCCGGTCGACGCGGTCTTCGGCAGGCACGCCCGGCCCTGGCAGCAGTTGGACGTGAGGAAGCTCAGCAGCTCGTCCATCTGCGGGAAGTTGGCCGAGTAGAAGATGAAGCGCTTGTCCTGCCGGCCCGTGATCAGGCCGACGCGGCTCAGGTGCGCGAGGTGGAACGAGAGCGTCGGGGGCGCGAGGCCCACCTGCTTCCCGATGGCGCTCGCATTCATGCCGGGCTCGCCGGCCTGCACGAGGAGGCGGAATATCGCCAGCCGCGATTCATGGCCCAGCGCGGAAAGCCGTTCGGCGGCGTCGAGTGTTTCCATCGTCCCGGGGGGTCTGCGCGGTAGTGGCCCGGGTCAGGTTCCGGCGCCGCGCCGGGCTTCCAGGCCGACGAAACGCGTGGTGAGCGTCGCGAGAGCCCTGTAGTAGTCGCTGGTCGTTCCCAGGGAGACCGCCTGGCAGAATGCCGGCGCCCACGCGCCCAGGTGTGCCTCCAGGAATCGCCGCTTGAGCGATCGCACTTCCGGAAGGGCGGGCTCGCCATCGCGCACGGCGCGGTTCTCCCGGAAGATGAGCAGGTAGAGAAACTCGAGTTCCGCGGCGATGTGGTCCGGCAGCTCGCGAAAATCCTCCGCCAGGTCGAATCCGCCTTCGCGGTAGAGCCCCAGCACGGCCAGGCTCGACTCCTGCATGAGGGTCTTTTCCTTCGTGAGCCACACGGACCCGTAGGGGCGTGCCACCGCCGCGACCGGTCCGAGGAAAAGGCGGGTGTACTCCACGAGCAGGGCCTCGGCGCCCTCCCGTCCGAACGCCGCTTCCATCTGCCGGGCGTCCTGCGCAAGCGCCGCGTCGAGGGACGTCGCCGCGTCGTTCAGGCCGGCGAAGAGCCCCTCGCTCGCGAGCGTGGCCTCCGGCTGGTAGAACGACGCCGCGAGCAGCCGGCAGAGGTTCTCGCGGGCGGCGCCGGCGACGGGATCGGGGTGGGGCATGGGTGGCTCCGGAACGAAAAGGGGCGGACCGCGATCCGCCCCGCGAGTGTAGCCCGCGACGCGCATCAGGCGCGGGCGGTGTACTTGCCGACGTAGTGGACGTTCGGCTTCGTCCCCTTGTCCTCCTGCAGGCGGAAGGACTTCTGCGCCTTCAGCACCTGCGAGATGGCGCTCGCCGGATCGTCCTGGTCGCCGAAGATGCGCGCCTGGGACGGGCACACCTCGACGCAGGCCGGCTGCAGGCCGTTGCTCGTGCGGTGGTAGCAGAAGGTGCACTTCTCCACCACGTTGTCCTTGCGGTAGTTCTTCGCGTTGCCCTCGACGAACTTGTTGCCCGCCGGCGTGCGCATGCCCGCGGCCTTGGCCACGTCGACCGGGGCCGAGGTGCAGCCGGGGATCATCGCCGTCTTGTTCGCCCAGAACGCCTGCGTGTCGATGTCCTGCTCGTTGTAGCTGATGACGCTGTAAGTGAGGCCGTCCAGGCTCTCGTCGCCGAGTTCCCTGTTCGAGTACGGGCACGCCTTCTGGCACTTCTGGCAGCCGATGCACAGCTCGGGGTCGTGCATCGTGACGCCCTCGGGCGTCTTGAACATCGCCTTGGGTTCCGTGGGGCAGATCTTCACGCACGGGGCGTCGGAGCAGTGGTTGCACAGCACCGGGATCACGCTGTGCGTCACGTCGGGAAACGTCCCCTCGGTCTTCATCATGAAATCGGCCCAGTTGAAGCTCTGGCCGTTGTCGCGCGTTCGCGTGTTGTTCTCCGCCTTGCACGCCAGCGCGCACGCGCTGCAGCCCACGCACCGCGAGAGGTCGATGACCATTCCGAATCTCATTGTCGTCTCCAGTCAGTTCGGTGGGGTGGGGTTCAGGCCTTCTGGATGCGCACGCCGACGAAGCCGCCGTTGCGCGCCGTGGCGCCGCTCAGCCGGTCGTAGTCGTCCACCAGGATCTCGTTGTTGTTGCCGCCGCGGGGCATCGCCTTGGCGTAGTCGAGCGAGGCGACGCGGCCGTAGGCCCAGTGGCCCTGCCCGTAGGCCTTGGCGACCGTGCCGGGGCGCACGCCTTCCCACAGCTTCAGCTTCACCGTGATGGTTCCCGCGGTCGAGGTGATCTTCACCACGTCCCCGGTCTTCAGGCCCAGCTTCGCGCCGTCCACCGGGTTCATCTTGACCACGTCGTCCCAGGACACGTCGCCCGGATCGCACTTCCTGAATTCCTGGAACCACGGCAGGTTCGCCGAGCGGCCCTCGCGGTTCAGGCGCGACTTGTAGTCGATGAAGGTGAACGGGTAGTCCGCCACCGTGCCGTGACGCTTGGGCGGCTCGTAGTGGGGGATGAAGGCGATCTCGCCGCGGGCCGCGTAGCCGGAGACCGCGAGGATGTCGTCTACGGTGGTCTCGTACTTCTTCGCGTGCTCGAGCAGGCCCTTCTTGAGCGTTTCGCTGTAGAACTCGAACTTCTTCGTGGCGGTATTGAACTTGCCGCCCCAACCCTTCTTGTACGAGTACTTCGCGCCGGAGACCATGCCGCGCTTCACGAACTCGTCCCAGCCCTTGACCTGGTCGCCCTTGATGGGCTCCTTGGGCATCCAGAGCGTGGCGCTCGTGATCTTCGCGGCGATGAGCGTGAATTCCTTCTCGTTCGTCGGGAGCTTGCCGGTCTCTGGGTCCTTGAATTCCGTCTCGTAGTAGCTCGCGAGGTTCGCGAAGCCCTTGGCCTTGAGCTTCTGCGCGAGCAGCCACATCACCTCCGTCTCCTCCTGCTTCACGTCCCACAGGCGCTTGCCGCAGGGTTGCTGGATGGTCGCGTAGCCGTGCAGGTTGCCCATGTTGGTGATGATCGAGGTGCCCTCGCTGCAGTTGAGGGTCGCCGGCAGGACGATGTCCGCGAACTGCGTCATCTCCGAGGCGTTGGTGACCATGTGCACGAAGAAGGGCACCTTCGCCATCGCCTTGTCCCAGCGGTCCGCGCCGGTGCAGGAGAAGTTGAAGTTGCTCCAGGTGCTCATGAACACCTTCACCGCGCCCGGGTTCTTCAGCATGCCGTTGGCCACGTTGTTGGTGACCACGCCGCTGCCGGGCTTGGCG
>CAZPLW010000063.1:0-18553 GCA_964587315.1 uncultured Lysobacter sp.
ACGCTCGCCACGCACCAGATCGTCGGCATGGGCGAGGCCTTCCGCCTGGCTCGCCTGGAGATGGCCGCGGAGGGCGAGCGCATCCGCATGCTGCGCGACCGCCTCCTCGCGGGCCTGAAGGGCATGGAGGAGGTCTACGTGAACGGCGACATCGACCACCGCGTGCCGCACAACCTCAACGTGAGCTTCAACTTCGTCGAGGGCGAGTCGCTCATCATGGGCATGAAGGAGCTGGCCGTGTCCTCGGGCTCGGCGTGCACCTCGGCCTCGCTCGAGCCCTCGTACGTGCTGCGCGCCCTGGGCCGCAACGACGAGCTCGCGCACAGCTCCATCCGCTTCACCCTCGGGCGCTGGACCACCGAGGCCGACATCGATTTCGCGGTCACGCTCATCCTGGAGCGCATCGGCAAGCTGCGCGAGATGAGCCCGCTCTGGGAAATGTACAAGGAAGGCATCGACCTCAATTCCGTGCAGTGGGCGGCGCACTAGGCAACCGGAGAATCACCATGGCATACAGCGACAAGGTCATCGACCACTACGAGAATCCCCGCAACGTCGGCTCGTTCGCGAAGGACGAGGAGGGCGTCGCCACCGGGATGGTGGGCGCGCCGGCCTGCGGCGACGTGATGAAGCTGCAGATCAAGGTGGGCCCGACGGGCATCATCGAGGACGCGAAGTTCAAGACGTACGGCTGCGGCTCGGCGATCGCTTCTTCCTCGCTCGTCACCGAATGGGTGAAGGGCAAGACGCTCGACGAGGCCGCCACCATCCGCAACACGCAGATCGCCGAGGAGCTCGCGCTCCCGCCGGTGAAGATCCACTGCTCGATCCTCGCCGAGGACGCCATCAAGGCGGCCGTGGCGGACTACCGCAAGAAGTACGGCGAGGACGACGCGGCGAAGCGGGCGGCGGATTGACCATGGCCGTCACCCTCACCGAACGCGCCGCCGACCACGTCCAGCGCTACATCGCCAAGCGCGGCAAGGGCATCGGCCTGCGCCTGGGCGTGCGCACCACGGGCTGCTCCGGCATGGCCTACAAGCTCGAGTTCGCGGACGACGCGCAGGAAGGCGACGTGCAGTTCGAGTCGAACGGCGTGCGCGTCCTCGTCGACCCCAAGAGCCTCGCCTACCTCGACGGCACGGAGCTCGACTTCGTGCGCGAGGGCCTCAACGAGGGCTTCAAGTTCCACAACCCCCACGAGAAGGACCGGTGCGGGTGCGGGGAGTCGTTCAACGTCTGATCCACCGGCGTGACTGCACGCGCGCCGGCGCGGGGGCGCACCTGTTGGCCCCTCGCGCTTCCATGACCGCCGAATTCTCCCGCAACCACTTCGAACTGCTCGGCCTGCCGGTCGCGTTCGCGCTCGAGCTCGACGCGCTAGAGCGCGCCTATCTCGACCTGCAGTCGCGCGTGCACCCCGACCGCTTCGCCTCCGCCGGCGAGACCGAGCGCCGCGTCGCCATGCAGTGGGCCACGCGCGCCAACGAGGCCTACCGCACGCTGAGGAACCCCCTGGACCGCGCGCGCTACCTGCTCGGCCTCAAGGGCTTCGACACCGGCGAGGAGTCCAATACCTCGATGCCGCCCGACTTCCTCATGCAGCAGATGGAATGGCGCGAGGCCGTCGAAAGCGGGCGGGCGCGCGGTGACCCCGCCACGCTCGAGGCGGTTCGCGGCGAGCTCGCGTCCGCGAGGCGCGAGATGCAGGCGCTCCTCGCCCGGGCGCTCGGCGGGGACCGCAACTATGAAGCCGGCTGCTCCCTCGTGAGGAAGCTGCGCTTCCTCGACCGCCTCGAGGAAGAGATCGACGACGCGCTCGAGGCGGCGAGCGAGGGACGGCCATGAGCCTGCTGCAGATTTCCGAGCCCGGCGAATCGCCGGAACCGCACCAGCGCCGCCTCGCGGTCGGCATCGACCTGGGCACCACCCACTCGCTCGTCGCCACGGTGCGCAGCAGCGCCGCCGAGGCGCTGCCCGACGCCGAGGGCCGCGTGCTGCTGCCCTCGGTCGTGCGCTACCACCCCGACGGCCGCGCGGAAGTGGGCGACGAGGCCAAGGCCCGGGCCGGGGACGACCCGGCCAACACCATCGTCTCGGTGAAGCGCTTCATGGGCCGCGGCGTCGCGGACGTCGCCAAGTTCGGGGCGCTGCCCTACCGGTTCGTGGACGCGCCGGGCATGGTCGGCATCGAGACGGCGGCGGGCCTGCGCTCGCCGGTGCAGGTCTCGGCGGACATCCTGCGCGTGCTGCGCGAGCGGGCCGAGGCCTCGCTCGGCGGCGAGCTCTTCGGGGCGGTCGTCACCGTGCCGGCGTATTTCGACGATTCGCAGCGCCAGGCCACGAAGGACGCCGCGCGCCTCGCGGGCCTCAACGTGCTGCGCCTGCTGAACGAGCCGACGGCCGCGGCCATCGCCTACGGCCTCGACAACGCCTCGCAGGGCACCTTCGCGATCTTCGACCTGGGCGGCGGCACCTTCGACCTCTCCATCCTCAAGCTCACGCGCGGCGTGTTCGAGGTGCTCTCCACCAGCGGCGACTCGGCCCTGGGCGGTGACGACTTCGACCAGGCCATCGCGGTGCACTGGCGCGTGCACCACGGGCTCGCCGACGCCTCGGGCCGGGACACGCGGCGCCTGCTCGTCGCCGCGCGGCAGGTGAAGGAGGCCCTCTCGACGCGCGACGAGGCGGGCGCCGACGTGACGCTCTCGTGGGGCCAGCAGATGCACCTCAAGCTCTCGCGGCGGGAGTTCGAGCAGATCACGGCCGGCCTCGTGAACAAGACGCTCGGTCCCACGCGCAAGGCCCTGCGCGACGCGGGGCTCAAGCCCGCCGACGTCGACGGCGTCGTGCTCGTGGGCGGCGCCACGCGCATGCCGCACCTGCAGCGCGCGGTCGAGCACTACTTCGGCCGCCCGCCGCTCAAGGACCTCGACCCGGACCAGGTCGTGGCGATCGGCGCCGCCATCCAGGCCAACGCGCTCGCGGGCAACCGCGCCGCCGGCGACGACTGGCTGCTGCTTGACGTGATCCCGCTCTCGCTCGGGCTCGAGACGATGGGCGGGCTCGTGGAGCGCGTCATCCCGCGCAATTCGACGATTCCGGTCGCGCGCGCGCAGGAGTTCACCACCTTCCGGGACGGGCAGTCGGCGATGGCGATCCACGTCGTGCAGGGTGAGCGCGAACTCGTGTCCGACTGCCGGTCGCTCGCGCGCTTCGAGCTGCGCGGCATTCCGCCCATGGTGGCGGGCGCGGCGCGCATCGCGGTGACCTTCCAGGTGGACGCGGACGGGCTGCTCTCGGTATCCGCCCAGGAGAAGACCACGGGCGTCACGGCCTCCGTCGTCGTGAAACCCTCCTACGGGCTCACCGACGACGAGGTGGCCCGCATGCTTCGCGAGGGCTTCGACCACGCCCAGGCGGACCGCGACGCGCGGGCTCTCGCCGAGCAGCGGGTCGAGGCGCAGTCCATGCTGGCCGCGCTGCGCGCCGCCCTCGCCTCGGACGGCGACCTCCTGTCGCCGCAGGAGCGCGAGAGCCTCGAGGCCCAGGCGGCCTCCCTCGGCCGGGCCGCGCAGGGGACGGACCCGCGCGCGGTGAAATCGGCCCTCGAGGCCGTCAATCGCGCGAGCGAGCCGTTCGCCGCCCGCCGCATGGACCGCACGATCGCCAAGGCGCTCTCCGGCCGGCGCATCGGCGAGGTGCCCACCTCGTGACGCGCCTCACGGTGCTGCCGCACGACACCCTCTGCCCGCAGGGCGCCACGATCGAGGCGGAGCCCGGCGTGTCCGTCTGCGACAGCCTGCTCGCCCACGGCATCGAGATCGAGCACGCGTGCGAGAAGTCGTGCGCCTGCACCACGTGCCACGTCGTCGTGCGCGAGGGCTTCGACGCGCTCGAGCCGGCGAGCGACAAGGAGGACGACCTGCTCGACAAGGCGTGGGGGCTCGAACTCACCTCGCGCCTCGCCTGCCAGGCGAAGGTGGGGGCGGCTGCGCTCACCGTCGAGATTCCCCGCTACACGATCAACCACGCGTCGGAACTCAAGCGCTAGCCGCCCGTCCCGCGAGGGGGCCCCGCCATGAAGTGGACCGATTCGCGCGAGATCGCCATCGCGCTCGCGGAGAAGATGCCGGAGACGGACCCGAAGAGCGTCCGCTTCACGGACCTGCGCCAATGGGTGATGGAGCTCGAGGGGTTCGCGGACGACCCGGAGCGCTCGGGCGAAAAGATCCTCGAGGCCATCCAGATGGCCTGGATCGAGGAAGCGGACTAGCGGCCGCGCGCCGGAAAAGACAAAAAAAAAGGGGCAGGAAACCTGCCCCACAAGGCGCACTCGTTGTATCCGTCGCCGGGATGTGATCCCTCCCGGAAAGCGGCGGACCTTGGTGAATCATTGAGCAAGGTCAGTGCCAAGTCCCTCTATCCCTTTCGAATCAGCCTCTTAGCGTTTTTCGGCGGGCGAGCGGTCGGGGACGGTACGACGCACAGCGTCGCTCGGGGGCGACCGGATTGCGGGTTACGGTTGCAACTCGTTGATTTTGCGGGAACCCGGCCTGTCGTCCCGCGGCGACAAGGTGACGGGGATTCAGGACCTATTTCGCCTCGCCCTTGAACATCGAGGCGTCGATGCCGTGGCGCTGCAGGAGCTTGTAGAACTCCGTGCGGTTGCGCCGCGCCAGGCGGGCCGCCTGCGTCACGCTGCCGCGCGTGAGCTTCATGAGGCGCGTGAGGTAGTCGCGCTCGAAGCGCTTCCTCGCGTCCTCGAACGACGTCATCTCGTGCATCTCCACCTGGATCGCCTGCTCGACGAACACCGAGGGAATGATCTCGGTCGGGCAGAGCGCCACCGACTGCTCCACCACGTTGAAGAGCTGGCGCACGTTGCCCGGCCAGCGCGCCTTCGCGAGCAGTTCGAGCGCGTCCGGCGCGAAGGCCGGCTTCTCCCGGCCGTAGCGCGAGGCGAGCTTCTCCAGGAAATGGCGCGCGAGCAGGGCGATGTCCTCGGTGCGCTCGGCGAGCGAGGGCAGCCGCAGGCCCACGACGTTGAGGCGGTAGTAGAGGTCCTCCCGGAAGCCGCCGGAATCCTTCTCCTTGGCGAGGTCCCGGTGCGTGGCCGAGATGATGCGCACGTCGAAGGGGATGGAGCGCGAGGCGCCGATGGGGCGCACCTCCCGCGTCTCGATGACGCGCAGCAGCTTCACCTGCAGCGCGAGCGGCATGTCGCCGATCTCGTCGAGGAAGAGCGTGCCCTTGTCCGCGGCGACGAAGAGGCCGCGCTGGTCCGCGATGGCGCCGGTGAACGAGCCCTTGGTGTGCCCGAAGAGCTCGCTCTCGAGCAGCGTCTCGGGAATGGCGCCGCAGTTGATCGCGACGAAGGGGTGGTTGGCGCGGTTGCTCGAGCGGTGGATCGCGCGCGCGAGCAGTTCCTTGCCCGTGCCGCTCTCGCCCTGGATGAGCACGCTCGCGTCGCTCGCGGCCACGCGCTGGGCCTTCGACAGGAGGTCCTCCATGAGCGAGGAGCGCGTCACGATCTCGTCGCGCCAGAGCTGGCCGGCGCCGGAGCGCACCTTGCCGCCGTGCAGGGACAGCGCGCGGCGGATCTGGCCCAGGAGCTCGTCGGGATCGTAGGGCTTGGTGAGGTAGCCGAAGACGCCGCGCTTCACGGCGGCCACGGCGTCGGGGATGGTGCCGTGGGCCGTGAGGATGATCACCGGCAGGCCCGGGTAGGACGCCTGGATCTCGTGGAAGAGGGCCATGCCGTCCATGCCGTTCATGCGCAGGTCGGTGAGGACCAGGTCCGGGCGGGCGGCGCCGATGGCCGCGAGAGCCCTCGGGCCGCTGTCCACGGCGTTGACGGCGTAGCCGTTGGCCTTGAGCCGGATCGACAGGAGCCGGAGCAGGTCCGGATCGTCGTCAACCAGCAACAACGTGGCGTTTCCTTCGGCGGGCATCGGGGGGATGGGTGACCTAGCGGGGGCGGCGAGCGGGATCGTCAGCATGTTTGCGGTTCGAGAGGCTCTTTTCCAGGTTGGTGAGCGCCTCGAGCTTCTGCTGCAGGCGGTCGGCCCGTTCCTGCTGGGCGTCGGCCCGCTGCTTCTGGGCGAGGGTCTCGCGGCGCTCGTCGCGGTACTTCGCGGCGGCGGCCGAGGCGCTCTCGCGGAGCTTCCGGCGTTCGAGCACCATGCCTTGCAAGAACCCTGCCATCGCGCGCATCTCCGGGGCAGCCGGAGGAGATTCGCGCAGGACCGGCGTGAGCCGGGCCAGGATCTCGGCGTCCTCGCCCGCCGGCGAGACGGCCAGGGCGAGGGCCGCCTCCAGGTTCGCGAGGTCGGTCGGCGCGGCGTCGGCGGCCGTCCGGGACCGGGCGACCTCGGCGGCGAGGGCCGCCTCGTCCATCGCCTTGAGCCGCGAGAGGCTCGCGAGGAGCTGGTCGGCCGGCGACAGCCTGGGCGCCGGCGGCGTGCGCGAGAAGATGGGACCCGACGCCGGCGTGGCGCAGCCGGCGGCCAGGACGACCAGCGCCCCGGCGAGCAGCATCCGCAGGGGCGCGAGCGGTTGCCTCATGCCGCTTCCTCCTCGTTCTCGCGCTTTCTCGGGATGCGCACGCGGAAGTGGGCGCCCGGGCCGTCGAGGATCTCGACGTGCCCCTTGTGGAGCGTCACGTACTCCTTGACGATCGACAGGCCCAGGCCGCTGCCCTTGATCGCCGCGATGGGCGCGTCGGTGCCGCGGTAGAAGGCCTCGAACACCTTGTCGCGCTCCTCGGCCGGGATGCCGGGGCCTTCGTCCGCCACCTCGAAGACGGCCTCGCCGCTGTCCTTGTAGAGCTTCACGGACACGAGTCCGCTTTCCGGGGAGTACTTCACGGCGTTCTAGCGCAGGTTGTCGAGCATCACGCGGATCTTCTCCTCGTCGCAGTAGGCCGTCACCGTCTCGCAGTTGAAGTCCACGCGGATGCACTTGGCCACCATCGCGAGCTTGCGGTCGTTCACGACGCGCTTCACCACGTCGCGCAGCTGCACGATCTTCGCGTCGAGGTAGGAGGCCTGCGCGTGCACGGCGCTGTAGTTGAGCAGGCCCTCGATGAGCTTCCTCAGCTCGATCGAGTTGTCCTGCAGGATCTGCGCGATCTCGCGCTGGTCCGCGTTGAGGTTGCCCACGACGCCCGAGGACAGCAGGTCGGAGCCCTCGCGCAGCGCGGTGAGCGGCGTCTTCAGCTCGTGCGAGACGTGCTGCAGGAAGCGCGTCTTCTGGGCCTCGAGCATCACCAGGCGCTCGCGCAGCCAGTCGAGCTGCTCGCCCAGGCGCACCATGTCGCCCGGGCCCTCGATGCGGATCTCGCGCGCGAACTCGCCGTCGCCCAGCCGCTTGATGCTCGCGCTCACCTGGTTGATGGGCTTCGCGATGAGGAAGGTGAAGCTCGCGATGAGCAGCACCACCGTCGGGACCATCGCCACCATCAGCCAGAAGACGGCCGTGCGCGACTTCTCGGCCTGGGCGCGAAGGCGCTCGATGCCCTCGTCGATCACGCCGTCGCCCAGGGCCACCAGGGCCTGCGTGCGCTCGGCGAGGGGCGCGAAGCCGGCGGCGAGCTGCATCGAGAGCTCCGCCGTGGGCGGGGACTTCTCCACCATCGTGGCGAGCTCGCCCTCGAGTTTCGCGATGTGCAGGGCCTCGGCGCGCTGGGCCCCGGACAGGGGCATCTCCTCGAGCGTGCGCAGGGTGGCGAGGAAGGTGGCCCGGTTGTCGCGCCAGGCGTCCAGGAAGGGGGCCTCGCCCGCCACCGCGTACTGGCGCGCGGAACGCTCGAGGGCGGCGAGGCTGGTCGTGAGCGCGCGGCTCGCCTGCGTCACCTTCACCGCCGAGAGCACGGCCTGCTCGGAGAGCGCCGCGAGGCGCTCGAACGCCAGGGCGTTCGAGAAGAGCGCGAGCACGAGCGGCGCGGCCACGATCGAGAAGCCGATGAGCAGCAGGGAGAGGAACGAACGCGGATAGGTCAGGCGCATCGCGGTCGGGGGGCGGGGGAGGAACGCGATCGATTATCCTCCGCGGCCGCCGTGCGAGGCAAACCGGGCGGTGGCGCGTGTTAAAATCCGCGCTCCTCCCGACTGCCCCCATTTCCCTCCCCATGGGCTACGAATCCGAAGCGACGCGATTCCTGCGCGAGCTCCTCGACGGCCAGCCCGAGCTGAAGGCGCAGCGCGCGCGACACCGCGCGACGTGGTGGGACAAGCCGCAGGACCTCGATACGCAGAAGGAGCGCGACGAGGCCCGCGTGGCGGCGGGCAGCTACGCCTACTTTCCGAGTCCGAAGGCCCCCGGCGGCTAGGCGGGGAAAAGGGCGAGGACGCCCTCGAGACCGGTCCGGGTGAGGGCGTAGGTCGCCCGCTGCCGCACGACCGCCTTCGCGTGGAACGCGATGCTCGTGCCCGCCTCGGCCATCATCGCGAGGTCGTTGGCCCCGTCGCCGATCGCGAGCACCCTCGACTTGTCGAGCCCCAGCGCGCCGCGCAGGCGGGCCGTGTGCATCGCCTTGCCGGCGGCGTCGGCGAGCGCGCCGGCGACGCGGCCCGCGAGCCGGCCCTCCTCGACCACGAGCTCGTTCGACCACGCCTCGTCGAACCCGAGCCGCTCGCGCAGGCGGTCCGTGAAATACGTGAAGCCGCCGGAGACCAGCAGCGTCGCGAGCCCCGCGCCCCGCGCCGCGGCGAGCAGCGTCTCGGCGCCGGGGGTGAGCACGAGGCGCTCCCGGTACACGCGCTCGAGCACGGCCTCGGGCAGCCCCTCGAGGGCGGCGACGCGCCGCCGCAGGCTCTCGGGCCAGTCGATCTCGCCGCGCATGGCGGCCTCCGTCACCGCGGCCACCTCCGCCTTGCGTCCCGCGAAATCGGCGATCTCGTCGATGCACTCGATCGTGATGAGGGTCGAGTCCATGTCGACCGCGAGCAGGCCGAAGTCGGCGAGCCGCGCGCCGGCGCGCACGAATCCCCAGTCGAGCGAGGCGGCCTCGCAGTGGGCCGCGACGGCCTCGCGCGAGGCCGGATCCGCGCCTTCGATGCGGAAGGCCCCGTCGGCGAGGCGGACGATGGCGGTGCCCGCGCAAAGACGGGCGAGCGCCTTCAGGTCGCCGGTGGCGATCTCGGGGGCCTGCACGACGAGGTGCAAGCCGGTCATGGCGCCGCGAGCCGCTTGAGGAACTGGCGGACCTCGGCCGCGCGCGCGGCGAGATCCTCGATGCGCACCTCGATGCGCACGCGGTCCGGGCCGGGCAGCCGGTAGCGGTTGCCCGACTGCACCAGCTGGATGATGCGGCGGCCGTCGATGGGCGGGTCGGGCATGAACTGCACGAGGATGCCGCTCGCGCTCGCGTCGATGCGCTGCACGCCCAGCGGGGCTCCGAGGATGCGCAGGCGGTGGCATTCGAGCAGCACGCGCGCCGCGTCGGGGAGCTTCCCGAACCGGTCGACGAGCTCCTCCGTGAGGCGCTCGAGGTCCTCGGCCGCGGTGGCGTTCGCGAGGCGCTTGTAGAGGACGAGCCGCTCGTGCACGTCGCCGCAGTAGTCCTCGGGCAGGAGCGCGGGCGCGTGCAGGTTCACCTCGGTCGCGACGGCGAGCGGGCGCGAGAGGTCGGGCTCCTTGCCGCTCCTGAGCGAACGGACCGCGTGCTCGAGCATCTCGGTGTAGAGCGTGAAGCCGACGTCGTGGATGCCGCCGGACTGCGACTCGCCCAGCACCTCGCCCGCGCCGCGGATCTCGAGGTCGTGCATGGCCAGGTAGAAGCCGGCGCCCAGGTCCTCCATCATCTGGATGGCCTCCAGGCGCTTCTTCGCGTTGGCGCTCAGGGCCTCCTCGGGCGGCGTGAGGAGGTAGGCGTAGGCCTGGTGGTGCGAGCGGCCCACGCGGCCGCGCAGCTGGTGCAGCTGCGCGAGGCCGAAGCGGTCCGCGCGGTCGATGAGGATCGTGTTGGCCGTGGGCACGTCGATGCCCGTCTCGATGATGGTCGAGCACAGCAGGACGTTGGCTCTCTGGTGGTAGAAGTCGCGCATCACGCGCTCCAGTTCCCGCTCCCGCATCTGGCCGTGGGCGACGGCGACGCGGGCCTCGGGCAGCAGGGCCTCCAGGCTCTCGCGGCGGTTCTCGATCGTCTCCACCTCGTTCCAGAGATAGTAGACTTGGCCGCCGCGCTTCAGTTCGCGCAGCACCGCCTCGCGCACGAGCCCCGCCGAGTGCGGGTGCACGAAGGTCTTGATCGCGAGCCGGCGCTGCGGCGCCGTGGCGATGACGGAGAAGTCGCGCAGCCCCTCCAGGGACATCGCGAGCGTGCGGGGGATGGGCGTGGCGGTGAGCGTGAGCACGTCGACCTCCGCGCGCAGGCGCTTGAGCGCCTCCTTCTGGCGCACGCCGAAACGGTGCTCCTCGTCGATGATGACGAGGCCGAGGTTCCTGAACACCACGTCCTTCTGGATGAGCTTGTGCGTGCCGATCGCGATGTCGAGGGACCCGTCGGCCAGGCCGGCGACCGCGGCGGTGATCTCCTTGGGGCTGCGGAAGCGCGAGAGCTCCGCGATCCTCACGGGCCAGGGCGCGAACCGGTCGCCGAAGTTCTGGAAGTGCTGCTCCGCCAGGAGCGTCGTGGGCACGAGGATCGCCACCTGCTTGCCGGCCGCGACGGCGACGAACGCCGCGCGCATCGCGACCTCGGTCTTGCCGAAGCCCACGTCGCCGCAGACCAGGCGGTCCATGGGACGGCCCGCCGTCATGTCGGCCACCACGGCCTGGATGGCGGCGGCCTGGTCCGGCGTCTCCTCGAACGGGAACCCCGCCGAGAACGCCTCGTAGTCCTGGCCCTTCATCGGGAAGGCGAAGCCCTTGCGCGCGGCACGGCGGGCGTAGAGGTCGAGGAGCTCGGCCGCGGTGTCGCGGACCTGCTGCGCCGCCTTGCGCCGCGCCTTCTCCCACTGCCCGCTGCCCAGGCGGTGCACGGGCGCGTCCTCGGGCGAGGCACCGGTGTAGCGGCTGATGACGTGCAGCTGCGCGACCGGCACGTAGAGCTTGTCGCCGCCGTCGTAGACGAGGTGCAGGAATTCCGTGGGTCCCTCGCCGAGGTCCATGGTGACGAGTCCCTCGTACCGGCCGATGCCGTGCTGGCTGTGGACGACGGGGTCGCCTTCCTTGACCTCGGCCAGGTCGCGAAGCATGCCCTCGGCCGTCGACTTCGCGCGCGGGTCGCGGCGCCGGCCCTGGCGCACCTGCGTGGGATACAGCTCGGCCTCGGTGAGGATCGCGAGGCCTTCGGCGCCGGCGAGGAAGCCGGTGGCCACCGGGCCGTGCGTGATCGCGTAGCGCTCGCCTCCCGAGGCGAAGGCCGTCCAGTCGTCCACGGCGACGGGCCCCTGGCCGTGCTCGCGGAGGAACTCCTGCATCGTCTCGCGCCGTCCCGCGCCTTCGGCGACCAGGAGCACGCGGCCGCCGAATCCCTTCACGAACTCGGCCAGCGCCTTGAGCGGCTCGTTCGCGCGCCGGTCGACGCCGACGGCGGGCGGCTCGCTCGCCGCCAGGGCCGGCACGTTGGCGGGCGCGGGGCCGGTGGCCGCGGCGCGCAGGTCGGTTCGCTCGAAGGGCTGCAGGGCGACGAAGAACTCCTCGCAGGAGAGGTACAGGTCCGCGGGCGGAAGCAGGGGGCGGTCGCGATCGCCTCGCAGCAGTTCCCATCGGCTCTTCAGGTCGCGCCAGAAGGCCTCGGCGCCGCCGGGCACGTCCTCGTGCAGCACGCACGCGGCGCCCTCGGGCAGGTAGTCGAAGAGCGTGGCGGTGGACTCGAAGAAGAGCGGCAGGTAGCACTCCGCGCCCGCGGGCACGACGCCGTTCGAGATGTCCTTGTAGGCCCGGCTGCGGGTGGGATCGCCCTCGAAGCGCTCGCGGAAGGCGGCGCGGAAGCGCGAGCGGCCCTCGTCGTCCAGCGGAAACTCGCGCGCGGGCAGCAGGCGCACCTCGGGCACGGGGAAGATGGAACGCTGCGTGTCGACGTCGAAGGTGCGGATCGACTCGATCTCCTCGCCGAAGAGGTCCAGGCGGTAGGGCACGCTGCTGCCGGTGGGGAAGAGGTCCACGATGCCGCCGCGCACGCAGAACTCGCCCGGGACCATCACCTGCTGCACGGACGCGTAGCCCGCGAGCGCGAGCTGGGCCTTGAGCGCCTCGAGGTCGAGCCGGGTCTTCTGCTTGAGGAAGAACGTGCGGCCCGCGAGGTACGAGCGCGGGGGCAGCCTCTGCAGCGCGGTCGTGACCGGGATGAGGCCGATGTCGCAGCGGCCGGCCGCGAACTCGTGCAGGGTCGCGAGGCGCTCGGACACCAGGTCCGGATGGGGCGAGAACGGGTCGTAGGGCAGCGTTTCCCAGTCCGGCAGCCGGTGCACCGCGAGCGAGGGATCGAACCACTGGATCTCCTCGCGCAGCCGTTCCGCGTCCTGCGCGGACTCGGTGACCACGAAGACCGGGCGCCGCCCGCGCGCGAAACGCGCGAGCCACAGCGCATCGGACGAACCCGCCCGGCCGACGGCGGGACGGGTCACCGGGCGTTCAAGCGACGACGACGGGAATCTTCCCGATCTTCGCGCGCCACTCGGCCGGGCCGGTCTTGTGCACGGCATTGCCGCCGGCGTCCACGGCGACCGTCACCGGCATGTCGACCACCTCGAACTCGTGGATCGCCTCCATGCCGAGGTCCTCGAAGGCGAGCACGCGGGCCTTCTTGATCGCCTTCGAGACGAGGTAGGCCGCGCCGCCGACCGCGATGCAGTAGGCCGCGCCGTGCTTCTTGATCGACTCGATGGCCACCGGGCCGCGTTCGCTCTTGCCGACCATGCCGATGAGACCGGACCGGGCGAGCATGGGCTCGACGAACTTGTCCATGCGCGAGCTCGTGGTGGGGCCCGCCGGGCCCACGGCCTCGTCGCGGACGGCGTTCACCGGGCCGACGTAGTAGATGAAGCGGTTGGTGAAGTCCACGGGCAGCTTCTCGCCCCGGGCCATCATGTCGACCATCCGCTTGTGCGCCGCGTCGCGCCCGGTGAGGAGCTTGCCGGAGAGCAGGAGCGTCTCGCCGGACTTCCAGGTGGCGAGGTCGGCCTTGGTGAGGGTGTCGAGGTTCACGCGGCGGCTCGACTTGAAGTCGAGCGCGAGCTTCGGCCAGTCGGCGAGGTCCGGCGGGGCGAAGACGGCGGGGCCGGAGCCGTCGAGCACGAAATGCTGGTGGCGCGTGGCGGCGCAGTTGGGCAGGAGCGCCACGGGCTTGGAGGCCGCGTGCGTCGGGTAGTCGTTCACCTTCACGTCGAGCACCGTGGTGAGGCCGCCCAGGCCCTGCGCGCCGATGCCCAGCGCGTTCACCTTCTCGTAGAGCTCGAGGCGCAGTTCCTCCGCGCGCGACTTCGGCCCGCGGGCGATGAGGTCCTGGATGTCGATGGGGTCCATCATCCCCCACTTGGCGAGCAGCATCGCCTTCTCCGGGGTTCCGCCGATGCCGAGCGAGAGGATGCCGGGCGGGCACCAGTCCGCGCCCATGGTCGGGACGATGGAAAGCACCCAGTCCACGATGGAGTCGGAGGGCAGCAACATCGCGAACTTGCTCTTGTTCTCCGAGCCGCCGCCCTTGGCCGCGACGATCACGTCGAGCTTGTCGCCGGGGACGAGCTCCACGTGCACGACGGCGGGCGTGTTGTCGCCGGTGCTCTTCCTCTTGCCGTCCGGGTCCGCCAGGACCGAGGCGCGCAGCGGGTTGTCCTTGTCGGTGTAGGCGCGGCGCACGCCTTCGTCGATCATCTGCTGGAGCGTCATGCCGCCTTCCCAGCGCACGTCCATGCCCACGCGCACGAAGGCGATGGCGATGCCGGTGTCCTGGCAGATGGGCCGGTGACCCTCGGCCGACATGCGGGAATTGATGAGGATCTGCGCCATCGCGTCCTTGGCGGCGGCGGATTGCTCGCGCTCGTACGCCTTGGCGAGGCCGCGGATGTAGTCCGCCGGGTGGTAGTAGCTGATGTACTGGAAGGCGTCGGCGACGGACTGGATGAGGTCTTCGTTGCGAATGGCGGTCATGGTGGGGGTACCCCGGGGAGGCCGCGGGGGGCGCGGCGTGAACCGATTTTATCCCACGGCGGGGCCGCCCCCGGCCTGAGCGAGGTCAAGGCGGCTGCCGGGCCGTGGGACCCAAGGCCTACGTCAGTGGGGAGCGCCCCGGGTGGGGTGGGGCATGATGCGGTCGCACGCGGCGATGGCCATCGCGGAGAGCAGGAACGCGATGTGGATGGCGGTCTGCGCGATGAGCGTCTTTTCCGAGTACGCCGCCGCGTTGATGAAGGTCTTGAGCAGGTGGATCGAGGAGATGCCGATGATCGCCGTGGCGAGCTTCACTTTCAGCACCGAGGCGTTCACGTGCGAGAGCCATTCGGGCTGGTCCGGGTGCCCCTCGAGGTTCAGGCGCGACACGAAAGTCTCGTAGCCGCCGATGATCACCATGATGAGCAGGTTCGAGATCATGACGACGTCGATGAGGCCGAGCACCACCAGCATGATCACCGTCTCGGTGAGCTGGCGCGGCGGCGTGGCGGGATTCGCCGCGTCGGCGATGGCCGCGGCGGCGATCTGCTGGGCCTGCGAGGTGTCCATCGTGACCGACACGCTCTTGTAGATCGTGGCGAGGGCCGCCTGGCTGCCGAACGCGGCCTCGACGAGGTGCACCAGCTCCACCCAGAAGTGGAAGACGTAGACGCCCTGCGCGACGATGAGGCCCAGGTAGAGCGGCAGCTGCAGCCACCGGCTCATGAAGATGAGGCTGGGCAGGGGTTTCATGGGGCGAGACTTGGCGTTCTGGTCCATGGGGCGCGCTCGGGGCAATGGGGGAATCCGCACCCGCGGCAGGGCCTGCGGGCGCGGCGGAGGCGCGATTCTACCCGTTACCCGGCGGAACGGGCGGTGGCGATGGCGGGCGAGATGTCCCTGCGCAGGATCTTGCCGTTCTTGGTGCGCGGGAAGTCCTTCGCGAGGTAGACCGCCTTGGGAGCCTTGTAGGCCGCGAGGTGCTCCTTGCCGAAGGCGAGCAGCTCGTCCGGGGCCACCGCCGAGCCGGGCTGCGGGATGACGTAGGCCACCACCAGCAGCTTGTCCTTGCCGGCCTCCTCCCCGACGCAGGCGCAGTCCGCCACGGCCGGATGGCTCTTCAGCACGCGCTCCACCTCGTAGGGCGAGACGCGGTAGCCGAAGCTCTTGATGATGTCGTCCTTGCGGCCCAGGAACCACAGGTAGCCGTCGGCGTCGTAGCGGGCGTAGTCGCCGGTGAAGAACCAGCCGTCGTGCTTGAGCTTCGCCGTCTCCTCGTCGAGGTTCCAGTAGCGCAGGAAGAGGCCCGGGTCCGTCTCCGGGATGCAGATCATGCCTTCCTCGCCGGCCGGCACTTCCGCGAGCGTCTCGGGGTCGAGCAGGCGGATGTCGTGGCCGGGCTGCGGGAAGCCCGCGCTGCCCGGCCGGATGGGGCGGAACTTGCTCTGCGATAGGTAGTAGCTGAACTCGCTCATTCCCACCGCCTCGAAGATGTCGAGGCCGAAGCGGTCCTTCCACAGGCCGAAGACCTCGTCGGAAAGGTGCTCGCCCGCGCTCATGCAGTGGCGCAGCGTCGGCACGTCCGCCTTCCCGAAGGCGGTCTTCTGCAGGATCTGCCGGTAGATGGTCGGCACGCCGATGAAGATGGTGGCGCCGTGCTTGGCGATGAGGCGCGGCCACGTCTCGGCGTCGTTCCGCCCTTCGTGCGCGATGACCGTCTTGCCGTGGAAGAGCGGGTCCATGAGCGCCGAGCCCAGCACGTACGTCCAGTTGAACTTGCCGGAGTGGACGATGCGGTCGGTGTCGAGCGCGTGATCGCCGTGATTGCTCGATTCTGACGGCGCTTCGCGACCACGGAAATCGAACCAGTAAGTGGCGGCCGGCGTGCGCCCGACGAGGGAGCGGTGGCCGTGCAGGACGCCCTTCGGGTAGCCCGTGGTGCCCGAGGTATAGACGAGGTAGGCGGCGTCGTCGATGGCGGTGTCGGCCGAGGGCTCGCAGGGGCCGACGGCCGCGAGGGCCGGCTCGAGGTCGATGGCCTTCACGCCCGGGAACTGCGCCACGTCGCCCTCGCCGGAGAGCAACGCGTACTCGAGCGACTCCTTGCCGGCGAGCTTCGGGCCCATCGTGCGCCAGGCGGCCTTGTCGATCACGATCACATGGGCGCCCGAATCGTGCGCGAGGTACTCGACTTCCTCCGCCGTGAGGAGCGTGGAGGTGGGCACGCTCACGGCGCCGCGCTTCATCGCGCCCAGGAAGGCGGTGGGATAGTCGATCGAGTTGGGCAGGCGGATGAGCACGCGCTCGCCCGCGCCGATGGCGAGGTCGCGAAGCAGCTGCGCGAAGCGGTCCGTCCGGGCGGCGAGCTCGCGGTAGGTGATGGCGCTCGTGCCCAGGCGGTCGTCCTCGACGATCATGGCGACGCGGTCGGCCGCCGCGGTGCCCAGGTGCGCGTCGGTGCACGCCACGCCGATGTTGAGGCGGGCCGGAACCGACCACTGCCAGGCCGGGAAGGGCGTGAAGGCGGCGGTGCGGGCGTTCACAGGATGACCCCGTACGGCCAGTTCTCCCGGACCACCTGCGCGGGCAGGCGCTTCAACACGTCCATCGCGAAATCGGTGTCCTGCGCGGAGAGCGCGTGCAGCGCGTGGGCCCTGAGCAGCGTCTGCAGCGCCTTGCCGAACATGGGCGGGTCGAGCATCTCGCCCTGGAACTTGATGGCGCCGCCCAGGAGCGCGTCGGCCTCCACGGCGGCCTTGAGGATGGCGATCTTCGTCTTGATCTCGGAAGGCGAGGGCGTGAAGGCCACCTTGCACGGATGGATGTGCGAGGGGTGGATCACCTGCTTGCCCGAAAGCCCGAGCGAGGCCTCCTCGCAGGCGTGTCGGTAGACGACGCGCGATTCCTCGTCGCCGTGCAGGTCGAGCCAGCGGCGCACGTCGTCGGGCTCGACGAAGGTCTCGGGCATCGCCGACTGCCCGATGAGCGTCTCGACGCCGCCGGTGACGCCCTTGCCCGCGATGCGCGCCTCGAAGAGGATGTCGTGCAGGTAGAACTTGAGCTCCTCGGTCCAGTGGCGCGGCGTGATGTGGATGCCCATCGCCTTGGAGAAGTCGTGGATCCCGAAGACCACGTGCTTCACGGTCGGGTACTGCATCAGCTCGGGGGCGATCTTGAGCGACTTGGGGTGCTCGATGATCGGCTGGATGGTGATGCGGTGGTTCAGGCCCACCAGGACGGCGGAGAGGTCGCGGATCTCCGGCGCGCCGTAGGCCTCGCCCGCCTTGGCGAGCATCACGACGTCGAAGTAGTCGGCCAGCTCGCGCACGAGCGCGAGGTCCTTCTCGTACTCGTCCGTGCGGAAGGGATTGATGCGCACCGCGATCTGCACCTCGCGCTTGCGGGGCAGGTTCGGCAGCTCGCGCCGCAGCAGCTCCCGGCTCATCTCCTTCTGCCGGCAGCCGTCCTCCAGGTCGAAGAGCAGGGTGTGCGACGTGGTGTTCCAGGCGTGCTTCTTGAAGCGCTGCGCGGCCTGCTCCAGGTCCTCGTAGATGCCGAGCGAGGGCGCGTACTTCACCGGCGGGTAGTAGATCTGGATCCCGGGCCAGTAGTCGCCGAGGATCTCGGGTGCGGCCGGGGCGTCGGCGGAGGCGAGGGGCAGGGGGGCGTTCATGGCTTTCTCCCGGTGAAGGCGCGGTGCGGCCCGGCGCCGGGTGCGCGCGCCGGGGCGCGCGTCAGCCGGCTGTCAGGCATGGGTGGTGGAATCCACGCTAGCACCAGTTGCTGCGGTGCGTCAACAGTCTTATATAAGATAGGAGACTGGCGGCGCGGCAGGGTTTTCCCGGGGTGTGCCCGGGGTCCCGGCGCGGGGCGCTGTGCTATAAAAACGGGCCCGGGACCGGTATCCGTCCCGACCGAAAAAAGTCCGGGCCGGCACGGCCCGCGACCGACAAAGACCGCGAACGAACGCAAGGAGGAGTACCCGACATGTCGAACATCGAATCCGTGATGCAGGAAACGCGGATGTTCCCGCCGTCCGAGGCGATGGTGAAGCAGGCCAACGTCTCCGGCATGGCCGCCTACCAGGCGCTCTGCGACGAGGCTGCGCGAGACTTCGAGGGCTTCTGGGCCCGCCTCGCGAGGGAGAACCTGCTGTGGTCCAGGCCCTTCACGAAGACGCTCGACGAGTCGAACGCGCCCTTCTACAAGTGGTTCCACGACGGCGAGCTGAACGCCTCGTACAACTGCCTGGACCGGCACCTGGGCACCCAGCCCGACAAGGTCGCGCTCATCTTCGAGGCGGACGACGGCAAGGTCACGAAGGTCACGTACAAGCAGCTCTACCACCGCGTCTGCCAGTTCGCCAACGGCCTGAAGGCCCTGGGCGTCAAGAAGGGCGAGCGCGTCCTCATCTACATGCCGATGTCCGTCGAGGGCGTCGTCGCCATGCAGGCCT
>CAZPLW010000064.1:0-2073 GCA_964587315.1 uncultured Lysobacter sp.
GAGCTCGTAGACGAGCGGCACCGCGGTGGGGATGTTCAGCGCGACGATGGCCTCGTCGGACATGCCGTCCAGGAACTTCACGAGCGCGCGCAGGCTGTTGCCGTGGGCGGCCACCAGCACGCGTTCCCCGGCCGAGACGCGCGGCGCGATGCGCTCGGTCCAGTAGGGAACGACGCGCTCCACGGTGTCCTTGAGGCATTCGGTGCGCGGCACGCGCGAGCCGAGTCCCGAGTAGCGGCGGTCGTTCGCGGCGTCGCGCTCGTCGCCCGTCTGCAGCGCGGGCGGCGGCGTGTCGTAGCTGCGGCGCCAGACGAGCACCTGCTCCTCGCCGAACCGCTGCGCCATCTCGGCCTTGTTGAGGCCCTGCAGCGAACCGTAGTGGCGCTCGTTGAGGCGCCAGTCCTTCTCGACCGGAAGCCAGAGGCGGTCCATCTCCTCCAGCGCGAGGTTCAGCGTGCGGATGGCGCGCTTGAGCACCGACGTGAACGCGAAGTCGAAATCGTAGCCTTCGGCCGCGAGGAGCCGCCCGGCCGCGCGCGCCTCCTCGACACCCTGCGGCGTGAGGTCGACGTCGGTCCAGCCGGTGAAACGGTTCTCGCGGTTCCACGCGCTTTCGCCGTGGCGGATGAGGACGAGCTTTTTCATGGGAATGGGGGCTTGCGGGGCGGTATCGGCGCGAAGGTTTCGCCTGGAGTCCATGTTACCAAACGCGCCCGCGCCGGCACGCCATCCGCTACACTCCAACGCCTGCCCCGACACCCCGCCTCGCCGTGACCGGTCCCTCGCTCCACCCCGACGCGCGCCGCGAATTCCTCGACGGCTGCCGCGACATCGCGCCGGTGCTCGTGGGAACGGTCCCGTTCGGCTTCGTGGCCGGCGTGGCGGCGGTGGGCGCCGGCATGACGCCGTGGCAGGGCATCGCCCTGTCGCTCTTCGCCTTCTCCGGCATCGCGCAGCTCGTCGTCGCCCAGCTGGTCGCGGTGCAATCGCCGATCCTCGTCACCCTGCTGGCCGCCTTCGTCGTGAGCCTGCGCTTCCTGATGTACAGCGCCGCCCTCTCGCCGCACCTCGCCCACCTCACGGTGCGCTGGCGCGTGCTGCTCACCTACCTCATGACCGACCAGGTGTTCGGCATGGGCGTGAAGCGCTATGGCGATCCGGGAGAGAACCGGCACCGGCACTGGCACCTCTTCGGCATCGGCATCACCCTGTGGACGTTCTGGCAGGCCTCCGTCGTCGCGGGAGCGATCCTGGGCGCGCAGGTGCCGGCGGCGTGGTCGCTCGACTTCGTCGTGACGCTCTCGTTCCTCGTGCTGCTCGTGCCGGCCGTCCGGACCCGCGCGGACATCGCGGCCGCGGTGGTCGCGGGCGCCGCGGCGCTTCTCGCGGCGGGCCTGCCCTATCGCCTCTCGCTCGTCGTCGCCTCGCTGGCCGGCATCGCGGCGGGCGTCGCCGTCGAACGGAGGCACCGGCGGTGAGCGACGCCACGGTCTGGCTCGTCATCATCGGCTCGGGGATCGTCACCTTCCTCACGCGGGCGTCGTTCATCCTGTTCGCAGACCCGCACAAGTTTCCCCACGGCTTTCGCCTCGCCCTCGCCTTCGTGCCGCCCGCCGTGCTGGCCGCCATCGTCCTGCCCGGCCTCGTGAGCCCGTCCGGCGCGCTCGACCTGAGCCTCGCCAACCCCCGGTGGATCGCGGGCCTCGTCGCGATCGGGGTCGCGATGCGGGTGCGCAACGCCCTCGCGTCCATCCTCGCCGGCATGGTGGCCCTCTGGCTCCTGCAGGCCTTCGCCCGCTGAGTCGGTTCGCCCGGCGACCCCGCCGGCTGGTAAAATCGCCGTTTTGCCGTTTCCTTCCCCCAAGGGCCCATGGCCGACTTCCTGATCAGCAACATCGCGCTCGTCGCGCTCTTCCTCGCGAGCGGAGCCCTGCTCCTGTGGCCCGAGATCTCCCAGTTCGCGGGCGGCGCCTCCACCATCGGCACGCTCGAGGCCACGCGCCTCATGAACCAGCCGGGCGCCCTGGTGCTCGACGTGCGGGCGTCGTTGCGACCGGACCTGCGGGTGGTCGT
>CAZPLW010000064.1:2083-18466 GCA_964587315.1 uncultured Lysobacter sp.
CCCCCCACCACCGGCACGCCGGAGGCCACGCGCCTCAGGAACCCGCGGGGCGCCCTGGGGCTCGCCGTGCGCGAAGGCGAGGGGTTCGCCGCCGGGACCCTGCCCAAGGCCCGCCACGTCCCGCTCAAGGAGCTGGAAGCGCGCCTGCCGGAATTCGCGAAGTTCAAGGACAAGCCCGTCGTCGTCACCTGCCGCACCGGCACGCGGTCCAATGCCGCCTGCCGCACGCTGCGCAAGGCCGGCTTCACCCACGTCCACAATCTCAAGGGCGGCGTCCCGGCCTGGCAGCAGGCGAGCCTGCCCGTCGAGAAGTAGCGCGATGCCCAAGGTGACGATGTACGCGACGGGCTTCTGCCCCTTCTGCGTAATGGCCGAGCGGCTGCTGCGCGCCAAGGGCGTGGCCGACATCGAGAAGGTCCGCGTCGACCTCGACCCCGCCCGCCGCGAGGAGATGATGTCCCGCACCGGCCGGCGCACCGTGCCCCAGATCTACATCGGCGAGCGCCACGTCGGCGGCTTCGACGATCTCTCCGCCCTCGACCGCCAGGGCGGTCTCGATCCCCTGCTCGCCGCCTGAAGCGCGGCGCGCCCCACCGAAGAAGGAAAAGCGATGAGCGACCCCCAGAACCAGCCCGTCTTCTCGATCGAGAAGCTCTACGTGAAGGACATCTCCCTCGAGGTGCCCAACGCCCCCCAGATCTTCCTCGAGCGCGAAGGCCCGCAGGTGGACATCCAGCTGCACCACGAGTCGGCCCCGGTCGAGGACGGCGTCTACCAGACGCTGCTCACGGTCACCGTCACGGCGAAGATCAAGGAAAAGACGATGTTCCTGGCCGAGGTCGGCCAGGCCGGCATCTTCGTCATTCGCAACATCCCGCAGCCGGACCTGGACACGGTGCTGGGCATCGCCTGCCCCAACATCCTCTACCCGTACGCGCGCGAAGTGATCTCCGACGTGGTGACGCGCGCGGGATTCCCGCCGGTCGTGCTCAATCCGGTGAACTTCGAGGCCCTCTACCAGGCCCAGAAGCAGGCCGAAGCCGAGCAGGCCCAGCCGACCATCCAGATCGCGCACTAGCCGCCATGCGCGCCGCGCTCGCTCTCGCGCTCGGCTGCCTCGCGGCGTCCGGCGCGGGCGCGGCCGAGTACCGGTCCATCGGCGAGCGCGCGGCGATCCTGTACGACGCGCCGTCGCTCAAGGCCGACCGCCTCTTCGTCGCGAGCCGCGGCTACCCCTTCGAGGTGCTGGTGAAGCTCGACCAGTTCACGAAGGTGCGCGACGCGGGCGGCGAGGTGGCGTGGGTCGAGAACCGCGCGCTCGGCGACCGGCACATGGCCGTCGTGAGCGTTCCGCTCGCCGACGTGCGCGCCGCGCCCAACGCCCAGTCGCCGCTCGTCTTCGAGGCCTACAAGCAGGTGCTGCTCGAGGTGGTGGAGCCCCCGGCCGAAGGCTGGGTGAAGGTGCGCCACCGCGACGGCGCGCTCGGCTACGCGCGGGCAGCCCATCTCTGGGGCGTGTAGGTCCGGCATGCGCGTCGCGATCCTGGGCGCCGGCGCATGGGGTACCGCCCTCGCCATTTCGCTTTCCTCCCGCCATGACGTGACGCTCTGGGCGCGAAGCCCGGCCGATTGCGCACGGCTCGCGGCATCGCGGGAGAGCGCGTACCTGCCCGGCCTGCGCCTGCCCGAGGGCATCGCGATCGATTCGGACCTCGGCAGGGTCGTCGCCGCCTGCGACCTCGTCCTGGTCGCGACCTCGACGGCGGGATTGCGCGAGACCGCCCTCGCCGTGGGCCGGACACGGCCCGACGCGCCGCTCCTGTGGGCCTGCAAGGGCTTCGAGACGGCCACCCGCCAATTGCCGCACCAGGTCCTCGCCGAGGCGCTGCCCGCATCGAGCCGGGTGGGCGCGCTCTCCGGCCCCAGTTTCGCCCTCGAGGTCGCCCGCGGCCTGCCCACGGCGCTCACCATCGCCGCGACCGACGCGCCGTTCGCCGCGCAAAGCGCCGCCGCGCTCAATTCGCCACGGCTTCGCATCTACTCCAGCGGCGACCTGGTCGGCGTCGAGCTCGGCGGCGCGCTCAAGAACGTGATCGCCATCGCAGCCGGCATTTCCGACGGCCTTTCGCTGGGCCGCAACGCGCGCGCCGCGCTCGTGACGCGCGGCCTCGCGGAGATCGTGCGCCTGGGCGTCGCCATGGGAGGGCAGGGCGAGACCTTCATGGGCCTCACGGGCCTGGGAGACCTCGTGCTCACCTGCACGGGCGACCTGTCGCGCAACCGCGACGTCGGCACGCGCCTCGCGCGAGGCCAGGCCCTCGGCGCGATCCTGGCCGAACTGGGCCACGTGGCCGAAGGCGTGCATTCGACGCGCGCCGCCCGGGCGCTCGCGATCGAGCACGGTGTCGAGATGCCCATCACCGAGGCCGTGTGCGCGGTCCTCTTCGAGGGCCTCGCCCCCGCGGAAGCCGTCCAGCAACTCCTCTCGCGGGACCCCCGGCCCGAATGAACGCCGGCCCTGTGACGCGGGCCACAGGCTTCCGGGGTATGCGCCGATATACTTTCGGTCTGGTTTTCCCGACGAGGCGCACGGCAAGCCCATGATTCGCATCGCCGCAAAGACCCGGTTCGCGATCGCCTCGGCGATGCGCGCGGCGCTCTTCGCGCTGGCGTTCGCGATGCCCGCCACGGCCGGCGCCGTCACGGTGCCGGCGGATCCCGCGCCCCGCGCCGCGGAGTCGCTCGCGCGCGGCTACTGGGTCGTCGCGAAAGGCGATCACCTGTTCCAGATCAGCCGCCAGCTCGCGCAGGGCGAGGAGGACACGCGGCGCCTGGCCGCCGAGCTCGAGCGCCTGAACCCCCACGCCTTCATGGGTGACGCCTCGCGCCTCGTCGTCGGCGCACACCTTCGCCTGCCCGAGCGGCTCCAGGCCCGCGCGATCCCGGCGAGCGCCTCGGCCTCGCCCGCGCCCTCGCCGGCCACCCCGGGACGCCGCAACACGACGGCCTCCGGCACGCCTTCCGCTTCGATCGGCGTCCCGCCACTCGCCCAGGGCGGCGTCGTGGAGCCGGCCCCCGCGAAGCCCGCGACGCTTCCCGCGCCCGAGTACGCCGACAAGCTGATCGAGGGCGTCGTCGAGGAGAAGGAAACCGACCTCTCGGGCCGGCCGCTCGACGCGACGCCGGGGCTGCGCAACTGGGCCGTGGAGGCGCGCACCGACCGGCGCGAAGTCACCGGCCTGGGGACCACGCGCGCCGACAGCGTGGGCCTGCGCTACAGCCAGCAGACCGAGCATTACGGCGACTTCACGCTCCAGGCGCAGGCTTCCCGCCTGCAGGCGCCGCCGGGGCCCGCGGGTGGCGAGCGCTCGCGGGTCGACGCGACGCTCTTCCACGACGATTTCGCGCTGACGCAGGATCTCATCGCCACGAGCGCCGCGGGCATCGTCCGTCCGCTCTTCCCGCAGTGGATCGCGAGCTCGTACCGCGTCAACATCAACCCGTCGCTGCTCGCGGGCGCCACGACGACGGTGGCCGGCGAGAACAGCGATTTCCGGGCCTCGTACGGCTCGATCGGCCGCTACGCGGGCTTCGGCATCCAGCAGTTCGAACGCACGAGCGGCGAGCAGGGCACGGTCTCCGCGACGCACCGGTTCGCCGACCGATGGCTCGCCGGCGTCGCGGCCGTCTCGGTGCGCGGCAACACCGAAGTGCCCGACCACGCCGGTTTCCTCGTGGGCCTTCAGCGCGAGGGCAGCCGCCTGGGCACCGGCGACAAGCTCATCGCGGCACGCTCGGACAACGGCGAGAACGTCGTGTGGTTCGACGGGCAGGCGCGCGAAGGCCGTCTCACCCAGCGCTACGGCGCCTTCCAGGTCGATCCGCAGTTCCGCTTCGGCGAGGCCTCGACGACGCGCGACGTGCGCGGCGCCTACTGGCGCGGCGACTGGCGCATGACCGGCAACGTCTACAGCGGCGGCATCGAGTACAACGAGGACAATCTCGACCGCGATCCGGCGCGCGGCGGCTACGAGTCGGTGGGCGCCTTCGGCAACCTCTCGCTCAAGCTCGACCGGCAGACCCAGGTGGGCGGCGGGCTCTCGCTGCGCGACGATCGCCCGCGCCTCGACACCGGCGTCGCACGCCGCGTCGGGCAGCTGAACGCGTTCGTCTCGCGCGCGACGCCTTTCGGGCAGACGCGCCTCGACTGGAGCGGCTCGCGCAGCGAGCCGAAGGAAGGCCTGGGCGACCGCTCGCAGGCGGCCAACTGGAACCAGGACTGGCCGCGTCTCGGGCCGTTCGACGTGTCGACGCTCCTGGGCTGGTCCGACGAGCGCTTCGAGGACCGCCGCGTGAAGCGCAAGAACGCGAGCCTGGGCCTGCGCGGCACCCTCGTGGGCAACCTGCGCTGGGATTCGTCGTTCACCTTCGTCGACGTGGACGACGACCTGGGCGGCGAGCGCAACTACAACGCCTCGGTGGGCCTGGACTGGAACCCCACGCCGGCGTGGACCCTCGCGCTCACGTGGTACCGCAACCGCGTTCAGCCCGGTCCGACTAACACGCTCGCGCCCTTCACGCGCGAGAACTCGGTGCTCGCCACGGTGCGCTACGAAGGCACGGCCGGCACGCCCTACATCAAGTCGCCCGAGGGCGGCCCTTCGCGCTCCGGCACGGGCGGCATCTCGGGCAGCGTGTTCTTCGACGAGAACGCCGACGGCGTGCGCCAGCCGAACGAGCGCGGCGCGCAGGGCGTGGTGGTCGTGCTGGACGACCGCCGCTCCGCGACCACCGATCCGGACGGCCGTTACGTGTTCCCGCTGGTGCCCGTGGGCAGGCACCGCCTGAGGATCATCGTCGAACGCGTGCCGCTGCCTTGGGGGATCGACGACGACACCCCGCGCGAGGTCACGGTCGACATCCGCGCCGACGCCCGCCTCGACATCGGCCTCACGCGCGTCAGTCCCTGAGGAGGAGCGAAGAAGTTACTTGCCGACCGTCGCGTCGACGGCCTGGCGGCCGCCTTCCCATTCGACGACGCCCTTGAGCTTCACCGGGAACGTCGCGCCGCCGGGACGGCCATCCGGGCTCTCCTGCGCCCAGATCGGCACCGCGCGCGTCTCGCCCGGCAGTACCGGCAGCGGGGCGACCGTGAAATCGAAGGAAAGACCCTTGGCATCCGTGCCCGCGAGCGTGCCTTCCGGCCGACCGTGGGCGTTGCCGGAATTGCGGAAGATCGCGACGGCCGTGTCGCGACCGTTCACCGGCTGCACCGCCAGGCGCTCGAGCGCGAGATTCGGCCGGGATTCGCCGATGCGGATGTAGACGATGATGCCGAGCCGTCCGACGATCGGCATCTGGATGCCGCTGCCCGGGGCGATGGGCGCGACGTCTCCGCCCGGCTCGATGAGGATCGCGAAGCGGCAAAGGCCCTCGGGCACGTCGGCGGGCACATGCACCTCGAAACGGTAGCGTCGCTTCGCCTTGGACGCGAGCTTGAGCGTGTGCCTCTCGAGGCGCACCCAGGGACGGCAGCTTCCCGGATCGAGCGAGTCGGGACGGAAATCGACGCCGCCATCGGCCTTCATCGACCAGTCGGCGGTGCGGAAACGGTACTCGGCGGGGTTGACGTCGTCGTTGCCGATCTCGAGCACCTCGGCGACCTTCTCGCCCGGCTTCGCCTTCAGCTCGAAGCGCGCGGGCAGCACGAACGCCGCGAACTGCGCGTGCGCGAGGCCGGCGGCGAGGCAGAGGCAGAGGGCGAGGAGGCTACGGCGCAACGTCGATCTCGAAGTAGGGCTCGAAGCGCACGCCGCGCTCGAGGAAGCGGGCGTCGAGGTACAGCGTGAGATCCAGGAAGTCCGTCGTGAACGCCTGGCGGATGACGCCATCATAGACAACCGTGCGCGTGCCGGGCAACGCGTTGCCGCCGAAGAGCGTGCCGCGCGTGCGCCATTCGACGCGAAGCCCGTTGGGCGAGCGAAGGCCGGGCACGAAGTCCGGCACCACCATCCAGATGCGCGCCGCCTTGCCGACGTAGCGCGACGTGTTGAGCCGCACCTCGAGATTGGGGACCTGCGCGAGCATCGCGTTCACGCGCTCCGGGTTCTCGCCCGCCTCACCGGCGTGCGCCCAGCGCGGCTTCACGTCGATGCGGCTGCGCGGCGAGGCCGAATCGTCGAGGCGCACGGGCGCCGCCGCCGCGAACGCGGGCCCCAGGGCGAGGACGAGAAGGACCGCCGCGATCCTCATGGCATCTGCAGCGAGTACGTGACCTGACCCGTGTAGGTGCCGGACGGGTAGACGGTGGCGTTGAGGAACTGGAAGCGCTTGCAGACGCTCACCTCGCGCGTGGTGCCGAAGGTGAGAAGCACCTGCGTCGGAGAACCCGTGAAGTTGCCCGACGCGATCTCGGTGCCGCCGCTCGTGACCCAGCCGAAATCGGTCAGCGGGATGGTGTTGGCGCCGGAAGTCAGGTTGCCCGAGCCGTTCACCGTGAGCGTCGCCGTGCGCGGGTTCACCGCCGTCGAGCGCGCCCGCGCCCAGATGCGCACGTTGTTCCCCGCGCACGCCGTGCCGAAATTGGGCGCCTGGGCGCTTCCGGCCGCCGCGTTGGCGGTGCCGAGCACCAGGGTGCCGGTGCCGGCCGTGGCCGCGTTCACCGCGAAGGTGACCGTGCTGATCGTGCCCCCCGTGGCGCCGACGCGCAGCGCGATTTCCGGTGTGCCGTCCGCGATCACCACGGTGATGGCGCCCGACGGCGCCGACAGCGCGACGAGCGCGGCCGTGGCGAACATGGCACGCGCAAGCCTCATGGCATCGTCGCGGTGTAGGTGACCTGCCCGCCACGCGCGACGGTGGTGCCGCCATAGGTGCCGGCGCTCGGGATGGTCTGGTTGAGGTAGCTGTAGGTCCACACGGCGGTGCGCTGCGTGACGAGCGTCGAGTTGAGGGTCGGAAGCGCGGTGGTGCCCCCGGCATTGGTGAGCACGGGCGCCGGAAGCTGGCCGCTGCTCGTGACCGTGGCGATCTGATTGTAGTTGATACGGCCGTCTGAGGCCGTGGCCGTGGCGATGCCCAGGCCCCCGCTGCTGTTGGTGGCGGTGATCGTCACCTGCCCGTTGTTGCCGAACACGTGGACGTTGACGCCCGTGCCGCCGCCGGCGTCGCCGCCCGTCGGGCTGATCGGCGTGCCGTTGCCCACGCTGCCGGCGGGCACCGCGAAATTCATCAGGTTGATGGTGGCGCCGGTCGCGCCGACCCGGAAGCGCAGGAAGCGGGGATAGGTGAGCGAGAAATTGAGCCGCGCGTTCACGGCGAAAGGCGCGGTCGTGTCCGTCGCCGGCTGCTCGGCCAGCGCTTCGCCGGCCGGCGCGAGAGTCGCGACGGCGAGAAGAACGAAGAGGACGGGCTTGCGGATCGGGTTCATGAATGCAAAACGGGGCGCGTGGGATTCGCGCCCCGTTTCCGTTATCGGAAGGTTTCTCCTTCGACTTTACGGCATCGACGCCGTGTAGGTCGCGAAGCCCGTGTACGTGCCCGCCGACGGCGTGGCCGTGTTGGCGTAGGCGTACGTCCAGGTTCCCGTGCGGCGCGTGACCTTGCCCAGCCCGGCGCAGGCCACGTCGCAGCCCAGGGTCGGCGTCACGTTGGCGATGCCGGCGTTCGCGAGCGCCGGCGCGGGAAGCGAGGCGTTGCTGGGCGTCGTCGTGATGGCGCCGTAGCTGATGAAGCCGTCCGCCGCCGTGCCGGTGCCCAGGCCCGTGGTCGCCTGCACCGCCGTGGCGATCGTCACCTGGCCGTTGTTGCCGCGCACTTCGACGTTGACCGCGGAGGCGCCCGCGTCACCGCCCGTGCCCGCCACCGGGGTGGCGTTGCCGACGTTGGCCGCCGGCACCGTGAAGGTGAGGGTCGGGTCGTTCGCGGCACCCACCGGGCCCACGCGGAAGTACAGGAACGCCGGGATGACGATCGAGAAATTGACGCGGTTGGCGACCGAGTACGGGCTCGTGGTGTCCGTGCCGTCCGAGGCCTGCGCCGTGCCGGCGAACGCCGCCGTCACCGCCATCGCCGCCACCAGGGTCTTCATCTTGAGGTTCGTTTTCATCGTCTTGCCTTTCCAAATGGGGTGAATGTCGAGAACTTTGGCGCCTGGGCTGCGGGTCTCGGCATTCACGCTTCCGAAAATCCCTTTGTCATGAGTCCATTAGACCCTAATGAGGGGCCGGAAGGTGTGACTGACTTCACAGAACCCTCTGAATTATCACGCATTTTACCCGAATTCCCATTTCAGCTGTAGGAAATCGCCCGACGGTGGGACTTCGGTCCCCTGACGCGACGACGGACGAGGAAAATGCACCGGCCCGGCGCTTTTCGCCCCGGGCCGGTTCTGGCGCGAATGGCAAGCCGGCCGAAGGGTGGCGGGCTTGCGGTGGGGCCTTACGGCATCGACGCCGTGTAGGTCGCGAAGCCCGTGTACGTGCCCGCCGACGGCGTGGCCGTGTTGGCGTAGGCGTACGTCCAGGTTCCCGTGCGGCGCGTGACCTTGCCCAGCCCGGCGCAGGCCACGTCGCAGCCCAGGGTCGGCGTCACGTTGGCGATGCCGGCGTTCGCGAGCGCCGGCGCGGGAAGCGAGGCGTTGCTGGGCGTCGTCGTGATGGCGCCGTAGCTGATGAAGCCGTCCGCCGCCGTGCCGGTGCCCAGGCCCGTGGTCGCCTGCACCGCCGTGGCGATCGTCACCTGGCCGTTGTTGCCGCGCACTTCGACGTTGACCGCGGAGGCGCCCGCGTCACCGCCCGTGCCCGCCACCGGGGTGGCGTTGCCGACGTTGGCCGCCGGCACCGTGAAGGTGAGGGTCGGGTCGTTCGCGGCACCCACCGGGCCCACGCGGAAGTACAGGAACGCCGGGATGACGATCGAGAAATTGACGCGGTTGGCGACCGAGTACGGGCTCGTGGTGTCCGTGCCGTCCGAGGCCTGCGCCGTGCCGGCGAACGCCGCCGTCACCGCCATCGCCGCCACCAGGGTCTTCATCTTGAGGTTCGTTTTCATCGTCTTGCCTTTCCAAATGGGGTGAATGTCGAGAACTTTGGCGCCTGGGCTGCGGGTCTCGGCATTCACGCTTCCGAAAATCCCTTTGTCATGAGTCCATTGGACTCCCGACGAGGGGCGGACGCTGTGACCGGATTCACAGAACCCCATGAAAACATGAGGTTTTTGCCCCAATTCCGGTTTCAGCTGTAGGAATCCCCCCCTACAGGGACCGGACGCGAGCCTGACACGCCGAGCGGGGAAGCTCGCGAAGGCGGCTAGGTCCCGCCGCGATAACCCGCTTGCCGCCAGGCCTCGTACACCGCCACCGCGACGGCATTGGAGAGATTGAGGCTGCGGTTGCCCGGCACCATCGGCAGGCGGACCCGGCATTCCGGCGGGAACTGCGCGAGGACGGGTTGCGGCAGGCCCGCCGTCTCGGCGCCGAAGACGAGCACGTCTTCGCTCTCGAACGTCACTTCGTGGAAAAGGCGGGACGATCTCGTCGTGAAGGCGAAACGCCGGCGCCCGCCGAGCGAGGCGAGGCATGTGGCCCAATCGGGATGCACGCGCACGAGGGCGAGCTCGTGGTAGTCCAGCCCGGCGCGCTTGAGTTGCCGGTCGTCCAGGGAAAATCCCAATGGCTCCACGAGGTGCAGGGGGGTTCCCGTGTTGGCGCACAGCCGGATGACGTTGCCCGCGTTCGGGGGGATCTCCGGCTGGTGGAGCACGACGTCGACCATCGATCAGCCCGCCTTTCCTGGCGCCGGCGTGCGCGCGACCACCCAGCCATCCACCCGCGACGCGCCGGCGTGGCGAAGCTCGCGGGCGAGCGCTTCCAGCGTGGCCCCGGTCGTCGTGACATCGTCCACCACGGCCACGCGCAGGCCCTCCACGCGATCGCATCGGAAGGCATCCTTCAAGTTGCGCCGGCGGGCCGTGCGCCCGAGACCCGTTTGCGGGGGCGTGTGCCTCACCTTCCGGATCACGCGGGGATGCCAGGGCACGCCGAGTTCGCGCGCGACCCGGTTCGCGAGCACGGCGGCCGGATTGAAGCCGCGCTCGCGAAGACGGGCGGGCGACGCCGGTGAGGCCACGATGAGGTCCGGCACGAACCCGCCTTGCACCGCTTTCGCGAGCGCGGCGCCGAGATAGTCGCCCACGGGCAGGTCCCCGGCGAACTTGAAGCGGTGCACCAGCCGGTCCAGCGGAAACCGGTAGTCGAACGCGGCAACCAGCGAATCGACGGGCCCGGGGCGCCGCAGGCAACGCCCGCACAGTCCCGGCACCGCCATCGGCCGGGCGCAGCCCGGGCAGGCCGTTCCCGCCCGCGCGACCAGGCGCTCGCACGGCTCGCAAAGGGTTCGCATGCCGGCATTGTCGAGGCAAAGCAGGCAATCGCGCGACCCGAAGACGCACGCGCCGGCGCGATTGCCCATTTCTTGGGCAACCGTCAGGACGCCGCGCCAGCCCGCTTTGACAGATACGGAAAAATCCCTAATCATCAGCAACTTGCACCCCTTCCTTTCCGAAAGACCGTCCGTGGACCAAGCCGTCTCGTTCGCCTCCCCCGCCGACCCCCGCACCCAGGCCCTGCGGCAGGAGGCGCTCGCGCTCCTCGACCTTCCCTTCAACGATCTTCTCTTCCGCGCGCAGACCGTCCACCGGGAAAATTTCGACCCGAACCGGGTGCAGCGATCGACGCTCCTGTCGATCAAGACGGGCGGATGCTCGGAGGATTGCGGCTATTGCCCGCAGTCGGCCCGCCATCCGGCCGGCGTCGCGAACGAGCCGATGCTGGCCTTGGACGAGGTGGTCGAGGCCGCGAAGGCCGCCAAGGAGAACGGGGCCTCCCGCTTCTGCATGGGCGCGGCGTGGCGCGGGCCCAAGCAACGCGACCTCGAGCCCGTGCTCGACATGGTGCGCGAGGTGAAGAAGCTCGGCCTGGAGACCTGCTGCACCCTCGGCATGCTCAAGGATGGCCAGGCGGAGCAGTTGCGCGAGGCCGGCCTCGACTACTACAACCACAACCTCGACACCGCGCCCGAGTTCTACGGCGAGATCATCACCACGCGCGAGTACCGCGACCGCCTCGAGACGCTCGAGCGCGTGCGCGGCGCGGGCATCCACGTGTGCAGCGGCGGCATCGTGGGCATGGGCGAATCGCGATCGGAGCGCGCCGGCCTCATCGCGCAACTCGCGGGGCTCGACCCGCCGCCCGAGTCGGTGCCCATCAACCAGCTGGTGCAGGTGGAGGGCACGCCCCTCGCGGGCACCGACGCATTCCCGTGGACCGAGTTCGTGCGCACCATCGCCGTCGCGCGCATCCTGATGCCGAAGAGCTTCGTGCGCCTGTCGGCCGGCCGCACCCGGATGCACGAGGCCGTGCAGGCCCTGTGCTTCCTCGCCGGCGCCAATTCGATCTTCTACGGCGAGAAGCTCCTCACCACCGGCAATCCCGAGGTGGCGCGCGACGACGCGCTCTTCGCCGCGCTCGGCATCGAGCCGGCCTGACGTTGGGCGCGTTCGCGGGCATCGCGCGGCTCGCGCGCGAGCTGGAGGCGCTCGACCGCGAGGGCCTGCGCCGCACGCGGCGCGTCCTCGACTCGCCGCAGGGCCCGACGATCCGCGAGGGCGGCGCGACCCTCGCCAACTTCGCCTCGAACGACTACCTGGGACTCGCGAACGACCCGCGCGTGATCGAAGCGGCCCGCGAGGCCCTCGCGCGTTACGGCTTCGGTTCGGGCGCCTCGCCGCTCGTGACGGGCCACACGCGCGCCCATGAGGAAGCGGAGCAGGCGTTCGCGGCCTTCACGGGCCACCCACGCGCGCTCCTCTTCGCGAGCGGCTACGCGGCCAATCTCGGCATCCTCGCCTCGCTCGCCGATCGCGAGACCGCGCTCTTCGCGGACCGCCTCGACCACGCGTGCCTCGTCGACGGCGCCCGGCTCTCGCGCGCGCAGTTCCATCGCTATCCCCACGGCGATCTCGTCGCGCTCGAGCGCCAGCTCGCCGGTTCGAAGGCCCGCTCGCGCCTCATCGCCACGGACGCGGTCTTCAGCATGGACGGCGACGTGGCGCCGCTGCCGGAACTGCTCGCGCTGGCGGAGCGCTTCGACGCCTGGCTCGTGGTCGACGACGCGCACGGCATCGGCGTGCTGGGCGAAGGTCGCGGCACGCTCGCGCACTTCGGCCTGGCGTCGGAGCGCATCGTCCACATGGCGACGCTCGGCAAGGCGCTCGGGGGCCATGGCGCGTTCGTGACCGGCGCGCCCGAGGTCGTCGAGTGGCTGCTCCAGCGCGCGCGTCCCTACGTCTTCTCGACGGCGCTGCCGCCGGCCGTCGCGGCCGCGGCCACGGCGGCGCTCGCGATCGTCGCGTCGGAGCCCGTGCGGGTCCGGCGCCTTCACGCGCGCATCGCGACGCTGCGCGAAGGCCTCGCCGGGAGCGGCCACGCCGGCGTGTCGCCCACCGCCATCCAGCCGATCGTCGTGGGGGAACCGGCGCGCGCGCTGGCGCTTTCGGCGCGCCTGCGCGAACGGGGACACCTCGTGCCGGCCATCCGGCCGCCGACCGTTCCCGAGGGCACGTCCCGCCTGCGCGTCTCCCTGTCCTCCGAGCACACGCCCGGGCAGGTGAGCGCGCTCGTGCGCGACCTGCGCGAGGCGCTCGCCTCATGACGTTGCACGTCGATCGGCTGGGCACCGGCCCGGACCTCGTCCTGCTGCACGGCTGGGCCCTGCACGGCGGCGCGTGGTCCGCGGTGGCGAACCGGCTCGCCTCGCGCTTCCGCGTGCACGTGATCGACCTGCCCGGCCACGGCCTGTCGCGAGGCGTGGCTTTCACCGACCTCGATTCGCTCGCCGCCCGCGTGGCGCAGGCCGTTCCCGCCGGCAGCGCGGTCTGCGGCTGGTCGCTGGGAGCGCAGGTCGCGATGAAGCTCGCGGCCATCGCCTCGCTCGGCGTCCGCGCCCTGGGCCTCGTCGCGGCGACGCCTTCGTTCGTGACGCGCGAGGGCTGGTCGTCCGGCATCCCGCCCGGGACGCTGGCGGATTTCCGGCGCGACCTTTGTCGGGACCGCGACGCCACGGTGCGCGCCTTTCTCCGGCTCAACGCGCGCGGCGCCCGCAGCGCCAGGACCTGCGTTCGCCAGCTCGAGGACATGCTCGGCGAGCGGCAGACAGCCGACGATGCGGCCCTCACCGCGGGATTGGACGTGCTGGCGGCCACCGACCTGCGCGCGCACGCCGCGGGGCTTCGGCAACCGGCACTCGTGATCCACGGCCTTCGCGACGAGCTGGTGCCCCCCGACGCGGGACGCTTCCTCGCCCTCGCCATGCCGAATGCACGCTTCGTCGGCGTCGATGACGCGGCCCACGCCCTGCTCGTCACCCACGCCGACGCCGTGTCGGACGCCATGGAGCGCCTCGATGGATGAGGCCGTGCGCCCGGTGAAGCGCGACGTGCGGCGCGCGTTCGACCGGGCCGCCCGCACCTATGACGGCGCCGCGGTGCTGCAGAGGGAAGTCTGCGGTCGCCTTCTCGAGCACCTCGATCCCGTCCGCCTCGCGCCGCGACGCGTGGTGGACCTGGGCTGCGGCACGGGCCACGCCTTCGAGGCGCTCGCGAAGCGCTATCCGGGCGCCGCGCTCCTGGGACTCGACCTCGCGCCGGCCATGCTCGAGCGCGCGCGGGAGCGCACGCCGTGGTGGCGTCGCGCGCTCGGGGCCGGCTCTCCCGCCCTCGCCTGCGCCGATGCCGAATCGCTGCCCCTCGCCGGCCAGTCGGTGCAGCTCGTCTTCTCGAACCTCGCCTTGCAGTGGTGCGACCCGGCCACGGTGTTCTCGGAAGCCGCGCGCGTGCTCGAGCCCGGCGGCCTCCTGCTCTTCTCCACCTTCGGGCCCGACACGCTTCGCGAACTGCGCGCCGCGTTCGCCGAAGCCGACGGCGCGCCGCACGTGAACGCGTTCGTGGACATGCACGACCTGGGCGACGCGCTGGTCGGCGCGGGCCTCGCGGACCCGGTGATGGACATGGAAGTCATCACGATGGAGTACGGCTCGGCCGAGGCGGTGGCGCGCGAGCTCAAGGCCATCGGCGCGGTGAACTCCCTCGCGGCCCGTTCGCGCGGGTTGCCGGGGCGCGCGCGGTGGGAGCGCATGACGCGGGCCTACGAGCGATTCCGCCGCGACGGCCTGCTGCCCGCCACGTTCGAGGTCGTCTACGGCCATGCCTGGAAGGTGCCGGCGAAGAAGATCGCCGACGGCAGGCAGGTCGTGAGCTTCGCGCCGAGGGCGCCGCGATGAACGGCGTCTTCGTCACCGGCACCGATACCGGCGTGGGCAAGACCTTCGCATCGTGCGTGCTCCTGCACGCGCTTCGCCGGGCGGGCCGCGCGACGTGGCCGATGAAGCCGATCGCCGCCGGCGCCATCGCGACGCCGGACGGTCCCGCCAACGAGGACACGCTCGCCCTCGCGCGCGCGGCCGGCCCCTCGGCGCCGCCGCCCGGCACGATCACGCCGATCCTCCTGGCCCTGCCGATGGCGCCTCACCTGGCGGCCGCGCGCGAAGGGCGGACGATCACGCGGGAGGCCGTGCTCGGCGCCTGGCGCGAGCGCCCGGCCGGCTCGTTCGCGGTGGTCGAAGGCGTGGGCGGCTTCAAGGTGCCGCTGGGTCCCGGCTTCGACACCGTCGATCTCGCGCGCGCCCTCGGCCTGCCCGTGGTGCTCGTCGTGGGACTGCGGCTGGGCTGCCTCAATCACGCGCTGCTCACCGCCGACGCCGTCGCCGCCGCGGGGTTGCCGCTCGCCGGCTGGATCGCGAACCTCGTCGATCCCGCGATGGCGGAGCCCGACGGGAATGTCGCCGCGCTCGCGGCCCGCCTGCCCGCGCCCCTCATCGGGCGCCTGCCCCACGCGCCCGGCGCGGATCCCGCCACGTTCGCCCCGCGCATCGACGTGTCGCCCCTTCTCGATCGCGCATGACGGCCGTCCTCTTCGACCTCGACGGCACGCTCACCGACCCGCGCGAGGGCATCACGCGCTCGATCGCCTATGCCCTCGAGCGCATGGGCCAAGTGCCCCCGCCCCTCGACCAGCTCACCTTCGCGATCGGCCCGCCGCTGCGCGCCTCGCTCGCGACCCTGATCGGCACCGATTCCCGCGACGCCGTGGAGCGCGCGATCGCGCACTATCGCGAACGCTTCGCCGACGTGGGGCTCTTCGAGAACGCGCCGTACGCCGGCATCGGCGAGGCGCTCGCCGCGTTGAAGCAGGCGGGCCGGCCCCTCTTCGTCGCGACATCCAAGCCGCGCGTCTACGCGGAGCGGATCGTGCGCCACTTCGGTCTCGACGCGCACTTCGAGGCGGTGCACGGCTGCGAGCTGGACGGCACGCGCGAGGACAAGCGCGACCTGCTCGCGCACCTGCTTCCCCGCCATGGCCTCACCCCCGGCCTCACCACGATGGTGGGCGATCGCGGCGTCGACATGGTCGCGGCGCGGCACCACGGCGCGAACGCCCTGGGCGTCCTCTGGGGCTACGGAACGCGCGACGAGCTCGTCGAAGCCGGGGCCGGTCGTCTCGCCGCTTCGCCGGCCGACCTCGCACCGATCCTTCTCGGCGACTAGCCCAGCGCACCAAACCGATCCGGCATTCCGGGCCGCAGGCACCGCAAAGGTGCGGCGGCAGCGGGGCGCACGGCCCGATGGGACGCAACCCGCGTGGCACGGATGCTGCTAACTCCCGTGCATCCGAAACCGCGAGGTGTCCCGATGAGTCTGTTCCGCGATCCGTTCGACGGCGAATCCCGCCTCACCTGCGCCTGCGGCCGCCATGCCTCGCAGGCCGACCACGACGTCGACGCCGAAAGGCTCTCCCGCCAGGCCCTCGAGACGGCGGCGATGCGCTCGCTCTTCCCGAAGGACGCCGAGCGGCGGCGCTTCATCCGCTCGGTGGGCGCCGGCACCGCGTCGGCCGCGATCGCGAGCCTCTTCCCCTTCGGCGCGCTGGAGGCGATGGCGCAGGAGAAGGGAAGGATCGAGAAGAAGGATCTCAAGGTCGGCTTCATCCCGATCACCTGCGCGACCCCGCTCATCATGTCGGCGCCCCTGGGCTTCTACGAGAAGCAGGGCCTCAACGTGACGCTGGTGAAGACGGCCGGCTGGGCCCTCATCCGCGACAAGATCATGAACAAGGAGTACGACGCCTCGCACATGCTCGCGCCGATGCCGCTCGCGATCTCCCTGGGCGTGGGCTCGGGCGCGATGCCCATGCAGGTGGCCACGATCCAGAACTCGAACGGCCAGGCCATCACGCTCGCCCTCAAGCACAAGGACAACCGCGACCCGAAG
>CAZPLW010000065.1:0-18450 GCA_964587315.1 uncultured Lysobacter sp.
TCGTGTCGTGGTCGCCGTGCTGCTCGATGCCGAAGTACGCCACGGGCTTGCCGGTGGCGGCGATGCCGTCGGCGACCTTCTTGGCCCAGCCTTCCTCGATGCAGATCACCACTACGGCGGCGACGTTGGGGTTGGCGCCCGTGCCGATGAGGGTGCGGAAGTGCAGGTCGAGGTCCGCGCCGAACTGCAGGCGCCCGTACGGGTGCGGCAGGGCGAGGGTGCCCTTGATGTTGTTGGCAACCGCCTCGGCGGCGGCGTTGGAGAGGTCGTCGACGGGGAGGATGAGGACGTGGTTGCGGACGCCGATGCGGCCGTTCTCGCGCTTGTATCCCCAGAAGGTGGCTTTGGTCAGGTCCATTTCGCTATTCCTTTTGCGCTTCGCTGGGTGGAAGGCGTTGGAACCGCGGATGAACGCAGATGAACGCAGATGAGCTTCGTGAGGCGAGCTTCCGGGTGCCTGCGATGGGTTTCCCGATGCGCGCAATGGCTGATATGCAATCTCACTTGAAGGTCATCTGCGTTCATCTGCGTTCATCCGCGGTTCCATCAAGCCCTACCAACGCTTGGTCTTGATGTTGTGGACGTGGGCATGCTCGCCCACCCCGATCGGCGCGACGACGCGCCCGATGTCCGTGCTGTACTTGATCACCGTGGCGTCCTTCGCCAGCGCCTTGATGGCGAGCTTGTGGCCGATGGGAATGTTGCTCGCGGCCTTGAAGGTGATCTCCTTGTCCTGGTCCATGATCCAGCCGGTGAGGGTGTCGCCGGCCTTCACGCCCTCGACCACGACGACGCCGACGGAATCGCCCTCGTCGTGCACCACGAAATGAATCATCGTCTTCGCTCCTTCGCGCGGGAAAAAACGGCCCCTTCCGGGGCCCATGCGGCATCCTAGGAGGGGCCTTGCCGCGAGTCAACTAGATGAGTTGTATGTTAGACTCCCGGCCGTGCCCTCCCCCCACCCCGCCCTCCTCGCCGCGCCCGGCCGCCCCCTCTACGAGGAGGTGCGCGCGCACCTCACGGAAGGCATCGCCGAGGGACGCTGGAAGGCCGGGGACGCGCTGCCGCCGGAGAACGCCATCGCCGCGCAGTTCGGCGTCGCCATCGGCACCGTCCGGAAGGCCGTGGACGCCCTCGTCGCGCAGGGCGCCCTCGTGCGCCGCCAGGGCAAGGGCACCTACGTCACGGCGCACGACGACCGCCGCATGCTCTTCCACTTCTTCCACATCGTGGGCGTGGGGGGCGAGAAGGCGCAGCCCGAGGTGCGCACCGTCCGCTTCGAGCGAGCCCGGGCCGACGCCACCGAGGCCGCGGCGCTCGGCCTGCCCCGGGACGAGCGCGTCATCCGCATCCGCAACGTCCTCGCGCTCGCGGGCCGCCCCGTGATCGTGGACGACATCGCGATCGCCGCGGCGCTCTTTCCCGGCCTCACCGAGCGCATCTTCACGGGCCGCGACAACACGATCTACCACCTCTACCAGAGCCGCTACGGTATCAACGTGCTGAGGACGGACGAGCACCTGCGCGCCGTGCTGGCCTCGGGCGACTTCGCGCACCTGCTGCAGGTGGGCTCCGGCGCGCCGCTCCTGGAGATCCGCCGCGTCGCCCTCACCTTCCGCGACCGGCCCGTCGAGTACCGCCTCTCCCGCGTGAACACGGCGGCGCACGCGTACCACAACACCTTCGGCAAGGGCGAGGCGGCCTAGGCGATGCACACCGCCCTCCTCATCCTGCCGAGCTTCATGCTGATCCTCATCGGGCTCGCGCTCGCGCGCGCCTTCGACTACGGGCGCGATTTCTGGGAGGGGCTCGAGAAGCTCGTCTACTTCGTGCTCTTCCCGGCCCTGCTCTTCCGCTCGATCGCGGTGTCCGCGATCGACTTCGGGAGCCTCGCCCGGGTGGTGGGGAGCGCCTGGGGCATCCTGCTCACCGCGGTCGCGCTCGCCGCGCTCACGCGGCCGATCTTCAAGCCCGAGCCGATCCTGGCCGCCTCCTGCGCGCAGTGCGCCTTCCGGTTCAACACGTACATCGGCTTCGCCGTGGCGGGCAGCCTCTTCGGCCCACCGGGCCTCGCCGTGGCCGCGCTCCTGGCCGGTGCCGTGGTCCCGTTCGCCAACGTCTTCGCCGTCGCCTTCCTGGCCAAGCACGGCAAGCGGGGCTTCCTGGGCGAGCTCGCGAGGAACCCGCTCATCGTCTCGACCGTCGCGGGCTTCCTCTTCAACGTGGCGGGCCTGAAGCTCCCCGACTTCGCCGACCGCACGCTGGATCTCCTGGGCACCTCCGCGCTTCCGGCGGGCCTGCTCGCCGTGGGCGCGGCGCTGCGCCTCGAGCCCCCGCACGGCGCGATGGGCCCGCATGCCTGGTGGCTCACGGTGAAGCTCTTCGTGAAACCGCTCGCGGCCTTCGGCTGCATCCGGTTCTTCGGCCTCACGGGCGTCGAGGCGGGCGTGCTGATGCTCTGGGCGTCGCTGCCCTGCGCCTCCAGCGCCTACATCCTCGCCGTGCGCATGGGCGGCGACGGGCCGGCGGTCGCCACGCAGGTGACGGCGGGCACGCTCATCGCGATGGTGACGATCCCGCTCTGGATGACGACCGTCACCTGAGGCGATTCGCTATGATGGCCTTCACGACCATCCGGTGGAGGCCACCATGAAGCTCGACGACCAGCGCGAAAGCGACCAGGTGGAGGACCGCCGCGGCAGTGGCATGGCGACGACGGGCAGCATCGGCATCGGGACGGTCGTCCTCGCCCTCGTGGCCTGGTACTTCGGCATCGACCCGCAGACGGTGATCGACGCCTCGCAGTCCGTGCAGGCGCCCTCGCAGGCCCAGACGCGCCCCGCCGACGCGCCGCCCGCCCGGGACGACCTGTCGATCTTCGTGCGCAAGATCCTCGCGAGCACCGAGGACACGTGGGAACCGATCTTCCGCGAGGGCGGTTCGCAGTACCGCAAGCCCGGCCTGGTGCTCTTCTCGGACGCGACGCGCACCGCCTGCGGCACCGGCCAGGCCGCGATGGGCCCGTTCTACTGCCCCGGCGACGACAAGGTGTACATCGACCTCTCCTTCTACCGCGACCTGCGCGATCGCTTCCGCGCGCCAGGCGATTTCGCGCAGGCCTACGTCATCGCGCACGAGGTGGGGCACCACGTGCAGAAGCTGCTGGGCATCTCCGCCAAGGTCGACGCGCTGCGCGGCCGCGTGAGCGAGGCGGAATTCAACCGTGCCTCGGTGCGGCTCGAACTGCAGGCGGACTGCTTCGCGGGCGTCTGGGCCAACCACTCGCGCAACCTGCTCGAGACGGGCGACCTGGAGGAGGGCCTCACCGCCGCCGCGGCCATCGGCGACGATCGCCTGCAGAAGGAGTCGCGCGGGCGCGTCGTACCGGAGTCGTTCACCCACGGCACCTCGGCGCAGCGCGTGAAGTGGTTCCGGGCGGGGTTCGAGACGGGGCGCATCAAGGCCTGCGACACGTTCGCGGCGGCGCAGCTTTAGCGGGCACCCGCGCCATTGTCATGCGCGCGGTCGCACGAAAGCTGATAGAGCCCGGTGGCTGGGTAATCCTGGTTGGGGTCGCCTGGTGCCTCAGCATTCAACCCGTCGCGAGGTTGCTGGAGGTCATTTTCGAGTTGGGAAGGGAGACGCTTTACGCCCCCGCTATCCTCATAGTCCTTCTCTTGCTGATGATTTCCTATCGACGACTTGGTGCTTTGCGAACTGCCGCATTGCTCATGGTGGCAACGTCTGTCTCCATTTTGGCAATGCATCCGCTGGCCGCAGTGGCCATGAACCTTGGCCGGGAAGTGTCGGGCCCCTGGGGGATCGAGACAATTGTGATAGCCCTATTCCTCGGCTTGGCTTGCGCTGGCGCGAGCATCGCCTTCTTTCACAAGGTTTCATGGCGACGACGCCGGGCCGAGCAACCGGGGTGTTTGGTCGCTCGCTTCGATTGTTTGCGCTATCCGGCCGTCAAAGCGCGTTGGCGTGTCGGAATTGCGCGGATTCGGCGCGACTTGGTCTCCTCACGCAGACGCACTTCGAGGCGAATGCCCACCGCCGCCGCCATGTTCACCAAGGTGTCCAGCGCGAACAGATCGATCCGCCCATTCATCAGGTTCGAAATCCGCGGCTGGGTAACACCGAAAAGTGCGGCCGCTTCAGCCTGACTCAACTTCGCATTCTTGATATGGCGCTGGATCGCCATCATCAGCATGGAACGAAGCTTCATGTTCTCAGCCGCTTCCGGCGTTGCCTCGATCGCATCCCACACGTTCGCAAATCGCTTGGTCATTTCGCTTTCTCCCGCCTCATCAGGGCGCGGTATCGCGCCTGTCCCAAGGCAATGTCGGAATCGTCGGTTTGCCGGGCCTTCTTCTGGAAGCAGTGCAGCACGTAGACGACATCCTTCAGTTTCGCCACGTAGAAAACCCTGAAGGCCCCTGCAGTAACCCAAACCCGGATCTCGAAAACTCCGTGGCCTACGGTGCCCATCGGCTTCCAGTCGTCGGGTTCCTCGCCTGCCTGGACCTTGTCCCGTTGGTAGCCCGCCTCCCGTCGAGCCGAGACGGGAAAGCGTAGAAGGTCTTCCAGGGACGAGCCCAAGAACTCGATCGCTTTCCGCTCGACGGCCATACCGGCAATATATAAGTTTTTATATGCGCTTGCAATCCGGCTCGCCAATGAAAAAGGGCCGCGCGAAGCGGCCCTTTTCGTTCACGGCGAAGCGAAGTCGCTAGGCCTTGGCTTCCGGCGCGGCGGCGGGAGCGGCCGGAGCGGCTTCCTCCACCGGCGGCAGCACCTCGCGGCTGTCGCGGCTGGCGAGGCGCTCCTTGATGCGCGCGCTCTTGCCCGAACGGTCGCGCAGGTAGTAGAGCTTCGCGCGGCGCACGTCGCCGCGGCGCTTCACCTCGATGGAGGCGACGGCGGGCGAGTACGTCTGGAACGTCCGTTCCACGCCTTCGCCGCTCGAGATCTTGCGCACGATGAAGTTGGAGTTGAGGCCGCGGTTGCGCTTGGCGATCACCACGCCTTCGTAGGCCTGCTCGCGCTTCTTGTCGCCCTCGACCACCTGCACCTTCACGATGACGGTGTCGCCGGGACCGAATTCCGGGATCTTGCGGGCGAGCCGCGCGATCTCTTCCTGCTCGAGTTTCTGGATGAGGTTCATCTCGATTCCTTTTCAAGTGTCCGGCCCTTTGCGGGCCACTTCCGGCAGAGCAGCCCGAAGGCTGGTGCGCGGCGTTTCTTCTTGCCCTACTGTTGCTGCCGTTCCTGCTGCTCGCGTCGCACCTCGTCGAGGAGCTTCGCGTCGTCCTTCGAGAGCGCCCGGCCTTCGAACAGGTCCGGCCGCCTCGACCACGTCCTCGCCAGGGCCTGCTTGCGCCGCCACTTCGCGATCGCCGCGTGGTTGCCCGAGAGCAGCACGTCCGGCACCCGCTCGCCCCGCCACTCCTCCGGCCGCGTGTAGTGCGGCCAGTCCAGCAATCCGTCCGAGAACGAATCCTGCGTCGCGCTCTCGGCATCGTTCAGGCTTCCCGGCAGGAGCCTCACGATGGCATCCAGCATCACCATCGCGGGCAGCTCCCCGCCGGAGGTGACGTAGTCGCCGATCGAGATCTCCCGGTCGACCCGGCGCCCGATGAGGCGTTCGTCCACCCCTTCGTAGCGTCCGGCGATGAGCACGAGGCCCTGCGACTTCGCCATCTGCCTTGCCACCGCGTCCGTGAAGCGCTCGCCCTGCGGCGAGAGGAGCACGACCTGCGGCCTTTCCGCCCCGGCGGCCCGCTGCCTGGCCACCGCGGCGTCGATGCAATCTTCCAGCGGCCCGGGGATCATCACCATCCCCGGCCCCCCGCCGTACGGCCTGTCGTCGACCGTGCGGTGCGGGTCGCTCACGAAATCGCGCGGGTTCCAGGCCTTGAAGTCGAATCCGCCTTCCTCCAGGGCCCGCCGCGTGATGCCGTGGCGCGTGACCGCCTCGAACATCTCCGGGAAGATCGTGACCACGTCGAAGTGCAGCATCAGACGTCGTACCCCGCTTCCCAGTCCACCGTGATGCGCTTCGCTTCCCGGTCGACCTTGTCCACGTAGTGGGCGACGAAGGGGATGAGCCGCTCCCGGTCCTCGCCCTTCACCACCAGCACGTCGGCACCGCCGCCGCGCAACAATTCCGTCACCCGTCCGAGCGATTCGCCCTGCCGGTTCACCACCTCGAGGCCTTCCAGGTCCACCCAGAAGAACTCGCCTTCTCCGGCCTCCCCGAGATCCTCCCGGGTGACCGCCACGTCGCAGCCCCTCAGGAGCTCGGCGGCGGTGCGGTCCTCGACGCCCTCGAGCTTCGCCGTGATGGCGGCCGGGCGCACCTTGAACTCCTGCAGGACCATCGACTGCCACCCGGACTTGCCGCGCACCCACCAGAGGGGATGCTCCGCGAGCCCGCCCGGTGTTTCGGTGAAGGTCCTGACCTTGACCCAGCCCTGGATGCCGAAGGCGCCGGTGAGGCGTCCCATGACGACCAGGGCCGTTTCGTCCCCTTCGTAGGGGACGCCCGCCGCCTTATTGGGCAGCAGGGGCTTCGGGCTTGGCGGCGAGCTGGGCCTTGCCACGCTTGATCAGCTTCTTCACCGCGTCGGACGGCTGCGCGCCGTTCGAGATCCAATGGGTGGCGCGATCGAGCCGGATGCGGAAACCCGGTTCGTTCTCGGCGGCCTTGGGGTTGTAGAAGCCGATGCGCTCGATGAAGCGCCCGTCGCGCGGCATGCGCGAATCGGCAACGACGATGCTGTAGTAGGGACGATTCTTCGCGCCACCGCGCGCCAGTCTGATCACGACCATGTTGGCTCCATCCCGTTGTGAACGGGTAACGTTGAAGGAATGCCGCCTTCGCGAAATTCGGGTTCCGGAAAGCGGAAAAGCCTTGCATTATAAGGGTTTGACGCCCCTCCCGCAATCCACCCCATGACCGACCTTCCCGCCGGGCTCGCCGAGGCCTCCGACCGCCTCTGCGCCGATCCCGCCTTCCGCGACGCCCTCTGGCGCCACCTGTCCTGGCGCCGTCCCGACGGCGACCCGGGCCGGCTGCGCACCCGCATCCACCCGGAAGACCAGATGCTGCGCCATTCGCTGCGCCATTGGGGGGACGCCAACCGGTCCGTGAGCCAGTATTTCGGCGTGGCGCTGCAGCAGCACGACGCGGCCCGCCAGGTGCTCGCCCTCGCGAATCCGGGCGGGACGGAAGGCCTCGCGGTCCTGGATTTCGCCTGCGGCTGGGGGCGGCTGCTGCGCTTCCTCACCCATTCGCTGCGGCCCTCGCAGGTGTGGGCATCGGAGATCCAGGCGGACGCCGTGCGGTTCGTCGGCGAGGAGTACGGCGTGGCGAGCGTGCCCTCGGCCTACGACCCGGACGCGTTCCGCCCCGGCCGCGCGTTCGATTTCATCTGGGTGGCCTCGCTCTTCTCGCACCTCCCCGACCACCTCTTCCAGCGGTGGATCGCCAGGCTGCTCGAGCAACTCACGCCCGCCGGCGTGCTCTGCTTCAGCGTCCACGACGAGCGCCTGCTGCCGCCGGGCATCCCGATGGCCGCGGCGGGAATCCACTACATCGGCACCAGCGAGATCGAGGAGCTCGACAACCGCGCCTACGGAACGACCTTCGTGACCGAGGCCTACGTCCGGCGCGCGATCGCTTCCGCCACGGGAACGCCCGAAGGCCGCGCGGTGCGCCTGCGCCAGGCGCTCGCGAACGAACAGGATCTCTACGTCGTGCCGAAGGACCCGGCCCGCGACCTGTCGGCCCTGGGGCGCTTCCGGCGGGGCGCCTGGGGATGGGTCGACGAGATCGCCTTCGCGCCGGGCGGCACGCTTCGCCTCGCCGGCTGGGCGGCCACGCTCGACGAAGGCGCGGCCGAGGCGGTGGAGGTCCGCGTGGGCGCAAGGCCCTTCGAGGTGCCCGTGGACCGTCCGCGCGAGGACGTGGCCCGGGTCCTGGGCGACCCGCGCCTCGGGATGAGCGGCTGGCTGTTCGAGCAGGCGTTCGACGCCGACCGCCTCTTCGTGGAAGCGAGCGCGCGCACCCGCGACGGGCACCGCGCGCTGCTCTACGCGGGCTGGCTGGGCCGGACCGCCTGAGCGTCCCGCGCTAGAAACGGAACTGGCCGTTGCGGCCGATGACCGCGAGTTCCACGTAGCGGTTGCCGTGGCGCTGGTCCGGGCCGAAGGTCACGGCGTAGCCGCCCACGTCCATCGTGCCCAGGCCGTTCAGCGCCTTGTAGAGGCTCTCGCGCGTCAAGTCCTTGCCCGCGCGCTTCATCGCCTCCGTGAGCACCTTGGCCGCGATGCAGGCCTCGAGATTCGTGTAGTTGAGCTCGGGCAGGCCCGCCTTCCGGATGGCCTCGCCGCACTCCTTGATGACCGGCACCGTGGACTTGTTCGGCGGCGGCACCACGCCCGCCACCGAGACGCCCGCCGCATCCGGCCCCGCGGCCTTCGCGAGCTGGCTCGGGCCCACGAACGACAGCGAGGTGATGGTGTAGGGCTTGCCGGCGGCCTTGAGCGCCTTCACCACCTGCGCCGTGGCGCCGTAAAGGGTCGTCGCCACGATGACCTGCGGGTCGCTCGCGATGATGGCGTCGATCTGCGCCTTCTCGACGTCGGCGTTGCGCTTCAACTTCACGCCCACGGCCTTCTTGCCGGCGCGCTGCATGATGCGCTCGACGGTGGCGTAGTTCTGGTTGCCGATCTCGTCGTCGTAATTGATGACCGTGACGCGGTCGACGCCCAGGCTCTTCCAGTGCTCGAGGATCTTCTCCAGCTCGTCGGCGTAGGAAGCGCGCATCACGAACACGAAGCCGTTCTGCTTGTGGATGGCATCCGCGCCGGTGAAGGGCGCGAAGAAGGGGACCTTCTTCTCCTTCACGATGGGCATCGCGTCCAGCGAGAGCGTGGCGGAGGCGAAGCCGAAGAGCGCGACGGCCCCCGACTCGTTCACCAGCTTCACCGCGTTGGCCCCGGCCGTCTTGCGGTCGTTCTTGTCGTCGAGCGCGACGAACTCGATCATCCTGCCGCCGATGCCGCCCGCGTCGTTCACGCGCTTGAACCACGCGGCCGCGCCGTCGCGGATGTCCTTGCCGATCTCGGCGTTGGAGCCCGTGAGGGGCGCCGACTGCCCGATGACGATCTTGTCGGCGCCGTGCCCGGCGAGCGGAATGGCCGCCGCCAGCACGATCGCCATGTGCGCGATGCGAATCATGCACTTCTCCTGTCGCTGAGCTCGCCCGGAATGTTATTTTTTGTCGGAGGCGGGGAGATTATGGCCCGGCCAGCCCTCCGGCGGGAAGGCCGGGACGGCGTGCGGGCCCTGCGGGCCGACCGGCGGCGCGGCCGGCGGGACAGGCGGTCAGCGGACCGCCAGCTCCTTCACCAGCGCGTGCAGGAATTCGTGGCTCGTGAAGAACTCGCTCACCCCGACCCGCTCGTCGCGGCCGTGCAGGCGCAACTGGCCCAGCTCCGTGAAGAGCCCCGAGACGCCGTAGGTGGGGATGCCCGCATTGCGAAGGCGCGAGCCGTCCGTGGCGCCGGCGCTCATGACCGGCACCACCGGGGTGCCGGGCCAGAACGTCTCCGACACGCGCCCGATCGCGTCCATCACCGGGGATTGCGCGTCCGTGGCCTCGCTGGCGTTCGCCGTGCCGCGCGGGTTCACCGTCACCTTCGGGCCCGCCGCGGCGCGCAGCGATTCCAGCACGAAGGCCGGATCCTCGCCGGGCAGCAGGCGGCAGTTCACCACCGCCTTCGCCCGCTGCGGCAGCGCGTTCTCCGCGTGCCCGCCCTCGAGCATCGTCGCGACGCACGTGGTGCGAAGCTGGGCGTTGTAGCGCGGCACCTCGGCGACGAGCCTCACCTGCGCGTCGGTGGCGCGGTTGGCCGAGATGGCCTCGATCGCCTCGGCGAGCGCGCCCACCTCGATGTGGGCGAGGCGCGCGAAATGCGAGCGCGTCACGTAGCCGATGCGCGCGGGGATCTCGAGACGCGAGACGCCGGAGAGCGCCTCGGCCAGGTCGTAGATCGCGTTCTCCTTGAGCGGCACCGAGCTGTGGCCGCCCGCGTGCGTCGCCTCGAGCTCGAAGGAGAGGTACACCTTCTCGCCGACCTGCACGCCGTGCAGGAAGGGCTTCCCTGCGCGCGTGGTGCCGCCGCCGCCCTCGTTCAGCGCGAATTCCGCCTCGATGAGCGGCCGGCGGTTCTTCAGGAGCCAGGCCACGCCGTTGTGCGTGCCGCCCTCCTCGTCCGCGGTGAGGGCCACCACGAGATCGCGCTTCGGGAGGAAGCCCTCGGCGCGAAGGCGGATGAGGCTCGCGACGAAGCTCGCGGCCATCGCCTTGTCGTCGAACGTGCCGCGCCCGTAGAAGAAGCCGTCCTTCTCGGTGAGCCTGAACGGATCGAGGCCGTCGGACCAGTCCTCGGCCTTCGCCTCCACCACGTCGAGGTGGGCCAGCAGGAGGATGGGCCTGCCCTCCCCCGTGCCTCGCAGGCGCGCGACGAGGTTGCCCTTGCGCGGCGCGGGCTCGACGACCTCCACGTCCTTCGCGTCGAATCCCGCGTCGAGGAGCCGCTTCGCCATGGCCTTCGCCGCGGCGGTGTTGTCGCCGTCGGGATGGACCGTGCGGATCTCGACCAGCTCGCGGTAGGCGTCGCGCAGGAGCTGCTGGTGAGGCGGGAGGCCCTGCGCGAGGGCCGGAAGACAGGGGGCGGCTGCCGCGAGGAGCGTGGCCAGTCGCGCGGCGCGCATCAGCGCATGCCCGGCAGCATGCCCTTCATGCCGCGCATCATCTTCGCGAGGCCGCCGGATTTCATCATCTTCATCATCTTCTGCATCTGCTCGAACTGGTTGAGCAGGCGGTTCACCTCCTGCACCTGCACGCCCGCGCCGGCCGCGATGCGGCGCTTGCGCGAGGCCTTGATGAGCTCCGGCTTCGCCCGCTCGAGCGCCGTCATCGCGTTGATGATGCCCTCGGTGCGCTTGAGCTGTTTCTCCTGCAGGTCCGGCGACTGGCTCGCCGCCTGCGCGAACTGCGCGGGCATCTTGTCCATGAGGCCGGCCATGCCGCCCATCTTCTTCATCTGCTGCAGCTGCGCCTTGAAGTCCTCGAGGTCGAAGCCCTTGCCCTTCCTGAACTTGTCGGCGAGCTTCTTCGCCTCGACCTCGTCGACGTTCTTCCTCGCCTCCTCGACCAGCGAGACGATGTCGCCCATGCCCAGGATGCGGGAGGCGAGGCGCTCCGGGTGGAAGGGCTCGAGGCCGTCCATCTTCTCCGAGACGCCCGCGAACTTGATGGGCACCCCCGTCACCTGGCGCACCGAGAGCGCCGCGCCGCCCCTCGCGTCGCCGTCGAGCTTGGTGAGCACCACGCCCGTGAGCGGCAGCGCTTCCGAGAACGCCTTCGCGACGTTCACCGCGTCCTGCCCCTGCATCGAGTCGACGACGAAGAGCGTCTCGACGGGATTCACCGCGGCGTGGATCGCCTTCACCTCGGCCATCATCGCCTCGTCGATGGCGAGGCGCCCGGCCGTGTCGACGATGAGCACGTCGTGGTAGTGCTTCCTCGCCCAGTCGAGCGCGTTCGCCGCGATGTCGACGGGCTTCTGCGAGGGGTCGGACGGGAAGAGGTCGATCGCGAGCTGCGCCGCGAGGCTCTTCAGCTGGTCGATGGCCGCCGGGCGGTACACGTCGGCCGAGACCAGCAGGACCTTCTTCTTCTGCCCCTTGAGCAGCCGCGCGAGCTTGCCGGCGCTCGTGGTCTTGCCCGCGCCCTGCAGGCCCGCCAGGAGGATGACCGCGGGGGGCGTCGTCGCGAGGTTCAGGGCCGCGTTGGTGCCGCCCATGAGCGAGACGAGCTCGTCGTGCACCACGCCCACCAGCGCCTGGCCGGGGGTGAGGCTGCCGGCGACGTCCTGGCCGAGGGCCTTTTCCTTCACGCGCGCGGTGAACTCGCGCACGACCGGCAGGCCGACGTCCGCCTCAAGGAGCGCGAGGCGCACTTCGCGCAGGGCCTCCTGGACGTTTTCCTCGGTGAGGCGGGCGTGTCCGCGGACCGTCTTGATGACGGACGCGAGGCGTTGCGTCAGGGTGTCGAGCATGCGGGGCCCCGGGGGAGTGGTGTAGACTGAATCGGTCCGAAATGCCCCAATCCGTTCCCTATTTTATCACCGCGGCCTGCTGGCTCATCCTCGCGATGCTGGCCTGGCATGCGGCCTCTCGCCCCGTCCCCGCGGGAGCGGCCTTCGGCGGCGCCTTCCGCGCCGAAAGCGTGCTGCTCCCGATGGCGCTGGTGCTGCACGGCGTGCTCGTCTACCAGGGCATCGTGACGCACGAGGGACTCAACCTCGGCGTGGGCAATTCCATCTCCCTCATCGTCTGGCTCACCGTCTCCATCTACTGGCTGGGCGGCATCGCCTACCCGGGGCTCGCGACGCTGCAGGGCTTCTGGGCGCCGATCGCGGCGATCTCGGTGGCGGCGCAGTGGGCGCTCCCCTCGCGCGCCGTGGTGCAGTACGGCGGCGACACGGTGTTCGCGCTGCACTTCGCCATCGCGATGCTCGCCTACGCGCTCTTCGCCGTGGCCTGCGTGCACGCCGTCGTGATGCTCGCCGAGGAGCGCTGGCTGCGCCGCGGCGTGATGCCGCCATTCCTGCGGGGACTGCCGCCGCTGCTCGAGATGGAGGCGCTCCTCTTCCGCATCGTGATGGCCGCCTTCGTGCTGCTCACGCTCACGCTCATCACCGGCGTCTTCTTCTCCGAGCAGCTCTTCGGGCGTCCGGCGCGCTTCAACCACAAGACCGTCTTCGGCGTGATCTCGTGGATCATCTTCGGCGCGCTCCTGGCGGGACGCTACTTCCGGGGGTGGCGCGGCAAGCGCGCGGTGTACCTCACGCTGGGGGGCACGGTCGCGCTGCTGCTCGCGTACATCGGCAGCAAGTTCGTCCTCGAAGTGATCCTGCAGCGGTCGTAGCGGGCGCGCCGCCCGCCGCCCTCCCGCCGTGATCGACCAAATACCGCTGTTCTGGCTCGTCGTCGCGCAAACGACGTGCCTGCTCACGTCCGGCTTCTTCTCGATCGCCGAGACCAGCATGATGGCGCTCAACCGCTACCGGCTGAAGCACCTCGTGCGCCAGGGCAAGCGCTCCGCGCGCCTCACGCAGGACCTGCTCGAGCACACCGACCGGCTGCTCGGCGTGATCCTGCTGGGCAACAACCTGATCAACTCGGCCTCGACCGTCGTGGCGACGCTCATCTGCACGCGGCTCTTCGGAGAGGGCGAGGTGACGCTCGCCATCGCGACGGCCGGCGTCACCTTCGGGATCCTCGTCTTCAGCGAGATCACGCCCAAGGTGATCGGCGCCACCTACCCGGAACACATCGCGCTGCCGTCGGCCTACGTGCTCACGCCGCTGCTGCGCCTCGCCTACCCGGTGGTGTGGTTCGTGAACCTCTTCGTGCAGGGCCTGCTCAGGCTCATGATGATCAGGCCCCGCTCGGAAGGCGAGGGGCAGCTGTCGATGGAGGAATTGCGCACCCTCGTGCTGGAGGGCGGCAAGTTCATCCCGCCGAAGCACCAGTCGATCTTCCTGAACCTCTTCGAGCTGCAGGGCATGACGGTGGACGACACCATGACCCCGCGCGGGCAGCTCGAGGGCATCGACCTCGAGGACGACATCGACGACATCCGCCTCGCGATCGCGACCGCGCACCACACGCGCCTCGTCGTGTACGAGGGCGGCCTCGACAAGGTGGCCGGCATCCTGCACGTGCGCAAGTTCCTGAACGCCTCCCGGCGCGAGCCCGTGGACAAGGAAGGGCTGCGCGGGATCCTGCGCGAGCCGTACTACGTGCCGGAGGGCACGCCGCTGCTGGTCCAGCTCACCAACTTCCAGGACCAGATGCGGCACGTCGGCCTCGTGGTGGACGAGTACGGCGAGGTGCTCGGGCTCGTCACGCTGCAGGACATCCTCGAGGAGATCGTGGGCGAGTTCACCAGCCAGAAGCCGATGGCGGGCGGGCTCTGGCGCAAGGAGGCCGACGGCTCGGTGATCGCGGAGGGCGCCTGCCCCCTGCGCCTGCTCAACCGCAAGGCCGGCTTCCGCTTCCCGCTGGACGGGCCCAAGACCATCAACGGCCTCGTGCTCGAGGCCCTCGAGGCCATTCCCGAGCCCGGCACCGCGCTCGTCGTCGCGGGACACTCGGTGGAGATCATGCAGGTGCACGACCGGATGGTGAAGGTGGTGCGGCTGCGCGTGCGCAAGGCGGACGCGGCGGCCTATCCGGCGGAAACGTCCGTCACCCGGTAGCGGGCCAGGAAGCGCCGGTCGATCCGGTCCTTCCAGTGCCACACCCACCGCCCGCCGAACACGAAGGACCCGTAGATGCCCAGGGCGTGCTTGTCGCCGCAGGCGATGAGCGCGAGGAAGCGCTTGCGCGTGACGTGGTCGCGAAGCGGCTGGCCGGCGAGCGCCGCGCGCAGGTTCTGCACGAGCGCCGGGCCCGCCCGCACCGCGAAGACGCCCGCCTTGGGCCGCGGGTTGTCGAGGCTCGTCGCGCAGTCGCCCGCGCCGAAGACCTCCGGGTGCGAGACGCTCTGCAGGAAGTCGTTCACGAGCAGGAAGCCGCGCTCGTCGGTGCGCAGCCCCGAGTCGCGGAAGATCCCGTGGGCGGCGGCGCCCGCCACCCAGAAGGTCGCGTCGCTGCGGAACTCGATGCGGTCGCGCAGCCGCACGAAGCCCGGCCCCACCTCGGCCACGCGGCTCGAGGGATGCAGCCCGATGTTGCGCTTCGCGGCCAGGCGCTGGATGCGGCCTCGCGCCGCCTCGCCGTATTCGGACAGCACTTCCGGGGTGTCCGCGAGCACCCGCACGTGCGGGGCGTCGCCTCCCCGGAGCGTGCGCATCCGGTATTCCATCGCGAAGGCGATCTCCAGTCCCGCCGCGCCTCCGCCCACCACCGTGATCGAGCCGATCTCGTCGCGCCGGGCGCGCGCGAGGAGGCTTTCCCAGGCGAGCACGAAGCGTTCGAGGGGCCGCACCGGCGTGGCGTGCTGCTCGACCCCCACGGCATCGCCCAGGAAGGCCTTCGAGCCGATGTCGATCGAGAGGACGTCGTAGGGAACGACCTCCCCGTTGGCGCAGGTGACCTCGCGCCGCGCCGGGTCCACGAGCGCTCCGGAGGACGTCACCACGAGGGCGCGCGCGCGCCGGGCGAGCGGCCCGAGGTCGATGCCGCACTCGTCGAGGTCGTAGTGCCCCGCGAGGTAGCCCGGGAGCATTCCCGAGTAGACCTGCACCGCGACCGGCGAGATGAGCGTGATCGAGAGGTCGGGGTCGAGCGGCTGCGCGAGCGCGTGCAGGACGTGCACGTGCGCATGGCCGCCGCCCAGGAGGACCAGGCGCTTCAAGGCCGCCCCTGCAGGCGGAAATCCCCGAACCAGGCGGTGACGCGCTCGCCGGTCTGGTCCGTGTCGTTGCCGATCGCGATGCCCGTCACGGCCGGCACCGGGCCCCGCCATTCGCCGCCGAAGGCCTCGCGGAAGTCGGCCTCGAGGTCGCGCGATTCCGTCGCCCACGCGCCCGGCGCGCCGCTTCGCAGCACCACCGTGCGCACCCGGTTCGTGTAGGGGTTCCACGCCGTCGTGCCGGGCGCGTGGCGGTTGTCCCAGACGTAGCACAGGGCGGCGGTGGGCACCTCGGCGCCGTAGACGTTGCGCGCCAGGAAGACCTTCAGGCGCGCGCCCAGGGACAGGGAGCTCGCCGGGATGTCGAAGAAGACGTAGACGCGCGCGGCGAAATCGTCGCCCGCCTTCGTCGAGAGGTCCGCCTTCTCCACCACGCGGTCGACCTTCCAGCGCCAGCGCAGCATCGGCCGCGCGGCGACGTCGTGCGAGAGCGCATGGGACACCGTGCCTGCCGCGGCATTCGCGATCGAGCGCAGCACCGTGACGCCCTCGTCCGCGACGAGCGCGAACGCCGGCGGCGGCACGCGAGGCAACGAGAGCGGCGCCCAGCTCGCGGGCAGCGCGTCGCCCGGCTTCATGGCCGAGAACGGTGCGGGATCCGCCAGGGGAGCCGCGGCACGCGCGGCGGAGACGAACGCGAGGAGGGCGATCGCCCCTGCCGTCACGACGCGCCCTCCGCGAGCAGCCCCGTGACCACGAGGCGCTGGTAATCCTCGGGACGATCCACGTCCCAGCGGGCAGGCAGCTCGCGCCAGGTGGCCCGGGCGGCCCGCAGCTTCGCCCGCGTATCGCGCATCACGTGCGACTCGCCCCAGCGGATGCCCTCGAAGAGCCCGGGCACCTCGCGCGAGAGGCCCACGAGCACGTAGCCGCCGTCTTCCGCGGGCTGGAGCACCGCGTCGTGGGTGGCGAGCGACCGGGCGGCGGCCTGCAGGTCGTCCGGGGTGAGCGCGGGACAATCCGAGCCGATGACGAGCGCCGGGCCGCGGCGGAGCATCGACTCGAGGGCCCGCGCCATGCGCTCGCCGAGGTGGCCGCCCTTCTGCGCCTCCAGCGCGACGTCGAAGGACTCCGCGCACGTGCGAAAGAATGGGTGGCCGGTATCGGGCATGCACCAGAGGGCGACCGGCCCCAGCGCCGCGGCGCGCGCGGTGGCGAGCGCCCGCCGGACGAGGGTCGAATGCAGCTCGGCCGCGCTCTCCTTGCCCAGCAGCGGCACCAGGCGCGTCTTCACCTCGCCGGGCACGGGCGCCTTGGCGAACACGGCGATCGCGACTTCAGCCCGGACCATGGGACGCGTAGCGCTCGGCGAGGCGCGCGGGATCGGCGCCGAGGAAGTAGGCGAGGCGAAGCCGCCACATGAGGAGGATCGTCCTCACCGGGCCGTGACGCTCCCAGCGCCGGCCCGAGGTGCTCGCCCGCTCGGCGAGGCACGCGGGCGCCCCGCGTCGGCGCATCGCCTTCGAGAACGCGATGTCCTCCATGAGCGGGATCGGCGCGAAGCCCCCCGCCGCGGCGAAGGCCTCTCGGCGAACGAAGAGCGCCTGGTCGCCCGTGGCGATGCCCGTGAGCCGCGAGCGCGCGTTCATGAAAGCGGCGACCACGGGCAGCCAGCGGGAGCGGCCCTCGATCGACACGTCGAAACGGCCCCACTCGTGCGTGGCGAGCGCCTTCGCGATCGCCTCCGGGGCGCCGGCGGGCAGGCGCGTGTCGGCGTGCAGGAAGACGAGCGCCTCGCCCGTGGCGGCCGCCGCGCCCGCGTTCATCTGCAGCGCCCGGCCGCGGGGGGACTGGAGGACGCGGTCGGCCAGCGGCGCGGCGATCTCCCGGGTGGCGTCGCGGCTGCCGCCATCTACCACGATCACCTCGGCGCCGCGCTCCCGGAAGGCGGATAGCGGGGCGAGGCTCGCGGAGATCCCGGCAGCCTCGTCGAGGACCGGAATGACGATGGAAAGGCGCACCCCACGATTATCGCGGGATTTTCAGCGCGCGTCGTTGAGCGACCAATCGTAGGTCGTGTGGTCGATGGGCGCCTTGCCGTCGGCCACGAGCTTCCGGTCGCCCGGCTTGTCGGCGAGGAGCTCGGCATAGCGGCCGAAATACTGCTCGCGCGAGGTGATGGGCGCCCCGTTGGCGAGCCCCTTGTACCCGCTCGCCCAGTCCTCCTTGAACCACTTGAAGATCTCCGAGACCTCGAGCTTGCCCGTCGCGGGATTGAAGCGGTTGCGGGAGCGGTCCGAGAGGAAACGCCTCGCCTGCTCCTCGAGCTGCGCCTCCAGGCGCGCGGCGACGAACGCCTCCTCTCGCAGCGCCGGGCAGCCGATCGAGGCGCAGTTCACGGCGAAGTGCACGCGCGGCTCGTCGTAGAGGCCGGGCTTCCTGAGCGTCTCGTGCTCGATGCGGTCGAGCCAGTACGGCTCGCCGAACAGGGTGAAGAACTTCTGCTTCCACGGGCTGTTGAAGACGAGGTTGCCCAGGTCGCGGATGGATTTCAGGTCCGGGTACTTGGCGAGGATGAGCTCGACCGTGTAGGCGTTGTAGGCGTTCACGAGGAAGGCCATGCGCTCGGCCTTGGGCCAGGCCGCGAACTCCGCCGCCGTCACCTTCGAGACATTCGCGAGATAGGCCTTGAGCGCCGCCCGGTCCTTCGCGAAATCCGCGTAGCGCACCTGGGACGCCTTGCCCCCATCCACGACTTTCACGTGCTTCTTGAGCAGGGCGTCCCAGGCGGCATGCGTGTGGTCGAACGCGGCGACGGCATTCGCGCTGAGGGCGATCGCGGCGGCGGCGAGCAGGATGCGAAGGGGCTTCATGCGGGTTCTCCCATGGGAGGGTGGTTCGGGGATCGGGTGAATCGGAGGCGGGTATCGAGGGCCGGGTATCGGCGTGGAAATTCAGGGCGGCGCTTCATCGGCCTCTTGCGGGACGGGTGCCCCGGAATTTCGGGCCA
>CAZPLW010000066.1:0-18235 GCA_964587315.1 uncultured Lysobacter sp.
GGCGCCGGGCGGCCGCGGGGGCGCTCATCGTGCGCGAGCAGGGGTGGCGGCCGGGGCTCGCGCAAGGCCTGCCGCTCGCCGTGCCCGCGCCCGTGCGCCGCGGCGAGCCGGGCGGCGGCTATCCGTGGCGCTGGAGCGTGGTGCCCTGGATCGCGGGCGAGACGGCGGACCTCGCGCCGCCGGATGCGGGCGAGGCGGAGCCCTTCGGCCGCTTCCTCGCGGCGCTGCATCGCGCATCGCCCGAGGGCGCGCCGCGCAATCCCGTTCGCGGCGTGCCGCTTTCGGCGCGGCGCGGGATGGTGGAAGCGCGCGCGGCCCGCGTCGCCGCCGCCACGGACCTGCTCACGCCCGCGCTCGGGCGCATCTGGGAAGAGGCGCTCGCCACGCCGATCGACGAGGCCGACCGCTGGCTGCACGGCGACCTGCACGCGCGCAACGTGCTCGTCGAGGGCGGCCGGCTCGTCGGCGTCATCGACTGGAGCGACCTGGCCGCCGGCGACCGCGCGACGGACCTGGCCGCGATCTGGGGCCTCTTCGATTCTCCCGCGGCCCGCGAGGCGGCGATGCGCGCCTGCTCCGGCGTGAGCGAGGCCACGTGGATGCGCGCGCGCGGCTGGGCCTTCGCGTTCGGCGTGATGCTGCTCGACAGCGGCATGGCCGACCATCCGCGCCACGCCGCCATGGGCGCCGACACCCTGCGCCGGCTGGCGACGGGTCCCTGAAGCCTTCGCAACACGGGCGCTCGGCGGGAACAAACCGCAACAGTTCGCTTCCATCCGGCGTGAATCCGAACGTGCCGCCCGCGCATCGTATCCGGGCAGCCCGCGTTCGCGATTCGCGCACGCGGCGTCCTCGAAGGCGACGCGCGCCGGACCGGGAACCATTTCAGCCTCCCGCGGCAATACGTCGTACGAGGGCCCGCCATCGCGTGATGGCCGCGCGGGCCGCGTCCCGAGACTCTCGACCCGAAGGAGAAGCCATGAAGATCGCCCTCATCGCCTGTGCCCCGCTCGTCCTCGTCGCCGCGTGCGCCAACATGCAGGCTTCCACCGCGGGGTCGGGCGCCGAACCCGCGTCCGGCACGATGTACTGCTGGCAGGACAAGCTCATGGAGGCCGACGGCAAGCTCACGTGCAACTGGAACGCCACCGCGCGCGAGGCCTGCGAATCGACCTACACGACCTCGCTGCCGGCCTCGAAGGTGTCGGGCACGCCGCAGAAGACCCACCGTTGCGCCAACGGGCAGTGGCTGGTGTCCGCGCCGATGCGATAGGGCGCGCCTATTTCTTTTGTGTTTCCGCCGCCTTCTTCTTCGCCTCGGCTTCCTTGGCGGCCTCGCGGTCGAAGGCGGCGCGGTTGAACGGCGTGCCGGTGGCCTCGGCCACCTGGCGCACCACGGCCCAGTCCTTCCGGTAGTCCACGGGCCAGAAGCGGTCGTCGCCGTTGAACTCCTTCGTCATCTCCGGCGTGAACTTGTACGCCGTGAAGCACTCGCGGATCTTCGCGGCGAGCGCGGGCTCGAGGTCGTGCGCGTGCGCGAAGGAGGAGGTGATGAAGGGCGGGCTCACGTAGAGCTTGCGGAAGCCCTCGGCCTTCACCACGCCGCGCTTGCCCATGCGCTCGAGCACGTCGTCGGCCACCGCGGCCGCGTCGTAGTCCCCGCCCGCCACGCCCTGGATCGACTGGTCGTGCTTGCCGGAGAAGAGCGGCTTGTAGTCCGTGTCGGGCACGAGGCCGACGGACGGGAAGAGCGCGCGCGGCGCGAGGTTGCCCGAGTTGGAGGAGGGCGAGACGTGCGCGACTTTCTTCCCCTTGAGGTCCGCGGGCTTCTGGTAGGGGCTGTCGGCCTTCACGATGAGCGCGAGGTGGTAGGAGCGCGGCCCCGAGGCGTCGCCCTTCACGACGAAGGGAATCGCGCCCGCGAGGTTCACCGCGTAGCCCGTGCCGCCGGTGGAGAAGCCCGCGATGTGCAATCGCCCGGCACGCATGGCCTCGATCTGCGCCGCGTTCGACTGCACCTGGTAGTAGACGACCTTCTTCTGCGTGCACGCCTGGAACTTCTCGAGGAAGTCCTTGAAGATGTTCTGGTAGACCGCCGGGTCCTCGATGGGCGTGTAGGTGAAGACGAGCGTCGAGGGGTTCTTGAGCTTCTTCGGGTCCGTGGGCGGGTCCGCGAGCAGGTTCCTGTCGGCGTCGCAGTACATGTCGTCCAGTTCTCCCCGGTGGGGGCAGGCCTGCGCGAGGGCGGCCGGGGCGAGCGCCGAAAGGACGAGCGCGGCGAGGGGGCGGACGAATCTCATGGGGTCTCCTTCGGAATGGCGTGGCCGCCGAAGCGGTTTCGCATCAGGGCGAGCACCCGGGCGGCGAAGTCGTCTCGCCCCTGGCTCGCGAAACGCTGCATGAGGGCGGCGCTGATCACCGGGGCGGGGATGCCGCGGTCGATCGCTTCCTGCGCCGTCCACCGGCCCTCGCCCGAATCGGCGACGACCGGGGCGGCCGCCTCGAGCGCGGCCGCGTCACCCAGGAACTCGCGCGAGATCTCGAGCAGCCACGATCGCACGACGCTACCCTGCATCCACGTCGCCGCGATCGCGTCGAGATCCAGGTCGAAGTCGGGGTGGTCCTTGAGGAGAGCGAACCCCTCCGCGTAGGCCTGCATGAGGCCGTACTCGATGCCGTTGTGGATCATCTTCACGTAGTGCCCCGCGCCGGTCGGGCCGCAGCGCAGCCACTGCCCGGGCCGGGGCGCGAGCGCCGTGAGGGCGCGCCAGAGGGTGTCGATGTCCTTCTGCCGGCCGCCCAGCATGAGCGAGAAACCGTTCTCGAGCCCCCGGACGCCGCCGGAGACGCCGGCGTCCACGAAGCCGATGCCGAGCTCGGCGAAGCGCGGCGCGCGCGCCATCGTCACCCGGTAGTGGCTGTTGGCGCCGTCGACGACGAGGTCGCCCGAGGCCAGCGTGGCCGCCAGCTGGTCGAGGATCCGCGCGGTCTCGACGCCCGCGGGCAGCATGCACCAGACGATGCGCGGGCCCTTCAGCGCGAGCAGCATCGCGTCGATCGAGAAGGCCGGCTGGAAGCCCGGCTCGCCCGCGAGCGGCTCGGCCATGGCCGGGTTCGCGTCGTAGCCCACCACGTGGATGTCGGCGCGGCACAGGCGCCGCGCGATGTTGGCGCCCATCCTTCCCAGACCGACGATGCCCACTTGCATGGCTGTTCCTAGAGGATTTTCTTGCGGATCTGCGTGACGACGATCTCGGCGATGACGACCACCGAGAAGATGGAGAAGAGGACCATGGCGACGCGGTCCCACTGGAAGAGGTTGAGCGCCGTGTCGAGCGCCATGCCGATGCCGCCGGCGCCCACCAGGCCCAGCACCGCGGACTCGCGCACGTTGATGTCCCAGCGGAAGAGGGCGATGGACCAGAAGGCCGGCTTCACCTGCGGCCAGTAGCCCCAGGCGAGGCGCGAGCTCCACGGCGCGCCGGTGGCCTCCAGCGCCTCGATCGTGCCGCGGTTCGACTCCTCGAGCGCCTCGCCGAAGAGCTTGCCGACGAAGCCCACGGAGCGGAAGGCGATGGCGAGGGTGCCGGCGAGCGCGCCGGGCCCGAACACCGCCACGAAGAGCAGGGCCCACACGAGGGAATTCACCGAGCGGCTCGACACGAGCACCAGCTTGGCGAGGTAGTTCACCGCGCGGTTGGGCACGACGTTGCGCGCGGCCATGAGGCCCACCGGCAGCGCCAGCACCAGCGCGATGAGCGTGCCGAGCGTCGCGATGTGCAGCGTCTCCACCAGCGCGTCGTGCACGCCCTTGGGGTAGTGGCTCCAGGCGATGGGCCACATGCGCTGCAGCAGGTCCTGCACCTGCTCGGGCGCGTCGTAGAGGAACTCGGGAATCACCTCCACCGTGCGCGCCGACAGCACGATGGCGACGACGAGCGTGAGGTAGACCGAGAAGCGCGCGAGGCGCTGCGACGGCGTGAAGCGGCGCCAGGTCCTCGACTCGATCGGGGCGCGCGCCGCCGCGGCCTCCGATGGATTGCGGGTATTCATGGCGCCACCGTGTCGGCCGCAGCCCGAATCGCCTTGCTCGCATCCCCGCGATGCGGGGCCCCTGCTCGGTGGCTCATCGGGCTATTCATCCTCGACCTTGCCCTTCTCGAGGAACACGCCGCGCACCCAGGTGGCGAGCACCTCGCCCACCATGATCATGGCGATGATCGAGAGCAGGATCGCCGCGACAAAGTCGTAGTCGAAGCGCTGGAAGGCGGAGAAGAGCGTTCCCCCGATGCCGCCCGCGCCGACGATGCCCACCATCGTCGAGTTGCGCAGGTTGGAGTCGAGCTGGTAGGTGGCGAAGCCGATGAAGCGCCCGAACACCTGGGGAAGCACGCCGAACAGGATCACGTTCATGAACGAGGCGCCGGTGGCGCGCACCGCCTCCACCTGCTTGAGCGAGATCTCCTCGATGGCCTCGGCGAAGAGCTTGCCGATGAACCCGATGGAGGCGACGACCAGGGCGCCGATGCCCGCCAGCGCGCCGAAGCCCACCGCCTTCACGAAGATGATGGCGACGATCACCGGGTGGAAGGAGCGCGCCGCGGCGATGATCGCGCGCGCGGGCCAGGTGGCCCACACGGGCATGAGGTTCCTCGCCGCGAAGAGCCCGATGGGCAGCGACAGCACGATGCCGAGCGACGAGGCGAGGATCGCGATCTCGAGAGACTCGAGCAGGCCCTTGGCGAGCGAGTCGGGCTGCGCGATGCGCGGGGGCAGCATGCGCCCGATGAAGCGGGCGCCGTTGTCCAGGCCCGTGACGAACCGGTCCCAGCTGAAGTCGAGCCGGCCGAAGGCGTAGAGGACGTAGGCGGCCAGCACGATCCAGCCGACGCGTGCCCACCAGTTGGGCGGGAAGGCGAGACGGTTCGCGCGTGTCGTCATGAAATCATGCGAGCCAGGACTCGCCGCCGTAGATGGTCTTGAGGACGTCGTCCGAGAGGCCGTCGGCGCCGCCGTCGTACACGATCTTCCCGCCGGACATCCCCACGATGCGGTCGGCGAAGCGGCGGGCGAGCTCCACGTCGTGCATGTTCACGATCACCGGGATGGCGTGCTCGCGGCCGAGGTCGCGCATGATGCCCATGATCTCGACGGAGGTCTTGGGGTCGAGCGAGGACGTGGGCTCGTCCGCGAGCAGGAGCTTCGGGCCCTGCATCACGGCCCGCGCGATGCCCACCCGCTGGCGCTGGCCGCCGGAGAGCGCGTCGGCGCGCTGGTTGGCGAAACTGCCGAGGCCCACCTGGTCCAGCAGCGCGAAGGCGCGGTCGATGTCCTCCTGCGGGAAGCGCCGCAGCCAGGCCTTCCATGCCGGCGTATAGCCCAGGCGGCCGGAAAGCAGGTTTTCCATCACGGAAAGGCGCTCGACGAGGTTGTACTCCTGGAAGACCATGCCGATCTCGCGCCGCGCCTCGCGCAGGGCCCGGCCCTTGAGGGGCGCGATGTCGCGGCCGCCGAACACGATCTGCCCGGCCGTCGGCTCCACGAGACGGTTCACGCAGCGAAGGAGCGTCGACTTGCCCGTACCCGAGGGGCCGATGACGGCGGTGAGCCCGGAGGCCGCGAAGTCGAGGGTGATGCCGTCGAGGACCTTCTTGCCGCGGACGTATTCCTTGACCAGCCCGCGGACGGAGAGGGCGGCACTCGCGGCCTCCGATCGTTCGTGCAAGTTCATGGCGTTTCCCTGTCGGCCGCAGTCCGATTCGCCTTGCTCGCATCCCCGGCGAGCGGGGCCCCTGCTCGGTGGCTCATCGTCCTCATTTCTTCGCCGCCTCGGCTCTCGCCTTTTCCTTGTCGAAGGCGGCCCGGTTGAAGCTCTGGCCGCTTTCCTGCGCGACCTTGCGCACGAGATCCCAGTCCTTCCTGTAGTCGATGGGCAGCCACCGGTCCGCGCCCTGGAAGCCCTTCTGCATCTCCGGCGGGTAGCGGAAGTTGTAGGTGCACTCGCGGATCTTCTTCACCAGGGCCGGCGCGAGATCGTGGGCCATCGAGATGCCGCCGGGGGCGAAGTTGGCGCTCTTCCAGATGACGCGGAAGTCGTCCATCTTCACCACGCCGCGCTCGGCCATGCGCACGAGGATGTCGTGGGCGATGGGCGCGGCGTCGTAGTCGCCGGCCGCCACGCCGGAGATGGAGTTCTCGTGCTTGCCGGAGAAGAGCGGCTTGTAGTCCCTGTCCGGCACGAGGCCCTCGCCCGGAAAGAGCGCGCGCGGGGCGAGGTTGCCGGAGTTGGAGGAGGGCGTGGTGTGGGCGACGCGCTTGCCCTTCAGGTCCGCGAGCGACTTGAAGGGGCTGTCCTTCCTCACGATCATCCAGAGCTGGTAGCCCTGCGGGCCGCTGGCGTCGCCGCGGATCCCCAGCGGGTGCGCGCCCGCCACGTTGACGGCGAAGGCGGTGTCGCCGGAGGACATCGAGCCCACGTGCATGCGGCCGGCGCGCATCGCCTCGATGGCGGCGGCGCTCGAGTAGACGTCGTAGTAGCGGACCTTCTTGCCGGTGCAGCTCGCGAGGTGGTCCACGAACGGCTGCATCAGCTTGTTGAAGACGGCCGGGTCGTCCAGCGGCGAGTTGGTGAAGAAGAGGACGTCCGGGTTCTTGAGCTTCGCCGGGTCCTTCGGCGGATCGGCGAGCAGGTCGCCGTCCGCGTCGCAGTAGATCGTGTCGAGCTCGCCGCGGTTCGGGCAGGCGTCCTGCGCGGCCGCGGGAAGGGCCGCGGCGGCGAGGAGCGCCGCGGCGAGGCGAAGGCGGGTCATCCCACGCCTATTTCTTCTTCGCGCGCGCTTCTTCCTCGCGCTTGGCTTCCTTCTCGTACGCGGTGCGGTTGAACGCCTCGCCGCCGCTCTCGGCCACCTGGCGCACGATGCCCCAGTGTTCCTTGTAGTTGATCGGGTAGAAGCGGTCCGCGCCGTCGAACGCCTTCTTCATCTCGTCCGTGTAGCGGTAGTCGTAGAAGCACTTGAGCATCCTGTCGCGGAAGGCCGGCTCCAGGTCGTGCGCGTAGGCGAACGAGGAGGTCGGGAACTTGGCGCTCTTGTAGACGATGCGGAAGTCGTCCTCCTTGATCTGCCCGCGCGTGGCCATGCGGTGGAAGACGTCCGAGGCGACCGCCGCCGCGTCGTAGTCGCCGGAGTTCACGCCGAGCACCGACTGGTCGTGCTTGCCCGAGAAGATGATCTTGTAGTCCTTGTCCGGCGTGAGGCCTTCCTTGGGGAAGAGCGCCATGGGCGCCATGTGGCCGGAGTTGGACGAGGGCGCGGTGTGCGCGAACTTCCTGCCCTTCAGGTCCGTGAGCTTCTGGAACGGGCTCGACTTCTTCACGATCACGATGAGGTTGTAGCCCTGGAAGTCCTTCTCGTAGCCCTTGATCGCGAAGGGCACGGCGCCGGCGATGTTCACGGCGAAGGCCGTCGGGCCGGTGGAGAATCCGCCCACGTGCAGGCGGCCGGAGCGCATGGCCTCGATCTCGGCAGCGTTCGACTGCACCTGGTAGAAGACGACCTTCTTGCCCGTGCACTGCGCGAGGTGGTCGGTGAAGGGCTTGAAGACCTTCTCGTAGACCGCGGGATCTTCCACCGGGGTGTAAGTGAAGACGAGGGTGTTCGGGGTCTTGAGCTTCTTCGGATCCTTGGGCGTATCGGCGACCAGGTCCCCGTTGTCGTCGCAGTACATCGGGTCCAGGTCGCCGCGGCTCTTGCATTCCTGGGCGGAGGCGGCCAAGGGCAGGGCGAGGGCGGCGGCGAGCGCGGCCGCGCGGATGAGGGATTGCATGGGACGACTCCTCTCGTGGCGATTTGGTTTTGTGGGTGAAATTGTGACAGCAATGGGGCGGGGCGAACAGGGTCCGCCGAAGGGTAGAATCGTCCCGATCCCCCCACCGGAGCCTCGATTGATCCGCCTTGCCCTTGCCGCGCTCGCCGCGTGCCTCGCCTTGCCCGTGCTGGCGCAGTCGCCCGCCGCCCCTTCCCCCACCCCGCCCGCCGCCCAGGTCCCCGCCGCCCGCCAGTACCTCTGGGAGGTGGCCTCGCTCACCAACCGCATCTACCTCTACGGAACGGTCCATGCCGGGAAGCCGGGCTTCTTCCCGTTGCCCGATCCCGTCGAGAAGGCCTTCGTCGAGTCGAAGGTGGTCGCCGTCGAGGCGGACATCACGGATGTCGAGTCGATGACCCGCAGCGCGAAGGCGATGGTCTACGAGGCCCCGGACTCGCTCGACAAGAACGTGCCCAAGGCCACCTGGGAGCGCGTGAAGAAGCAGGCGGCGCGGCTGGGCATGCCCAGCGAGCAGCTCGCGATCTTCAGGCCCTTCATGGCCGGCTCGCTCCTCGCCTTCTCCGAATGGGGGCGCATGGGCTACCTGCCCCAGTTCGGCGTGGACCTGCACCTCATCAAGCGCGCGAAGGAGGAAGGCAAGAGGCTCGTCGAGCTCGAGGGCGGCGACGCCCAGACGGTCGTCATCGAGTCCCTCACGCCCGCGCAGGCCCTCGCCTCGCTCGACGGGACGCTGGACGCGCTCGAGAGCGGCCTGGTGCGCGAGCAGATCGTCGGCATGGTGAACGCCTGGCAGTCGGGCGATCCCGCGCTGCTGCTCGAGGTGGCGCGCAAGTACAACGACACCATCCCCGGGGCGGCGCTCATCGAGGAGAAGTTCATCTGGTCGCGCCACGACGCGATGGCGGAGAAGATCGGCCGCATGCTGCTCGATTCGAAGGAGCGCCACTTCGTCGCCGTGGGCGCGCTGCACCTGGCGGGACCGAAGGGCCTGGTGGAGATGCTCAGGAAGCGCGGCTTCGTCGTGAGGCAGCTGTGAGCGCGCGCGAGGGGGGGCGCGTTCTCGCCGACCAGCTGCGCATCCACGGCGCGGACCTCGCGTTCTGCGTGCCGGGCGAGAGCTTCCTCGCGGTGCTGGACGGCCTCTACGAGCACCGGGAGCACCTGAAGCTCGTCATCTGCCGGCACGAGAGCGGCGCGGCGAACATGGCCGAGGCCCACGGCAAGCTCACGGGCCGGCCCGGCATCTGCCTCGTGACGCGCGGCCCCGGCGCCACGCAGGCGTCGGTGGGCGTGCATACGGCGTTCCAGGACTCCACGCCGATGATCCTCTTCGTGGGCGACGTGGGCTCGGACTTCCGCGACCGCGAGGCCTTCCAGGAAGTCGACTTCCACACGATGTTCGCGCCGCTCGCCAAGTGGGCCGCGCGCATCGACAGCGCCGAACGCATTCCCGAGTACGTGGCGCGCGCCTTCAGCGTGGCCATGTCCGGCCGCCGCGGGCCCGTCGTGCTGGCGCTTCCCGAGGACATGCTCACGCACGTGGTGGACGTCCCCGACGCGAGGCCCTACCAGCCGCCGCACGCCGATCCGGGCGAGAGCGAGATGGAGCGCCTGCGCGAGCTCCTCGCCGGCGCGAAGCGGCCGATCGCGATGCTGGGCGGCAGCGGCTGGACGGCCGATGCCTGCGCGGACATCCGCCAGTTCGTCGAGGCGAACCACCTGCCCGTCGCCTGCGCCTTCCGCTTCCAGGACCTCTACGACAACCGCCTGCCGAACTACGTGGGCGACGTGGGCGTGGGCGTGAACCCGATCCTCGCCGAGCGCATCCGCACGGCGGACGTGCTCCTCGCCATCGGCCCGCGCCTGGGCGAGATGACGACGAGCGGCTACACGCTGCTCGATTCGCCCGTGCCGCGGCAGAAGCTCGTGCACGTCATGCCGGGCGCGGAGGAGCTGGGCCGCGTCTACCAGCCCGAGATCCCCATCCAGGCCTCGATGACGCGCTTCGCCCGCAAGGCGGCGGCCATGGCCCCGGTCGACGCGGGCGCGTGGCAGGCTTCCGTGGGCGAGGCGCGGGCGGACTTCGTCGCGTGGACGGCGCGCAAGGCGACGCCGGGCAAGGTGCAGATGTGGGACGTGATGGACTGGCTCTCGCGCAACCTGCCCGAGGACGCGATCGTCACCAACGGCGCGGGCAACTACACCGTGTGGCCGCACCGCTTCTACCGCTACCCCGGCTTCCGCACGCAGCTCGCCCCGACCTCCGGCGCGATGGGCTACGGCGTGCCGGCGGCCATCGCGGCCAAGATCGCGCAGCCGGATCGCGTCGTGGTGGCCTTCGCGGGCGATGGCTGCTTCCTCATGGCGGGGCAGGAGCTCGCGACCGCGGTGCAGTACGACGCGGCCATCATCGTGCTCGTGGTGAACAACGGCATGTACGGCACGATCCGCATGCACCAGGAGAAGCGCTATCCGGGGCGCGTGTACGGCACCGACCTCGTGAACCCGCACTTCGCGGCCTACGCGCGGGCGTTCGGCTGCGCGGGGGAGATCGTGGAGGAGACCTCGCAGTTCGAGGCGGCCTTCGAGCGGTGCGTGGCGTCGGGGAAGCCGGCGGTGATCGAGATTCGGGTAGATCCGCAGGCCATCACGCCGAACACGACGATCGACGCATTGCGGGCGGCCGCTATCAAGAAGTGAGCCACCGGGAGTGATGCCGGCAAAAGGCGTTGGAACCGCAGATGAACGCAGATGAACGCAGATGATCCGTGATGGGCATGAGGCGGTGCAACTGCGCGCGACCCGGATCAGTGAACGCAGAAACGTCAACACAGAAATTATCCCAAATCATCTGCGTTCATCTGCGTTCATCTGCGGTTCCAACGCCTTGTGCCCGCATCACTCCGTGACGTTCATCTGCGGTTCCAAAGCCCTTCTGACGCCATGACCCCGACGCAACCCCCCACGCCGCCCGAAGACCGCGACAGCGATCCGCGAGAGACCAGCGAGTGGATCGAAGCCCTCGACGCGTTGATCGCCGAGGAAGGCAAGGACCGCGCGACGTTCCTGTTGCGCCGCCTCCTGCAGCACGCCCGCGTGCGGCGCGTCCCGTTGCCCTCGGTGCTCTCGACGCCCTACGTGAACACCATCGGCCTCGCGGAGCAGCCGCCGTTCCAGGGCAATGTCGAGATGGAATCGCGCATCTCGGCCCTCGTGCGCTGGAACGCCCTCGCGATGGTCGTGCGCGCCAACCGCTCCTCCGGCGAGCTGGGGGGCCACATCGCGAGCTACGCCTCGGCGGCGGATCTCTTCGAGGTCGGCTTCAACCATTTCTTCCGCGCGGGCGAGGGCGGCGACATCGTCTACTTCCAGCCCCACTCGGCGCCCGGCGTCTACGCGCGCGCCTATCTCGAAGGTCGCCTGCAGGCCGACAACCTCGACCGCTACCGCCGCGAGACGGGCGGCGGCGGCCTGTCATCCTATCCGCACCCGTGGCTCATGCCGAACTTCTGGCAGTTCCCCACGGGCTCCATGGGCCTGGGGCCCCTCTTCGCCATCTTCCAGGCGCGCTTCATGCGCTACCTCGCCAACCGCGGCCTCGCGCAGACCGACGGGCGCAAGGTCTGGGCGTTCGTGGGCGACGGCGAGATGGACGAGCCCGAGTCCCTCGCCGGCCTCGCGCTGGCGGCGCGCGAGCGGCTCGACAACCTCGTGCTGGTCGTGAACTGCAACCTGCAGCGCCTCGACGGTCCCGTGCGCGGCAACGGCTCCATCATCCAGGAGCTCGAGGGCCTCTTCGCCGGCGCCGGGTGGAACGTGCTCAAGGTGCTCTGGGGCGGGGACTGGGACCCGCTCTTCGCGCGCGATGCGAACCAGCTGCTCGAGAAGCGCTTCGCGGAGACGGTCGACGGCGAGTTCCAGACCTACGCGGCCACCGACGGGCGCTTCAACCGCGAGCACTTCTTCAACAAGTACCCGGAGCTGCAGCAGCTCGTGGCGCATCTATCCGATGCCGACATCGACCGCCTGCGCCGCGGCGGCCACGACCCGGTGAAGGTCTTCTCGGCGTACTGGCACGCGGCGCGCCACACGGGCCAGCCCACCGTCATCCTCGCCCAGACGAAGAAGGGCTACGGCATGGGCACGGCGGGGCAGGGCCGCATGACGACGCACCAGCAGAAGAAACTGGATACGGAAGAACTCGCCGCCTTCCGCGAGCGCTTCTCGCTGCCGCTCACGGACGCGCAGGTGGAAGGCTGCGAGTACTTCCGCCCCGCCCGCGAGGCGCCCGAGATGCAGTACCTGCACGCGCGCCGCGAGAAGCTGGGCGGCTACCTGCCGCAGCGCCGCGCCGACGCCGCGCCGCTCGTGACGCCGCCGGCCACGACCTTCGCGAAGTTCGCGCTCGAGGCGGCGGGCAAGGAGATGTCCACCACGGTCGCCTTCGTGCGCATGGTGGGCACGCTGCTTCGCGACGCCGCGATCGGCAAGCGCCTCGTCCCCATCATCGCGGACGAGGCGCGCACCTTCGGCATGGCGGACCTCTTCCGCCAGATCGGCATCTACTCGCCGCTGGGCCAGCTCTACCAGCCCGAGGACCGCGAGCAGCTCAGCTTCTACAAGGAGGCGGTGGACGGCCAGATCCTCGAGGAGGGCATCAACGAGGCCGGGGCCATCGCCTCGTGGGTGGCCGCGGCGACGAGCTACAGCGCGCACGGCGTCGCGATGCTGCCGATGTACATCTACTACTCGATGTTCGGCTTCCAGCGCGTGGGGGATGCCATCTGGGCGGCGGCGGATTCGCGCTCGCGCGGCTTTCTCCTGGGCGCCACGGCCGGCCGCACGACGCTCTCGGGCGAAGGGCTGCAGCACCAGGACGGCACGAGCCACCTCATCGCCTCGACCATCCCCAATTGCCGCTCGTACGACCCGGCGTACGCGTACGAGCTGGCGGTGATCCTGGAGGACGGCATGCGCCGAATGCTCACGGATCGCGAGGACGTCTTCTACTACGTCACGATGATGAACGAGAGTTACGCGCAGCCCACGATGCCCGAGGGCGCGCGCGAGGGCATCCTGCGCGGGATGCACCGCGTGCGCGAAGCCGGCAAGGCGCAGGTGCGGCTGCTGGGCGCGGGGACGATCCTGGGCGAGGCGATCGCGGCGGCGGACCTCCTCGCCGACGATTGGGGCGTGGCCGCCGACGTGCATTCGGTGACGAGCTTCACGGAGCTGCGGCGCGAGGCGATGGCCGCGACGCGCGAGGCAAGACTCAAGGGCAAGGGGCCCGTGCCGTGGATCGCGGCGCAGGTGCCCGCGACCGGCGTGCCCGTCGTCGCGGCGAGCGACTACGTGAGCGCGGTGGCGGATCTCGTGCGGCCGTGGATCGCGGACCCGTACACGGCGCTGGGCACCGATGGCTTCGGGCGAAGCGACACGCGGGCGAACCTCAGGCGCTTCTTCGAGGTGGACCGGCACTCGATCGCGGTGGCGGCGCTGGCGGCGATCGATTCGTCGAGGGCGGCTGAGGCGATCAAGCGCTATGGCGTGGCGACGGAGGGGCTGCCGCCCTGGGTGAGGTAGGGCTTTGGAACCGCAGATGAACGCAGATGAACGCGGATGAAAGCAGAACCTTGTCGACGGCTTCGATGACCGGCCGCCGGACAGGAAGCGCAGTCGTGGTATTCGCGTTTCCCGATACCGTCTCGAGACTTCAATCCGCGTTCATCTGCGTTCATCTGCGGTTCCAACGCCCTGCCGCGGCGACACGCCGCCAAACACCTCACCGCAGGTGAATACGCCTCTGCGCCTCCGACACGAACTCCTCCATGTCCGGATCCAGCGCGCTGCGTGACGACACGATGCCCACGGGCTCGCCGTTCTTCACGACCGGCACGTGGCGGAAGCCCCCCTCGTGCATCAGCAGCAGCGCCTTGCCGAACGTCTCGTCCGGCGTGACGGTCGCCGGCTGCGGCGTCATCACCTCGTCGAGCCGCGTGGCACGCGGATCCCGCCCCTCGGCGATCACGCGGAAGACGGCGTCGCGCTCGGTGAAGATGCCGACGAGGCGCTTCGCCTCGACCACCATCACGGCGCCCACGTTCTTCGAGGCCATCAGCTTCGAGGCGCGCGCGACGGACATGCCCGGCGCCGCGACCACTCGCCGCTTGCGATCCATCACTTCCTTCACTCGCGCCGTGTACATTCGCACCTCCAGCGAATGAGGCTAGAGTCGGTGCCGGGCACGGGGTTGACGAAGATCAGAAGTTGTACGGACAAAGCCCCTATTGACGGTCGAACTTGACCGAGAGCACGAGAGAGCTCTGCGTCTTCCCGACGCCGGGCAGGTGGCCGATGGCGTCGAGGATGCGGTCGATCTCCTCCGTCGTCTCGCCTTCGACGAAGACCAGGCTGTCGAAGGCGCCGCTGATGGCGTGCACCGCCTTCACCTGCGGCATCGCCTTGAGGGCGGCCACCACCGCGTCGCCCTTCTTCGGGTCCACGTCCAGCAGCACGTGAACCTGCAGCAGCCGCGCCTCGTAGCGCGGGTTCATGCGCACCGTGAAGCCCGAAATGACCCCACGCGTCATAAGGCGATTGAGCCGCTCGACCACGGTGGTGCGCGCCACGCCCAGCTTGCGGGCCAGGGCGGCGGTGGACAGGCGCGCGTCCTCCCGCAGCAGGGCGAGGAGGCGCTTGTCGGGATCGTCCAGCACTACGGATCGTCGGGGCATGGCGTCATTATGACGGATTCAGCCCGATGTTGTGTCACTTTGACGGCTACAAACCGACAGTGCCCGCTGCTAGAGTCGGTCCATCAAGACGCGGAGGGCACGACGATGGCCAAGACGAAAGTGGTGCTGGCGGGCGCCGGCAAGATCGGCGAAGCGATCGTGGCGCTGCTCGCGCCCACGGGCGACTACGAGCTCACGATCGTGGAGCAGGACGGGGCCCGGCTGAAGGCCTTCGCGGAGCAGGGCCTGCGCACGGTGGCGTGCGAGGTGGCCGAGGCGCCACAGCTCGCGCCCGTGCTCGCCGGCCACGACGCGGTCATCTCCGCGTGTCCGTATTACCTCACGCCGGCCGTCGCGCAGGCGGCGAAGGACGCTGGCGTGCACTATTTCGACCTCACGGAAGACGTGGAATCCACCCGCGTGGTGAAGAAGCTGGCCGAGGGCGCGAAGACGGCCTTCGTGCCGCAGTGCGGCCTCGCGCCGGGCTTCATCTCCATCGCCGCCCACGGCGTGCTGCAGGGCTTCGAGAAGCTGCGCGACGTGCGCATGCGCGTGGGGGCGCTGCCCATCTTCCCGAGCAACGCGCTCAAGTACAACCTCACCTGGAGCACCGACGGGCTCATCAACGAGTACTGCAACCCGTGCGAGGCCATCTTCGACGGCGTGCAGCGCGAGGTGCCCGCGCTCGAGCAGGTGGAGGAGTTCTCCCTCGACGGCGTGCAGTACGAGGCCTTCAACACCTCGGGCGGCCTGGGCACGCTGTGCGAGACGCTCGCCGGCCGCGTCGAGAACCTCGACTACAAGACGGTGCGCTACCCCGGCCACCGCGACATCGTGAAGATGCTGGTGCGCGACCTGCGCCTGGGCCATCACCGCCAGGTGCTCAAGGACATGTTCGAGGCCGCGATCCCCATGACCACGCAGGACGTGGTGCTCGTCTTCGTGACCGTGACGGGCTGGAAGCAGGGCCGCCTCACGCAGGAGACCTTCGTGCGCAAGGTGTACGCGAGCCGCGTGCACGGCAAGCTCCTCTCGGCCATCCAGCTCACCACCGCCGCGGGCATCTGCGCCATGGTGGACATGCACCGGGACGGCAAGCTCCCCATGCAGGGCTTCGTGCGCCAGGAGCAGGCCTCGCTCGAGGACTTCCTCGCCAACCGCTTCGGCAGGCACTATGCGGGCGAAGGCAACAACCACTCGGAGTCCGCGAATGACGCTTCTCCCGACCGGCGCGCTGCCTGAGCGCGCGCGCACCCTCGCGAAGGCCCTGGGCGTCGATCTCGCCGCCCACGAAGGCGGGGATCTGCTCGTGCGCACGCCCGTCACGGGCGAGGCCATCGCGCGGCTGAAGGCGCACTCGCCGGCCGATTGCGCGGCGGCGGTGGCGCGCGCGCACACGGCGTTCCTGGCATGGCGCCTCATTCCCGCGCCGCGTCGCGGCGAGGTGGTCCGCGCCTTCGGCGAGCGCCTGCGGGCGCACAAGGCGGACCTCGGCGAGATCGTCACGATCGAGGCGGGCAAGATCCGCTCCGAAGGCCTGGGCGAGGTGCAGGAGATCGTCGACATCTGCGATTTCGCGGTCGGGCTCTCGCGCCAGCTGCATGGCCTCACCATCGCCTCCGAGCGGCCCGGCCACCGCATGATGGAATCCTGGCATCCGCTGGGCGTGGTGGGCGTCGTCACGGCGTTCAACTTCCCGGCGGCGGTGTGGGGCTGGAACGCCGCCTTGGCCTTCGTGTGTGGCGACGCCGTGGTGTGGAAGCCGTCGGAGAAGGCTCTCCTCACGGCGCTCTGCTGCCACGCGCTCTGGAAGAAGACCCTCGCGCAGTTCCCGGAGCTGCCGCAGGACATCGGCGAACTCGTGATCGGCGCCGCCCCCGCGGGAGAGGCGCTGGTGGACGACGCGCGCGTGCCCCTCGTGAGCGCCACCGGCAGCACGCGCATGGGCCGCCTCGTGGGCCCGCGCGTCGCGGCGCGCTTCGGCCGCACGATCCTGGAGCTCGGCGGCAACAACGCGGCCATCGTGGCGCCTTCCGCGGACCTCGATCTCGCCCTGCGCGGCATCGCGTTTTCGGCCGTCGGCACCGCGGGCCAGCGCTGCACGACGCTGCGCCGGCTCATCGTGCACGAGTCGGTGCGGGAGGGGCTGGTCGCGAGCCTCAAGCGCGCCTACGCGAGCCTCACCATCGGCAGCCCTCTCGAGGCCGGCACGCTCGTGGGCCCGCTCATCGACCAGGCGGCGTTCGACGCGATGCAGGCGGCGCTGGCCACGTCACGCTCGCAAGGCGCCACGGTGACGGGCGGCACGCGGCGCGAGTTCGCCGGGGCGACGGACGCGTACTACGTCGAGCCCGCGATCTGCGAGTGGAAGGCCCCGGGCGAGGTCACGCGCCACGAGACCTTCGCGCCCATCCTGCACGTGATCCCGTATCGCGACTTCGACGAGGCCGTGGCCATCCAGAACGACGTGCCGCAGGGCCTCGCCTCGAGCATCTTCACGCGCGACCTCGCCGAGGCCGAGCGCTTCGTTTCCGTGTCCGGCAGCGACTGCGGCATCGCCAACGTGAACATCGGTCCCTCGGGCGCGGAGATCGGCGGCGCGTTCGGTGGCGAGAAGGAAACGGGCGGCGGGCGCGAGTCCGGCAGCGATGCGTGGAAGGCCTACATGCGCCGCGCCACCAACACGATCAACTACTCGGGTGCGCTGCCCCTCGCGCAGGGCGTACAGTTCGACATCCGCTGAAGGGGTGCCGGCGCCGAATCGGGCCGGCATTGACCTGAGTCAGCGCCCCGGAAGGCCGGGACGGGAACACTGGCGTCCATGACACGCATTCTCCAGGCGGCCAAGGGCTCGATCGCGGCCTTCGCCATCGGCCTCAACGTCGTGGTGATCTTCGCCGCGATGATCCCGTTCGCCCTCGTGAAGCGCCTCGTGCCGGCGCGCGCCGTGCGCGAGATGTGCGACACGGCCCTCAACGGCATCGCGCTGCGGTGGGTCGTGTGCAACGGCGTGATCCTCGCGGCGGTGGGCCATACGCGATGGGACATCAAGGGGCTGGAGGGGCTGGACCTTCGGGGCTGGTACCTGGTGAGCTCCAACCACCAGACCTGGAGCGACATCCTCGTGCTGCAGAAGGTATTCCTCGGCCGCATTCCCTTCCTCAAGTTCTTCCTCAAGGCCGAGCTCATCTGGGTGCCGGTGATCGGCCTGGCGTGGTGGGCGCTCGACTTTCCCTTCATGAAGCGCGGGAAGAAGGGCGGCCGCAGCGACCTCGAGACCACGCGCATCGCCTGCGAGCGGTTCAAGCTGATCCCCACGTCGGTCATCAACTTCGTCGAGGGCACGCGCTTCACCCCGGCCAAGCACAAGCGCCAGAACTCGCCCTACCGGCACCTGCTCAAGCCGCGCGCCGGCGGCATGTCGGTGGCGCTCGCGACGATGGGCGAGGACTTCCGCTGCCTGCTCGACGTGACCATCGCGTACCCGCGCGGCACGCCCACGTTCTGGGACCTGCTGTGCGGGCGCATGGAGGAGGTCGTGGTGCGCGTGCAGTCGCGGCCCATCCCCCCGGCGCTCGTGGGCAGCGCGCGCGAGGACGGCCCCGCCTTCCGGGCCGGCGTGCAGGCGTGGATCGCGGAAATGTGGGCGGAGAAGGACCGGCAGCTGGACGAGC
>CAZPLW010000067.1:0-18127 GCA_964587315.1 uncultured Lysobacter sp.
CGCGGACCTCTTCTCGGGCAAGCCCGACTGGCAGAAGATGCTCGCCTACCCGCAGGCGAAACTCACGCCGGAGGAGCAGGCTTACGTGGACGGGCCCACGGAGCAGCTCTGCGGCCTGCTCGACGAGTGGACCACCAGCGACGAGCTGATGGACCTGCCGCCCGAGGTGTGGAAGTTCATCCGCGACAAGGGCTTCCTGGGGATCATCATCCCGAAGACCTATGGCGGCCTGGGCTTCTCGGCCTTCGCGCACTCGGAGATCGTCACCAAGATCGCCACGCGCAGCGGCGCGGCGGCGGTGACGGTGATGGTGCCCAATTCGCTCGGGCCCGCCGAGCTCCTCATCCACTACGGCACCGACGCGCAGAAGAACCACTACCTGCCGCGGCTCGCCAAGGGGCTGGACATTCCCTGCTTCGCGCTCACGAACCCCGAGGCCGGCTCCGACGCCGCGTCGATTCCCGATTTCGGCATCGTCTGCAAGGGGCAGCACGAAGGAAAGGAAGTCCTCGGGATCCGGCTCACCTGGGAGAAGCGCTACATCACGCTCGCCCCGGTGGCCACGGTCCTGGGGCTCGCCTTCAAGCTGCACGACCCGGAAAGGCTCCTGGGCGGCGAGGAGGATCGCGGCATCACGCTCGCCCTCATCCCGACCTCGCATCCCGGCGTGAACACGGGCCGCCGCCACAACCCGCTCGGCAGCGCCTTCATGAACGGCCCGACGACGGGCAAGGACGTGTTCATCCCGATCGACTGGGTGATCGGCGGCGCGGCGCAGGCCGGCACCGGCTGGCGCATGCTCATGGAGTGCCTCGCGGCCGGCCGCTCGATCTCGCTGCCGTCCATGTCGATGGCCGCCGGCAAGATGGGCTCGCGCGCGAGCGGCGCCTACGCGCGCATCCGCTCGCAGTTCAAGACCCCCATCGGCCACTTCGAGGGCATCCAGGAGCCGCTCGCCCGGATCGGCGGCACCACGTACCTCATGGACGGCATGCGGCGCATGACGATGGCCGCGCTCGACATGGGCGAGAAGCCCTCGGTCATCTCGGCCATCTGCAAGTTCCACATGACCGAGCGCATGCGCTCGGTCGTCAACGACGCCATGGACATCCACGGCGGCAAGGGCATCTGCATGGGCCCCAACAACTACCTGGGCCGCGCCTACCAGACGGTGCCCATCGCCATCACGGTGGAGGGCGCGAACATCCTCACGCGCTCGCTCATCATCTTCGGGCAGGGCGCCATCCGCTGCCACCCGTGGGTGCTCAAGGAGATGATGGCGGTCCGCACGAACGACGTCGCGGCGTTCGACGAGGCCTTCTGGAACCACGTGGCCTTCACGATCTCGAACGGCGCCCGCTCGCTGTGGCTGGGACTCACCGGCGGCAAGGGCATCTCGGTGCCCGGCTCGCGCCACACGAAGCGCTACCTGCAGATCCTCACGCGCTTCTCGTCGGCCTTCGCGATGCTCGCCGACATGTCCATGTTCGTGATCGGCGGGAGCCTCAAGCGCAAGGAGATGCTCTCGGCGCGCCTGGGCGACATCCTCTCGCACCTCTACATGATGTCGGCCACGGTGAAGCGCTTCCACGAGGACGGCTGCCCGGAGGAGGACGTGCCGCTGCTCACGTGGGCGATGTACGACAGTTCCTTCAAGCTGCAGGTGGCGATGGATGGCGTGCTCGCCAACTTCCCGAGCCGCCCGGTGGCGTGGATCATGCGCCGCCTCGCCTTCCCGAAGGGCCTCACGCTCACCGCGCCGCACGACAAGTGGGTGAGCCGCGTCGCGAAGCTCATGATCGAGCCGGGCGCCACGCGCGATCGGCTCACCGCCGGCATGTACCTGCCGCGCCGGGAGGACGACGTGATCGGCCGGCTGGAGTTCGCGATGGAGGCGGTCATCCAGGCCGATCCCATCGAGGCGAAGCTGCGGGCGGCGCAGAAGGAAGGCAGGCTCCCGCAGCGCACCGCCGCCGAGCGCCGCGCCGCCGCCGTGACGCTGGGCCTCATCACGCCGGCCGATGCCGAGCACCTCGCGCGCACGGACCGCCTGCGCCGCGAGGTCATCATGGTCGACGACTTCCCGAACGACCTGTCCCGCCGCAAGAACGAGGAGACCGCCCCATGGCCGCGCGCCGCGTCTATGTAGTCGACGGGGCGCGCACCCCGTTCCTCAAGGCGCAGAAGGGGCTCGGTCCCTTCACCGGATCGGACCTCGCCGTCGCCTGCGGGCGGCCGCTCGTCACGCGCATGCCGTTCGAGCCCACCGCCTTCGACGAGGTGATCGTCGGCGCGGCGATGCCCTCGGCCGACGAGGCCAACATCGGGCGCGTCGTCTCGCTGCGGCTCGGGTGCGGGGAGAAGGTCCCGGCGTGGACGGTGATGCGCAACTGCGCCTCCGGCATGCAGGCGCTCGACACCGCGTACCTCAACATCATCGCGGGCCGCTCGAGCCTCGTGCTCGCCGGCGGCACGGACGCCATGAGCCACGCGCCGCTGCTCTTCGGCCCGGCCATGGTGAACTGGCTGGCGCAGTGGTACTCGGCCAAGTCCTTCGGGCAGAAGGCCGGCATCGCGGCCCGGTTCCGGCTCGCGAACCTCGCGCCCGTGATCGCGATCCTGCGGGGCCTCACGGATCCCGTCGTGAAGCTCTCGATGGGCTCCACCGCCGAGATCGTCGCCAAGCGCTTCGGCATCACGCGCCAGATGATGGACGAGTTCGCCGTGGAGTCGCACCGCCGCGTGGCCTTCGCCCAGGACAACGGGCACTACGGCGAGGTCGAGCCCATCTACGGGCCGGACGGCAAGGTGTACGCGATCGACGATGGCGTGCGCCGCGATTCGGCGGTCGAGAAGCTCGCGAAGCTGAAGCCCGTGTTCGACCGCACCTACGGCAACGTGACGCCCGGCAACAGCTCGCAGATCACCGACGGCGCGGCGCTGCTGGTCATCGCTTCCGAGGAGGTGGTGAACGAGTACGGCCTCGAGCCGCTGGGGCGCATCGTCGACGCGAACTGGGGCGCCCTGGACCCGGCCGAGATGGGCCTGGGGCCCGTGCACGCCATCACGCCGATGCTGCAGAGGAACCACTTCGGCTGGGACGACATCGACGCCGTCGAGATCAACGAGGCGTTCGCGGCGCAGGTGCTCGGCTGCCTCGGCGCGTGGGAGAGCGACGAGTACTGCAAGCAGCATTTCGGCCTGGACAAGGCCTTCGGGCGCCTGGATCGCGGCAAGCTCAACGTGGACGGCGGCGCCATCGCGCTGGGCCACCCCATCGGCGCCTCGGGCGCCCGCGTCGTGCTGCACGCGCTCAAGGTGCTCGAACGCACGGGCGGCAAGCGCGCCGTCGCCTCGCTGTGCATCGGCGGCGGGCAGGGCGGGGCGATGCTGCTCGAGCGGCCGTAGCGATGGCCCAGGGATTCCTCTCCCGCGTGGCGATGAGCCCCGCGTGGACGCGTCGCCTCATGAACCTGTGGCCGCCCTTCCGCGCGGCGGGCATCCGCGTCACGCGCCTGGCCGACGACTGGGGCGCGGCCGAGGTCGAACTGCGCGCGAGGCTCCTCAACCGCAACTACGTGGGCACGCATTTCGGCGGCTCCATCTTCGCGATGGCCGATCCGTTCCCGATGATCCTCATGATGAGGAAGCTCGGCCGCGACTACGTCGTCTGGGACAAGGCCGGCAGCGTTCGCTTCCTCAAGCCCGGCCGCGGCACGCTCACCGCGCGATTCGAGATCACGCGGGCCATGGTCGAGGAGGCGAAGGCCGCGACGGCCGGCGGGTCGAGGCACGAACCGACCTGCGCCGTCGAGATCCGGGACGAGCGGGGCGACGTCGTCGCGCGCGTCGAGAAGACCCTCCACATCCGCCGTGCGGATTCCCACCGGCCGGCACTCGCCCGCGCCTGAGAACAGAAAGAACGACATGGACCTCAAGCACTGGAAGCTCGAGACGGACGCGCAGAACCTCGCCTGGCTGTGGTTCGACCGCGCGGGCTCGGCGACCAACACCTTTTCCACCGAGGCGCTGCGCGAGCTCGGCCAGGCGGTCGACCACCTGGCGGCCATGCCGCCCAAGGGCCTCGCCATCCTCTCGGCCAAGGAGAACGGCTTCGCGGCCGGCGCGGACATCGACGAGTTCACCACGATCGCGAGCGCCGAGCAGGCGATGGCCTTCACGAACCTCGGCAACGAGGTCTTCGACAAGGTCGCGGCGCTGCCCTTCCCGACGCTCGCGGTGATCCACGGGTTCTGCATGGGCGGCGGCACGGAGCTCGCGCTCGCCTGCCGCTACCGCCTGATGGACGACGGCCCGAAGACGCGCATGGCCCTGCCGGAAGTGCTCATCGGCATCGTGCCGGGCTGGGGCGGCTGCAAGCGGATGGTGCCGCTCATCGGCGCGGCCAACGCGCTGGACCTCATGCTCACGGGCCGCTCGGTGGACGGGCGGCGCGCGAGGAAGCTGGGCCTCGTCGACGCGGTCACGCCGCGCCGGCACTTCGGCAACGCCGTCCGCATGCTCCTCGCCAACCCGCCGGCGCCGCAGAAGCCGCCCTTCACGGCCGCCGTGACGGACTGGCCCGTCGTGCGCAGTTTCGTGGCGTCGATGTCGCGCAAGAAGGTGGCGGAGAAGGCGCGCCAGGACCATTACCCCGCGCCGTACGCCATCATCGACCTGTGGAAGGACTTCGGCGGCGACGTGCGCAACGTCCCGCAGTCGCACCCCGCGTCGATGGCGAGCCTCTTCGCGCACCCGACGACGCGCAACCTCATCAGGCTCTTCAAGCTGCAGGACCGCATGAAGGCATTGGGAAAGGACGGCGGGGAACCCGTCCGCCACCTGCACGTCATCGGCGCCGGCGCCATGGGAGGCGACATCGCGGCGTGGGCGGCCTTCAAGGGCATCACCGTCACGCTGCAGGACCTGGCGCCCGAGCGCATCTCGCCCGCCATCCAGCGCGCCCACGCCCTCTACAAGAAGCGCCTGAAGCAGCCGCACCTCATCCAGGCGGCGATGGACCGGCTCATTCCGGACGTGCAGGGCGCGGGCGTCGCCAAGGCCGACCTCGTCATCGAGGCCATCGTCGAGAACGCCGAGATCAAGCGCAAGCTCTTCGCCGGCCTCGAGCCCCGGATGAAGGAGGGCGCGATCCTCGCCACCAACACCTCGAGCATCCCGCTGCAGGAGCTCTCGGGCGTCCTCGCGCGCCCCGAGCGGCTCGTGGGCCTGCACTTCTTCAACCCGGTCGCCCAGATGATGCTGGTCGAGATCGTGGAGGGGCCGCAGACCTCGGCGGAGGTGATGCAGGCGGGCCAGGCCTTCGCCAAGCAGATCGACAAGCTGCCGCTTCCCTGCAAGAGCGCGCCGGGCTTCCTCGTGAACCGCGTGCTCTCGCCCTACCTCATGGAAGCCATGCTGATGCTGGACGAAGGCATCTCGGCCGAGGTGATCGATGGCGCGGCGAAGGACTTCGGCATGCCCATGGGGCCCATCGAGCTCGCGGACATGGTGGGCCTCGACATCTGCTGGGCCGTCGGCCACGAGCTGCAGCGTCCCGGGACCCCGATCCCGAAGAAGCTGCAGGAGAACATCGAGGCCAAGCGGCTGGGAAAGAAGACGGGCCAGGGCTTCTACACGTGGACGAAAGGCAAGGCCCAGAAGTCGAGCGGCAGCGGTTCCGTGGACCTCAGGCCGCTCGCGGACCGGCTGGTGCTGCCGGCGATCAACGAGGCGGTGGCTTGCGTGCGCGAGAAGATCGTGGCGGATGCGGACCTGTGCGATGCCGGCGTCATCTTCGGGACGGGCTTCGCGCCGCACCGGGGGGGGCCGATTTCGGCGATCAAGGAACGAGGGAAGGAAGCGTGGCTCAAGGCGATGGCGGAGCTGCGGGTGAAGCATGGGGATCGGTTCGTGCCGGATACCGGGTGGGATTCGCTTTAGGCGCTGCGCGCCGCAAGGCATTGGAACCGCAGATGAACGCAGATGAACACAGATGGACTGTGGTCGGGATTCAGCTCGTGGCACGGGGTGTGATCGGGAACTGGCGATGAGTCCGGCATTGGCGATGTGGAGACGGTGTGAAGGCCTGCCCTTCGGCAAGGCGATCTTCTCGCGGATCATCTGCTTCAAGGCGCCGTACTTCGGGTCCATCCGGCCACGGTTCGAGGAGTTCCGGCCGGGGTTCGCGCGCGTGTCGATGGCGAAGCGCCGGGCGGTGACGAACCACATCGGCACGGTGCACGCGATCGCGATGTGCAACCTCGCGGAGCTGGCGGCGGGGACGATGACGGAGATCACGATCCCGCCCGCGATGCGCTGGCTGCCCAAGGGCATGACGGTCGAGTACGTGAGGAAGGCCGAGACCGGGGTCGAGGCCGTCGCCACCGTGGGCGAGATCGCCGACGGGCCCGCGCGGGAAGTGCCGGTGACCGTCGACATCCGCGATGCCGCCGGCGAGACGGTGTGCCGGGCGACGATCGCGATGTGGGTCTCGCCGCGCCGCAAGTCCTGACCGCCCGATGGAGCTGCGGGACACCGCGCGGGCGACGGACGGGGCCGAGCTCGCGGTCACCCGCTTCGCGGCCGAGGGCCGTCCCTGGGGAACGGTGCTCCTCGCGGGCGCCATGGGAGTGCGGCAGGATTTCTACGAGCCGTTCGCGCGCCACCTGGCCACGCAGGGACTGCACGTCCTCACCTTCGACTACCGCGGCATGGGGGCTTCCGCGCCCGAGCGCCTCGCCGGATTTGAGTGCGACGTGCTCACCTGGGCCGAGCGCGACCTCGACGCCATGTTGCGCGAGGCGAGGGCCGCGGGGCCGGCCCTTCCGGCCTTCGCGATCGGCCACAGCCTCGGGGGCCAGCTCTTCGGCGCGGCGCCGGCGAGCGCGGGGCTCGCGGGCATCCTGACCGTGACGGCGGGTGTCGGCTGGTACCGGCACAACGACCGCATGCCGCTGCGCGTGCGCTTCTTCTGGTTCGTCGCGGTGCCGCTCCTCACCGCGCTCTTCGGCTACTTTCCCGGCAAGCGGCTGCGCATGGTCGGCGACCTGCCCGCCGGCGTCGCGCGGCAGTGGCGCCGCTGGAGCCTCCGTCCCGACTACATCCTCTCGGAGGGGCCGGCGATGCGCGCGCGGTACGGGGCGCTCGCCGTGCCGGTGCTCGGCTGGTCCTTCGAGGACGACGCCATCGTCACGAAGCCGGCGGTCGATGACCTGCACCGCTTCCACGGGGGCGCCCCGGTCGAGCGCCGCCACGTTCGCCCGCGCGACCTCGGCCGCGCGCGCATCGGCCACTTCGGCTTCTTCCAGCCGGAGAGCGCCGCCGACCTGTGGCCGGAGACGATCGCGTGGCTGCGCGCTAGAGTGGCGGCATGAGCCCCGACATCCGCGACGCGCAGCCCGAAGACCTTCCCGCCATCACCGCCATCTACGCCCGCCACGTCGAGACGGGCCTCGCCTCGTTCGAGACCGAGCCGCCCGGGGAGGACGAGATGCGCCGGCGCTACGAGGCCATCCGCGCCCAGGCGTTTCCGTACCTCGTGGCCGAGCGCGACGGCCGCGTCGCCGGGTATGCCTACGCGACGCTTTACCGGACACGCTACGCGTACCGGTTCACGCTCGAGGATTCGATCTACGTCGATCCCGCCTGCACGCGGGCGGGCGTCGGCGGGGCGCTCCTCGCGCGCCTCGTGGGCGAGTGCGAGGCGCTCGGCGCGCGCCAGCTCGTGGCGGTCATCGGCGACAGCGCCAACGCCCCCTCGATCCGGCTGCACGCCAAGGCGGGATTCGAGACCGTGGGCGTCCTCAAGGCCGTGGGATGGAAGCACGGCCGCTGGGTGGACAGCGTGCTCATGCAGCGAGCGCTCGGGGCCGGAAGCGTCAAGCCGCCCTGAGGGGGCCTCTGCTACCATCGGGAGACCCCGCCGAAGGTGCCCGGGCCGCGCGCCCCAGGAGCAGTCCTTGCCCGTCCGCGAACAGCAGTACGTGAATGTCCAGGAAAGCGACACGCTCGCGATCGCCTTCGCGAAGCGCGTCGCCCTCTCGCCGATCGCCGTCGCCTACCGCGAGTACGACGCGGGCGAGCAGCTCTGGCAGCCCCACACGTGGACGCAGACCGCGGAAGCGGCCGGCCGCGTGCGCGCCGCGCTCGAGGCCGAGGGCCTGGTTCCCGGCGACCGCGTCGCGATCATGCTCAGGAACTGCCGCCACTGGGTCTGGTTCGACCAGGGGGCCAGCGCCGCCGGCCTGGTCACGGTGCCCCTGTACGTCGACGACCGGCCGGACAACGTCGCCTACTGCCTCGCCGACTCGGGCGCGAAGGTGCTGTTCGTCGAGGGATCGGAGGCGCTCAAGCGCCTCGAATCCGTGCGCACCCAGATGCCGGGCGTCACGCGCATCGTCGCGGTCAAGCGGCCGGAGGGTCCCGCGGACGAGCGCGTGCGCGTCCTCGAGGACTGGTTGCCGGACCGCCCGTCCGCGGCGCCGGCCGTGCCGGTGCCGGCCACCTCGGTGGCCACGATCGTCTACACCTCGGGCACCACGGGTCTGCCCAAGGGCGTGATGCTCTCGCACCAGAACATGCTGCAGAACGCGAAGGCGGGACTGCAGGCCTTCGACGTCTACACCGACGACCTCTTCCTCTCCTTCCTGCCCCTGTCGCACATGCTCGAGCGGACGGCGGGGTACTACCTCACGATGCTCGCGGGGGCCGAGGTCGCGTTCGCGCGGTCCGTCCCGCAGCTCGCGGAGGACTTCAAGAAGGTCCGCCCGACCGTCATCGTCTCGGTGCCTCGCATCTACGAACGGCTGCACGCCGCCATCCAGGGCCAGCTCCGGGATGCGAGGCCGGCGAAGCGGGCGCTCTTCGACTTCGCGCACCGCACCGGCTGGTCGCTCTTCGAGTGGCACCAGGGACGCGGGGGCTGGAAGCCGTCCTTCCTGCTCTGGCCCGTGCTGCGCGAGCTCGTCGCCGCGAAGCTGCTCGAGCGCCTCGGCGGGCGCCTGCGCATCGCGATCAGCGGCGGCGCGGCGCTCAACCCGACCATCGCGCACGCCTTCATCGGGCTGGGCCTGCCCATCTGCCAGGGCTACGGCCTCACGGAGGCCTCGCCCGTCGTGAGCGTGAACCGGCTCGCGAAGAACGACCCGGCCTCCATCGGCGAGGTGCTGCCGGGGCTCGAGGTGAAGTTCGGCGAGAACTCGGCGCTGCTCGTGAAGGGGCCGAGCGTGATGCTCGGCTACTGGAACAACCCGGAGGCCACGGCCAAGGTGCTCCTCGAGGGCGGCTGGCTGGATACCGGCGACCAGGCGCGGCTCGGCGACGGGCGCCTCTACATCACCGGCCGCATCAAGGAGATCATCGTCCTCGCCAACGGCGAGAAGGTCCCGCCGGTCGACATGGAGCTCGCCATCCAGCTCGACCCGCTCCTCGAGCAGGTGCTGCTGGTGGGGGAGGGCAAGCCGTACCTCGGCGCCCTCGTCGTGCTGGACATGGAGGAGTGGTTCCGCATCGCCGGCGACCAGGGCCTGCTCGCCGACCCGACGGGCGAGAAGCGCGAGAAGGCCGAGAAGATGGTGGTCGCGCGCGTGGCCGAGCGGCTGCACGCGTTCCCCGGCTACGCGCAGGTGCGCAAGGTGGCGCTGCTCACGGAGCGCTGGACCGTGGACCACGGCCTGCTCACCGCGACGCTCAAGCCCCGGCGCGGGGCGACTCCCGATCGCCACAAGGACCGCGTCGCCGACCTCTACAAGGGCCACGGCGCGTAGCTCCCCTGCCGGAGGCGGTTGGGGTAGAATTCAAACGCCCGTTTGAAACCCTCCCTTCGCCCCGCCACCCGATGACTGCCCTCCTGCCCGAGCACGAGCAGCCGGTCCTTCGCATCATCCCGATGCCCGCGGACACCAATGCGCACGGCACCATCTTCGGCGGCTGGGTCATGGCCCAGGTCGACCTCGCGGGCAGCGTGCCCGCCGTCGAGCGCGCCGCGGGTCCCGTGGTGACGGTGGCCGTGAACTCGTTCCTCTTCAAGGAGCCGGTCTTCGTGGGCGACCTCGTGAGCTTCTACGCCCGTGTCGCGAAGGTCGGACGCACGTCGATCACCGTCGACGTCGAGGTCTGGGCGCAGCGCGGCCGCACCGGCCGGGGCGACACGGTGAAGGTCACCGAAGCCCAGCTCACGTACGTGGCCATCGACGCCGATCGCCGACCGCGCCCGGTGCCCGGAGGCACCGAGCACGCCTGAACCCGCCTTCCATCCCACGCCCCGTCCGAAGGGCCCGCTCCAGGAGAACCATCCGTGTCGAAATTCATCGTCCGCAAGGCCGCCGTCCTCGGCGCCGGCGTCATGGGCGCGCAGATCGCCGCGCACCTCGCGAATGCCGGCGTGCAGCCCATCCTCTTCGAGCTCGCCGCCGAGGGGAAGGACAAGAGCGCCCTCGCGAGGAAGGCCATCGACGGCCTGAGGAAGCTCGAGCCCTCGCCGCTCGCCACCAAGGGCGTGGCCGACCTCATCCGCCCGGCCAACTACGACGAGCACCTCGCGCTCCTCGCGGACTGCGAGCTCGTGATCGAGGCGATCAGCGAGCGCATGGACTGGAAGAAGTCCCTCTACGACAAGGTGGGGCCGCACATCGCGCCGGGCGCGATCTTCGCGTCCAACACCTCGGGCCTGTCGATCACGGAACTGTCGAAGGTGCTGCCCGAGTCGCTTCGCCCGCGCTTCTGCGGCATCCACTTCTTCAACCCGCCGCGCTACATGCGGCTGGTGGAGATCATCCCCGCGGCGGGCACGGACCCGGCGATCCTCGACGAGCTGGAGACCTTCCTCACCTCGACGCTCGGCAAGGGCGTCATCCGCGCCAAGGACACGCCCAACTTCGTGGCGAACCGCGTGGGCGTCTTCTCGATGCTCGCGACGATGCACCACACGCTCGCCTTCAACCTCGGCTTCGACGAGGTGGACGCGCTCACGGGCCCGGCCATCGGGCGCGCGAAGAGCGCCACCTTCCGGACGGCCGACGTCGTGGGCCTCGACACCATGGCGCACGTCGTGAAGACGATGCGCGACACGCTGCCCGCCGACCCGTGGCACCCGCACTACCAGGCGCCGGCGTGGCTCGCCGCGCTCATCGCGAAGGGCGCGCTCGGCCAGAAGTCGAAGGCCGGCATCTTCGTGAAGAAGGGCAAGGAGATCCACGTGCTGGATCTCGCGAAGCAGGACTACCGCCCGTCCGCCGGCGCCATCGCGGACGAGGTGCAGGCCATCCTCAAGGAGAAGTCGCCCGCGGCCCAGTTCGCGAAGCTGCGCGCCTCGCCGCACCCGCAGGCGCAGTTCCTGTGGGCGATCTTCCGCGACCTGTTCCACTACAGCGCCGTGCACCTCGCGGACATCGCGCACTGCGCCCGCGACGTGGACTTCGCGATTCGCTGGGGCTTCGGCTGGCAGCGCGGCCCCTTCGAGCTGTGGCAGGCCGCGGGCTGGCAGCAGGTCGCCGGCTGGATCGCCGAGGACATCGCGGCCGGCAAGGCGATGGCGAATGTGCCGCTGCCCGCCTGGGTGACCGATGGGCGCACGGGCGTGCACGGGCCGGACGGCTCGTACTCGGCGGCGGACGGCACGATGCACCCGCGCTCCGCGCTCGCGGTGTACCGCCGGCAGCATTTCCCCGAGACCGTGCTCGGCGAGAAGGCCGCGAGCCCCGGCACCACCGTCTTCGAGGACGAGGGCGTGCGGATGTGGCACCAGGGCGACGGCATCGCCATCGTCTCCTTCAGAAGCAAGATGCACTCGCTCGGCACCGAGGTGCTCCTGGGCCTCAATCGCGCCCTGGACGAGGCCGAGGCGAGCTACGACGCGCTCGTCATCTGGCACGAGGCGCCCTTCGCGGTCGGCGCCAACCTCAAGGCCGCGCTCGAGTCGCTCAAGGCCGGCCAGTTCGACGAGTTCGAGCGGATGGTCGCGCTGTTCCAGAAGACCTCGCAGCGCCTCAAGTACTGCGCCGTGCCGACGGTCGCCGCGGTCGAGGGCCTCGCCCTGGGCGGCGGGTGCGAGTTCGTGATGCATTCGCAGCGCGTGGTCGCGGCCCTCGAGAGCTACATCGGCCTGGTGGAAGTCGGCGTGGGCCTGCTGCCAGCGGGCGGCGGCCTGAAGGAGCTGGCGCAGCGCGCGCAGGCCTGGGCCCGGGGCGGCGACGCTTTCCCCGAGCTGGGCAGGACCTTCAAGCAGGTGGCGATGGGCGAGGTCTCCCGCAGCGCGGAGCACGCCCGCGAGATGGGCTACCTGCGCCCCTCGGACGTCGTGGTCTTCCATCCCGCCGAGCTGCTGTACGTCGCCAAGGCGCAGGCGCGCGCGATGGCCGAGTCCGGGCAGCGTCCGCCGCTCGAGCCCGCGGGCATCCCGGTGCTGGGCGACACCGGCATCGCCACGCTGCGCATGATGCTGGTGAACATGAAGGAAGGCGGCTTCATCTCCGCGCACGACGATGAGATCGGCACGCGCATCGCCACCGTGATGTGCGGCGGCGAGGTCGAGCCGGGCAGTCTCGTCGACGAGAAGTGGCTGCTCGACCTCGAGCGGCGCCATTTCGTCGCGCTCGCGAAGAGCGAGAAGTCGCAGGCGCGCATCGAGCACATGCTCAAGACCGGCAAGCCGCTGCGCAACTAGCCCGCCCGTGGCCCGCGCCCTCGGCATCGTCGCCTGCCTGCTTCTCGCCGTGCCCTTCGCGGGCGCCGGCGGGCTGGGCGCGTGGGTCGCCGGCAAGACGCTGCTCGACGCGCAGCGCGTGCGCGACTGGGTGCTGGTGAAGGCCGACGTGGTCGCCGGCTCGGTCGGCACGAAGCCGGGCGAGCCCGGCAGCAGCCACCTGGCCTATACCGTCGGCGGGCAGCGCTACGAAAGCCGCCGGCTGGCCCTGGGCGGCCTCTCCGCGAACGACGACATCGACGAGTGGCGAGCGGAGATCGCGGAGACGCTGCAGTCGGCGCGGTCCGCGGGCCGCTCGATCTCCGTCTGGGTCAATCCCGACAACCCCGCCGAAGCGGTGTTCGACCGCGAGCCGCCGTGGCACGTGGCGATCGTCGGCGGGATGCTCGCGTTCGCCCTGGGCGGCGCGGGACTCATCGCCCTGCGCGGGATGTTCGCCCTGGCCGCGGGCCGGGAAGCGAGCGGGTCCCTGCCGAACGGCGGCACGGGCGCCGGGTTCTTCTGGATCTTCGCGCTGATCTGGAACAGCTTCTCGTTCCTGATGGCCTGGCTCGTCCTCTCCGACATCCTCGCGTCGCGGGAATGGGCGGGGCTGCTCATCCTGCTGTTCCCGTTCGTGGGCAGCTTCGTCCTCTGGGCCGCCATGGGCTCGACGGTGACCGCCCTCAAGGCGGGCGTCGCGCGCGAGGCCGCGCGCCGTCCGTCCGCGAAACCGGATTCGAAACCGATCAAGCTGCCGTTCTCCTCCCGAAAGGACCCCCCATGACCCGCCAGATCCAGGACGCCTACCTCGTCGCCGCCGTCCGCACCCCCGTCGGCAAGGCCCCGCGCGGCATGTTCCGCACCGTGCGTCCCGACGACCTGCTCGCGCACGTGCTGCGCGGCGCGATCGCGAAGGTGCCCGGCCTCGACCCGAAGGAAATCGCCGACGTCATCGTGGGCTGCGCCATGCCCGAGGGCGAGCAGGGCATGAACGTCGCCCGCATCGGCCTGCTGCTGGCGGGCCTGCCCGACAGCGTGCCCGCGATGACCATCAACCGCTTCTGCTCCTCGGGGGTGCAGGCCATCGCGCTCGCCGCGGACCGCATCCGCACCGGCGACGACGACATCGTGATCGCGGCGGGGACCGAGTCGATGTCGATGGTGCCGATGATGGGCAACAAGGTCGCGCTCAACCACGCCGTGTTCGAGAAGGACGAGAACGTCGCCATCGCCTACGGCATGGGCATCACCGCCGAGAAGGTCGCGGCGAAGTGGAAGGTCTCCCGCGAGGACCAGGACGCCTTCGCCGTGGCGAGCCACCAGAAGGCCTCGAAGGCGATCGCCGCCGGCGGGTTCCGGGACGAGATCCTGCCCTACGAGATCGAGACGTCCTCGCCGGACCTTTCGAGCGGCGAGGTGGTGCGGCGCAAGCGCGTGGCCGACACCGACGAGGGCCCGCGGCCGGATTCCACGGTCGAGAGTCTCGCCAAGCTGAAGACGGTGTTCGCCGCGCGCGGAAGCGTCACCGCCGGCAACAGCTCGCAGATGTCCGACGGGGCGGGCGCCGTGGTGCTCATGAGCGAGCAGGCGATGAAGCGCCACGGCGCCGTGCCCCTCGCGCGCTTCGCCGGGTTCTCGGTGGCGGGCGTGCCGCCGGAGATCATGGGCATCGGCCCCATCGCGGCCATCCCGAAGGTCCTCAAGCTGGCGGGCGTGAGCCAGCAGGACCTCGACTGGATCGAGCTGAACGAGGCCTTCGCGGCGCAGGCCCTCGCGGTGATCCGCGAGCTGGGCCTCGACCCGGCGAAGGTGAACCCTCAGGGCGGGGCCATCGCGCTCGGCCATCCGCTGGGCGCCACCGGCGCCATCCGGGCCGCGACGATGGCGCACGGCCTCGCGCGCACGAAGGGCCGCTACGGCATGGTCACCATGTGCATCGGCACCGGCATGGGCGCGGCGGGACTCTTCGAGGCGATGCATTAGGCAGGGCCGGCGCCCGCGGTCCGGGGCGCCGGGGCTATAGTGGCAAACGGATCCCCGCGGCAAAGACCGCCGGGGCAGTCAGAACAACCGCAAGGAGGAGCTACATGAAGACCCGTTGGAGCCGGGCGGCGATCCTCGCCGCGCTGGCGGCGGCGGCCGTTCCGGCCGTCACGCAAGCCCAGAGCACCACCTACAACGCCGAGGTCCGCAGGACGTCCTTCGGCATCGCGCACGTGAAGGCGAACGACTACGGTAGCATCGGCTACGGCGTCGGCTACGCGTTCGCGCAGGACAACTTCTGCATGATCGCCGACGAGTTCCTCACCGTCCGCGGCGAGCGCTCGCGCCATTTCGGCGAGACGGGGTCGACCCCTTACGGCCGCAACAACCTCGTTTCCGACTACTACTACACGCTGATGAACGCCGACCCCGTGCCGCTGCGCGCCGGCCTCGCCAGCATGAGCCCGGAGCTGCAGGCCGCCTTCAAGGGCTGGGCCGCCGGGTACAACCGCTACCTGCGCGACACGGGCGCCGCCAACCTGCCGGCGGCCTGCGCCGGCGCGGCGTGGGTGCGGCCCATCGACGAGGTCGACATGATGCGGCTCGTGCGCCGCTACCTGCTGGAGGCGTCGACCAACAACTTCATGGAAGGCATGGTCGCGGCCAAGCCGCCGGTCACCGCGCCGGCCGCCGAGGCGCCCAAGTCGGGCGCGCAGCTCGGGACGAAATCCGACGCGGGCATTCCCGGCTTCGACCAGGAGTACTGGCGCGTCTTCCGCACGGACCTGGGCAGCAACGCCCTCGGCCTGGGTTCCGAGGCGACCGACAACGGCCGCGGGATGCTGCTCGGCAACCCGCACTTCCCGTGGTCGGGCACGCTGCGCTTCTACCAGTTCCACGTGACGATCCCGGACGAGATCGACGTCATGGGCGGGGCGCTCTCGGGCTTCCCGCTCATCAACATCGGCTTCAACAAGGACGTCGCCTGGAGCCACACGAACGACACGCCGAACTGGCACTTCACGCTCTACCAGCTCAAGCTCGACCCGGCCAACCCGACGAAGTACACCTACGACGGCCAGACGCGCGACATGACGGCGAAGACCGTGAGCGTGCAGGTGAAGAACGCCGATGGCACCCTCTCGACCAAGTCGAACACGTTCTGGTACTCGCACTTCGGCCCGCTCCTCACCAGCACGTCCCTGCCGATCCCCTGGACGCGCACCAACGCCTACGCGATGCGCGAGGTGAACCTGGACAACTGGCGCCTGGGCGACCAGTGGCGCGCCATCAACAAGGCGAAGAGCACCGGCGAGATCAAGCAGGCGCTGCAGTCGATCGTCGGCATCCCGTGGGTGAACACGACCGCCACCGACAAGGAAGGCAACGCGTTCTACGGCGACATCAGCACGACGCCCAACCTGCCGCGCGAGAAGCAGTCCCTGTGCACGCCGGACGTCACCTTCGCGGTCGTGTTCTCCCTGGGCGGCCCGCCCGTGCTCGACGGCTCGCGCTCGTCGTGCGAATGGGAGGAGGACGGCGGCGCGCCGCAGGCGGGCCTCATGCCCGGCAGCAACGCCCCCTACCTCGAGCGCCGCGACTTCGTGCAGAACTCGAACGACAGCTACTGGCTCGCCAACCCGGCCGTCGAGATGTACCGCTGGAGCATCCCGGCCAGCATGGGCCTGGTTCCGGGGCAGCAGAACATGCGCACGCGCCTGGGCATCACCCAGGCCCGGGCGCGCCTCGCGGGCACGGACGGCCTCACCGGCAACAAGTTCACGCTCGCGAACCTGCAGCAGATGGCCCTCTCGAACCGCAGCTACACGGCCGACCTCTTCATGGCGGACGTGGCGACCCTGTGCGCCCTGCCGGCGGCCTCGGCGGTCCAGGCGGAGTGCGGCGTGCTCTCCGCGTGGGACCGGAAGTACGATCTGGCGAGCCGCGGCGCGCACCTGTTCCGCGAGTTCTTCAACACGGCGCGCAACATCACGAACGTCTACAAGGTGCCGTTCAACTACCTCGACCCGGTCAACACGCCCAGGGGCTTCAACGTGACCGACCCGGCGACCGCCACGGCCCTGGCCGGGGCGCTCAAGGGCGCGGGGGACCGCATCCGCGGCGCCGGGCTCGCCATCGACGCGCCGCTCGGCATGGTCCAGTTCACGCTGCGGGGAACGACTCCCATTCCGCTTCACGGCGGGGAGGGCGACTACCTGGGGATCTACAACAAGATCAGCACGACCCTGGTCCCGGGCCTGGGGTACGTGGTGACGACGGGCACGAGCTACATCCAGACCGTCCAGTTCACGGACACGGGCGTGACCGCGCAGGCCTTCCTCTCGTACTCGCAGTCGACGAACCCGGCCTCGCCGAACTTCTCGGACCAGACGGTCCGCTTCTCGGCGAAGCAGTGGATCGCGCTGCCCTTCACCGAGGCGGCCATCACGGCCGACCCGGCCTACCGGACGACCACGATCCGCGAATAGCGACGCGTGGCCGGCCGCAATCGGACACCCCCGGGGAAGCCCGGGGGTTTACGCTGCACCGCCGCATTGTCTTTTCGACCCCGATTCCACACAATAGCCAGCGAAGTTCCGCCCTCTGAAAAGGAGGGTGCGCACATAACGACATCACCAGGAGAAACGGTCCCATGAACCCCGCCTTTCGCCCCACGCTGAAGCCCCTCGCCCTCGCGCTTGCCCTGGCTTCGGCGGGTCCGGCGTTCGCCTTCCAGTTCAAGTACGACAACGGCATCACGGGCAGCCTCGACACGACGCTCTCGTATGGCGTCTCCGTGCGGGCCGCCTCGCGCGACGCGAACCTGGTCGGCATCGCGAACGGCGGCACGTCGCGGTCGGTCAACGAGGACGACGGCAACCTCAACTACGAGCGCAACAAGCCGTTCGCGAACCTCGTGAAGGCCACGAGCGACTTCGAGCTGAAGTACGGCAAGTTCGGCTTCTTCGGCCGCGGCACCGCGTTCTACGATTTCGAGAACGCCAACAACGACAAGCTGGGCGACACCGCCCAGGACCGCGTGGGCAAGAACGCCGTCGGCCTCGACGGGTTCCTGTTCGGCTCCTTCGAGCCCTTCGGCAAGAACCTGCGCGTGCGCGCGGGCCGCCAGGTGATCAGCTGGGGCGAGAGCACCTTCATCCCGACGGGCATCAACGTGATCAACCCGGTCGACATCTCGAAGCTGCGCGTCCCGGGCTCCGAGCTCAAGGAGGCGTTCCTGCCGACCACGGGCCTGTGGGCGAACCAGGAGCTCACCAAGAACGCCAGCCTCGAGGGCTTCTACCTCACGAACCACGACAAGATCCGCATCGACCCGCGCGGCACCTACTTCTCGAACAACGACTTCGCCTCCGACGACTCGAACCGCGTGATCCTGTCGTTCGGCCGCCGCCGCGACGAGCACTTCCCGCCCTCCAACCCCGTTCCGCCGGTCGTGCC
>CAZPLW010000068.1:0-18075 GCA_964587315.1 uncultured Lysobacter sp.
GCCGAGATGGTTCTCCGCGAGCGCGAGGTTGTTGTGCGCGGCGGCGAGGAGCGAGGGGCGCGCGGCCCGGGTCGCGAACGCGAGGGCGCGGCGCTCGTGGTCGCGGCCCTCCTCCCGGCGGCCGGACTGCAGCACCGCGAGGCCCAGCACGCGCGAGGCGGAGGCGAGCAGCGTGGGGTCGTCGAGAGGCTCGGCGAGCGCGAGGGCTTGCTTCGCGTCGCGCTCCGCTTCGTCCAGCCGGCCCAGGAGCAGGAGCGTGAAGGCCCGCGCGGCGCGAAGCCGCGAGACGAGGGACGGCTCCGTGGCGCTTGCGAGCGCGTCCTCGAGCGTGGCGAGGGCCTCGTCGTTCCTCGCGCTGAGGCGCTGGAAGAGGCCGAGCGGGTACGAGGCGCGAGCGAGCGCCTCGGCGTCCTTCGATCCCCGCGCCGCCTGCGCCCACGCCTGCGCGGCGGCGACGCCCTCCTCGTTGAAGCTGCGGCACTCGAGATAGTCGAACCACGCCGTCGAGGCCGCCTCGAGCGCCTCGAGGTCGCCGCGACCGGCCGCCGAACGCCACGCCTCGCGCAGGTTGGCGCTCTCGAGCTCGATCTCGCGGATGGCCGCCGGCTCCCGCGGTCCCTCGAGCCGCACCGAAGCGTCGTGCAGCCAGCCGAGGTAGTACGCGTCGCGGCGCTCGATCACCTTCTCGCGGCGACCGGGCGTGCGGCCGCACTCCTCCCACGCGAACTGGCGCACCACCTCGTGCAGGTGCCAGCGGCCTTCGCCCGCACGCGCGAGGAGCGAGCGCCCGGCGAGCGCGGCGAGGACGGCCGGCGTGGCGGAGGCGACGTGCCCCGCGGCCTCGTCCGGGAACGTGCCCATGAGCACCGCGATGCCCGCGAGCGCCTGGCGCGGCTCGTCGGTGAGGCGGCTCCACGAGTACGACACCATCGCGCCCAGCGAGCGGTGGCGCGCCGTGCGGTTGCGGTGCCGGCTCTCGAGGCGCGTGGCCTCCTCGCGCAGGGCGGCGACGAGCTCCGCGAGCGAGATCGTGCCCATCCAGCCGGCGGCCAGCTCGATGGCGAGCGGCAATCCCTCGACGAGCGCGCACAGGTCCGCGACGCTGGCGGCATCGCGGCCGTACGCGTACCCCGCGTGCACCTGGCGCGCGCGCTGCGCGAAGAGCTGTACGGCGGCGAAGGCCTGCGTGTCCCCCGCCTCTCCCGCCGGCGGGAAGGGCAGGCCCTGCACCTCGTGCAGCCACTCCTCCTGCAGGCGAAGGGGCTCGCGCGAGGTGGCGAGAACCTTGAGCCGCGGCCCCGTGCCAGCGAGCAGCCGCGCGACCTCGTCCGCGATGGCCTCGTCCGCGTCGAGCAGGTGCTCGAGGTTGTCGAGGACCAGGAGCGCGCCGCGGCGGCGGAAGAACGCGACGAGCAGCTCGAGCGGCTTCGCGGCGCCCGCGGGCTGCAGGCCGCAGGCGAGGGCGACGGCCTGCGCGAAGAGCGAGGGCGAGGCGACGCCGTCGAGCGGCGCCACGAAGACGCCGTCGGGGAAGTCGTTGGCCGCGTGGTTGGCGAGGGCGAGCGCGAGGCGCGTCTTGCCCACGCCGCCCATGCCGTGCAGCGTGAGGAGGCGGCAGGCGGGATCGGCCAGGCGATCGCGCAGGGCGGCGAGTTCCGCGTCGCGGCCCAGGAACGAGGTGCCGGGCGCGAGGCCCGGTGGCAGGGAGGGGGCGCTCGCGCCGCGCGCGCGCAGGCTCTCGGCGAGCGCCGTCATCGCGGCCGAAGGCGCGGCGCCTTCCGCGACGGCGAGCGCGCGGCGATAGGCGTCGAACTGCGCGAGGGCGCGGTCGTTGCCCGCGTCCTCGGCGAGCCAGCGCATGAGCAGGCGGTGCATCGCCTCGTCGGCGGGCTGCCGTGCGAGCCAGGCGCCCGCGACGTCCTTCGCGCCCTCGCGATCGCCCGCGGCGCGACGGCTTTCCGCGCAGGCGACGTGCGCCGCGTGCGCGAGCTGGCGAAGGCGCGTGCGCTCGACGAGGACCCAGTCGAAGAACTCGGGCGCCTCGTCGGCGTCGACCTCGGCCAGGAAATCGCCGCGGTAAAGCGAGAGGGCCGTCTCGAGGGCGACGGGATCCGCGGACCGGCTCGCCTCGACGAAGGCGTCCACGTCACGCGAGAGGCGGGCGCCCTCCGCGATGCCGATGTGCTCGCGCCCGACCGCGAGGCACGCGAGGATCCCGGCAGGCAGGCGGGTGAGCGCGACCCGCAGGCGGCCCAGCGCCCTGGCCGGTGGCGTCCCGCCCCACAGCAGCCCGGCCAGCTTCGCGCGCGGCACCGGCGCCGCGGCGAGCGCTACGTACGCGGCCATCCAGTGGGCCTTGCGCGAGGTGCACGCGAGCTCGCGCCCTCCCGCGCGGAACGAGAGCGGCCCCAGCAGGCGAATCTCCAGATCCGCGTCCATGCGCGGATTCTGCCTGAAGGGGACGCACGCCTTCAGACCGGCTGAAGGGGACGGAGGGATATTCGCAAAACCAAGTGTCAGAAAGGCCTCCGTCCCCTTCAGGTGCCGTGAAGGCGTGCGTCCCCTTCACGGGGGTTACTGCGCGAACACCTCCACGATGCCCACGCCCGTCGTGCCCCCCGCCCCCGTCACGATGACGGTGTAGGCGCCGGGGTTGAGGGTGATGAGCAGCGCCGATTCGAACGGATCGCCCGGCGCGAAACCGCTCGCCTGCAGCTGCGCCGCATTGGCGGCCGTCTGCCAGTTGTCGTTGGAGGCGATCTGCGTCGCACCGGCGAAGAGCTGCAGCACCGGGTTCGCGAGCACGCCCGGCACGCCCTGCGCCGCGAGCGACGGTCCGCGCGCGCGCACCACCACCGTCTGCGCCGCATCGCCCTGGATGATGAAACCGCCGATCATCACGTCGTTGCCCGTGAGCACCTGGCCGCGCGTGGAGATGTTGATGAGCGGCACGTCCGTCCGGTCCACCTCGAAGACCTCGACGATGCCGACGCCCGTCACGCCCTGGTAGCCGGTGACGATCGCCGTGTAGGCGCCGGGGGCGAGCGTCATGAGGATGGCCGACTCCTGCGCGATGGCCGGCGCGAAGCCGCTCGCCTGCACCTGCGCCGCGTTGGCCGCCTGCTGCCAGTCGTCGTTCGCGGCGATCTGCGTCGGTCCCGAGAAGAGCTGCAGCACCGGATCGGTGATCGCGTTGGGCACGCCGGCTGCCGTGAGCGAGGGACCACGCGCGCGCACCACCACCGTCTTGGGCGCGGCGCCCTGGATGATGAACCCGCCGATCAGCACGTCGTTGCCCGTGAGCACCTGCATGCGCGTCGAGATGTTGGCGAGGCGCGTCGGATTAGCGGGCGGCGCGCCCCCGGTGAAGTTGGCCGTGACCGTGAGCGCCTGGCTCATCGCGATGAGGCAAGTGGCACCGGTGACGCCCGCGCACGCGCCGCTCCAGCTCGTGAAGCTGAACCCGGCCGCCGGCGTGGCGACGAGGCTCACCGAATCCCACGGGGCGAGATTGCGCGTGCCCACGCCGTTTGGACCCCCGGTGTCGCCCTGCACCGTGTAGGTGACGGTGCCTCCGTTGGCAGGGGAGGCGGCGGTCGTGAGCGAAGGCGCGGCCTCGAGCGCCGCGGCGGCACGGGCGAGCGTGCGCGGCGTCCCGGCGCCGGAGCGTCCGTACACGACGTGAAGGCCCAGGCGCTTCACGCCTTTCGGGACGATGGTCTCCGTCTCGCTGTCGTTGATGCCCACCGTGGTCGTGGACGAGCCCAGGAACGGCGACGTGCCCCACGCGAGCTTGGGCCGCGCGGGCGGGCCGTAGTCGTACTGGAAGGACTGGTAGGCCCATTCGTAGTCGCAGGGCATCGACTGCAGCGAGTAGGCGCAGCCGCCCTTGGTCGCGCTCGTGCCGTTGCGCGCGGAGGCGTAGCCGTCCCCGAGCGTCGAAGCGCTGAAGGGCACGACGTCGACGAGCCCCAGCTCGTAGCTGCCGCTGCCGAGGACGTGGTAACGACGGCCCGCGTTGGCGGCGTTCCACGTCCACGCGAGGCCGCCGGGCGGCAGCGCCGCGGCGCCGAAATCGCCCCCGCCCGCGTCGGCCGCGAACTTGTACTTGTCCCCCCAGCGCAGCGCCGTCACGTCCTGGCCCACGCCCTCGTTGAAGCGCATGGCGCCGTAGGGGCCGCGGATGTCGTTCGCGATGTGATCGCCCGCCGCGGTGAGGTCGTACTGCACGCTCCAGAGCGGATAGTCCTGCCCCGCGACGAAATGCCAGCGCACGACGACGGGCAGGTCGTAGCGCTGGTGGTCGGCGAGGTTCGTCGAGACGACGACGGCGTCGGGAAACGGGATGGTGGCGACCGTGCCCCAGCGCGGGTAGGTGAGGCGCAGCTCCTGCGTGGCCTGCGTCGCGCTCACGGAGAACGCCGAGCCCGTCGAGGGCAGGTAGCGGCCCAGGGGCGAATCGTCCTCGCCGTGCAGGCTCGCGAGCGTGCCGCTGTTGTTGCCGCCGAAGTCGCGGAAGAGCTCGTGCGAGACGAAATAGCCGAACCCCCCGTCGGGATCGGGCATCGCCTCGAGAACGGCCGTGCGCTTCACGCCGTCGACCACCGTGTGCGTCATCTGCACCGCGTACCCCATCGTAGAGCCCGAGGGCGGCACGAGCGACACGGAGCGCGGGTCGTTCCCGCTGTCGCGCCAGGTGTAGCGGATGACGCTGGTGGAGAGGCCGTTGACGGTGATCTCGCCGGTCTCGCGCTTGATGTTCTCGCCCACCGCGAGGGAGGGGCTGGCGAGGGGCGCGGCGAGCGCGGGACCACTGATCGCGAGAAGGGTGGCGAGGAAGGCGAGGGTGGGACGGCGAGGCGTGCGCATGGAATCCCTCCGGAAAGGCGAACGCGAGGGGGCATTCATACCACACCCCCCGCTGAAGGCGCTGAAGGGGACGCACACATTCAGGCGAGTTGAATGTGTCTGTCCCCTTTGGAGGGGATGAAGGGGACGGAGGCATTTTCGCAACACTGCGTTGCAGAAAAGCCTCCGTCCCCTTCAGTTCAATTGAAGGCGTGCGTCCCCTACAGGAGGGCACTTCAGGAGGTGCGCGAAGCGAGCCGTCCGATCGCCTCGTCGCAGGCCTTGAGCGCATCCTCCCGCTCCTTGACCTCCGAGGCCGTCATGGCCCCCAGGTTTTCGCGGCGGACCGCGGCGATGAAGTCGACGGAGGCGGACAGGTAAGGCCGGGCCTCGCGCAGCAGGGAAGCGCGCCGCGGCGGATCGGCCGCCTTCGCCGCGTCGAGCAGCGCGGCACCGAGGGCGAATTGCGCGTCGGCGAGGTAGCTGCGGGATTCCTTCGTCGCGCGCATCTCCGCGGGCAGGCCGGCGCTGAGCGCGATCGCCTCGCGGGCGTCGCGCTCGGCCGCCGCGAGATCGCCCGCCTGCCGCGCCACGAGGGACGTGATGGCGAGCCCCTGCACGCTCGTGGCGGCGAGGTCCGCGTTCTTCGGGTCGGAGGCGCGCAGGGCCGCGAGCTGTCGCCGCGCCTCGCCGGCCGCGGCGAGCGCCTCGCGCGTCTCGCCCGCGAGCGCGAGCCCGCTCGCGAGCCCGATGATGTTCTCCGCGCGGATGGACGGCATCCGCTGGTCGTTGGGCAATTCGCGCACGAGCGCGTCGATGAGCGCGAGCCCCTTGCGGCGCAGCGCGACCGCGAGCTTCACGCTCGCCTCGGTGCGCCGGTCGCCCGAGAGGATCTCGGCCGCGCGTTGGTAGGTGGAGGCGAGGTTCATGCGCACGCTCGCGTCCGCCGGCACCTCGGCGGCCAGCGCCTCGAGCGAGGCGACGGCCTTCTGCACGAGCGCCTCCACCTCCGGCGTCTGGCCGGACATGAGGCTCGTGAGGTGCGCCTGCTCGGCGATCGCGCCGGAAACCCGCGCGCGGTCGCGCGTCGTGGCCCCGGGCAGCGTCGACGCGAGCGCCGTGAGCTCCACCGTCCGCGCGATCTCCGGCTGCCAGCGCGGGTCGGCCTGCACGGCGTACGCCCGCGCCAGCATGTAGCGGGTGTTGGTGTGCTCGCGAACGGACGCGAGGTCCTGCCCGCGCGCCGCCGCGATCGACTCGTGCAGCGCCTTCGCCTTCTCGAGGTTCGCGATGGCGGCCTTCGGGTCGCCCAGGCTCGCGGCGCCCGGGTGCCCCTGGATGCTCGCGATGCGCTTGTACGCCGAGGCGAGCTCGAAGCGAAGGCCCGGATCGGCGCCCGCCTCGGTCGCGAGGGAGTCGAGGTACTCGAGGGAGGTCTTCACGAGCACCTCGCGCGCCTTGAGCGAGCCGGGCAGCGTGTCGATCTCGTCGTGCACCTGGAAGATGAAGGTGTTGGCGAGCTTCCTCACGCTGGCGAAGTGGCGCTCGGCCCGCGCGCGCTCCTCGACGGCGATCCGCCGCTCGCGCTCGGCCATGACGAGGCCCACGGCCATCGTCACCACCACCGCGCCCGCCATCGCGATCGGCAGGCGGTGGCGGCTCGCGAACCGGCCGGCCAGGTAGCGCCACGTGCCGGCGCGCGCGAGGACGGGACGAAGCTCGAGGTGCCGGCGGATGTCGTCGTCGAAGGCCTCGACCGTGGCATAGCGAGCGGACGGATCGCGGCGAAGCGCCTTGAGCACGATCGCGTCGAGGTCCGCGTCGAGGGACCGGTCGAGGGACGAGGGGCGCTCGATGTCCTCCTGCAGCAGCATCACGTCGGTGAGCGGCTTCGACTCGCGCACCGCCTGGTAGGGCGAAGCCCCGGTGAGCAGCTCGTGCAGCACCACGCCCAGCGAATAGATGTCCGTCGCCGTGGTGATCGTGCCCTCGGCCACCTGCTCCGGCGCGGCGTAGCGCAGCGTGAGGACCCGGCCGCCCAGGCGCGTGAGCTCGGGCGCGCCGGGAACGGACTCGTCCTCGACCAGCTTCGCGATGCCGAAGTCGAGGAGCTTCACCTGCCCGGCGCCGTCGATGAGGATGTTGGCGGGCTTGAGGTCGCGATGGACCACGAGATGCCGGTGGGCGTCGGCCACGGCGGCGAGCACCTGGCGGAAGAGCGCGAGGCGCCCGGGGACCGCGAGCTTCTCGCGCGCGACGAAGGCGTCGAGCGGCACCCCCTCGACGAATTCCATCGCGAGATACGGCTGGCCCGCCTCGCCCGCCCCGGCGTCGTACAGGCGCGCGATGTTCGGATGCACGAGCCTCGCGAGGATGTCGCGTTCGCGCCGGAAGCGCTCGGCCCGGATGTCGGCGGTTTCGAGCGACGTGGGCAGCTTCAGCGCGACTTCGCGATCGAGGCGGCCGTCGGCCTGCGCGGCGAGCCAGACTTCGCCCATGCCGCCGCGGCCGATGGGCCGGACGAGGCGGTAGGGACCGACCGCGTCGCCCGGGGAGAAGAGGCTCGGGGGCCGCGGCGCCAGCTTGGGGACGGTCTCCAGCTCGTTCGCGCGCTCGGCCTGGTCGTGGGTCGCGAGCATGCGCGCGAGCAGCGGCGCGAGGTCCGGCTGGCTCGCGCGGACCGACTCGATCCACGCGGCGCGCGCCTGCGGCGTCATGTCGAGGCCGCTGGTGAGCAACGGCTCGATTCTTTTCCAGGTTTCGGGTGAGATCTTCACGGGGAGCGGGGGCGCCGTGGCGTGCGGGGATACCCCCCAGAACGGAAACGGTCCGCCGGGCAGGCCACGGCCGCGCGATTCAGTCGCCGACGAGCGTGAGCAGGAGCACGCGCGCCTTGTTCCACTCCCGGCGAACGGTGCGCGAGGAGACGCCGAGGGCGTCGGCGATCTCCTCTTCCGTGAGGCCTCCGAAGAAACGCATCTCCACCAGGCGGGCGAGCCCCGCATCGAGCTTGGCGAGGTCGTCCAGCGCGCCGCTCACGGTCTCCACGTCCAGCGAGGGCTCGAAGCCCGACCCGGCCGCGGTGTCGAGCGTGACGATCGCGTACTCGCCGCCGCGACGCTGCGCGCGCTGCTCGCGCACGATGTCGATGAGCATGCTGCGCAGGGCCCGCGAGGCGTAGGCGAGGAAGTGCAGGCGGTCGGGGAACTGCCGCTCGGGACCGGTGGCGAGCTTGAGGTAGCTCTCGTGGACCAGGGCCGTGGTCTCGAGGTGGCCCTGCAGACCCGTGCCGCGCAGGCGCGAGTGCGCGATGCGCTTGAGCTCCGGGTAGTACGCCTCGAAGGCCTGGTCGAGCGCGGTGCTCGGCTGGCGGTCGAGGCGCTGCAGGGTCTCGGCGATCTCGCTCATGGTGCCGAGATTATAGGGCTGGGGCTGAACGGGACGCACGCCTTCAGGCAGGGTGAAGGGGACGGAGCAAAAAGAGGGGACAGACACATTCACGAGCCCTGAATGTTTGCGTCCCCTTCAGTGCGTCCCCTTCAGGGGGTCCCCTTCAGGGGGGTGCGTCCCCTTCAGGGGGGGAGTATCTCCCGGGCTACTGGGCGAACACCTCGACGATGGCGACGCCGCTCGTCCCTCCCACCCCGCTCACGATCACCGTGTAGAGCCCGGGCGGCAGGCTGAGCAGGAGTGCCGCCTCGGAGGCGTTGGAAGGCGCGAAGCCCGCCGCCTGGATCTGGGCCGCGTTCGCGCCCGACGCCCAGTCGTCGTTCTCGGCGATGAGCGTGTTTCCGCTGTAGACCTGGATGAGCGGATTGGCGAGCGGATTGGCGATGCCGGACGCCGCGAGCGACGGGCCGCGCGCGCGCAGGATGACGGACTTGGGCGAATTGCCCTGGATCGCGAAGCCGCCGATCATCACGTCCTGCCCCGCCTGCACGAAGCCGCGCGTGGCGATGTTGACGAGCGGGCTCGTGATGCCGTCGACCTCGAAGACCTCCACGATGCCCACGCCCGTGCCGCCGTCCGCCCCGCTCACGATCGCCGTGTAGGCGCCGGGCGCGAGGGTCGCGAGGATGGCGGATTCGTAGATGTTGACCGGCGAGTAGCCGGACGTGACGATCTGCGCGGCGTTGGGCGCCGAGCCCCAGTCGTCGTTGGAGGCGATGACCGCCTGGCCCGAGTAGAGATCCACGCGCGGGTTCGCAAGGGGCTGCGCCACGCCCTGCTGCGCGAGCGACGGACCGCGCCCCCGCACGACGACCGTCTTGGGCTGGCCGCCCCCGATGATGAATCCGCCGATCATGACGTTGTCGCCCGTGAGCACGCGCATGCGGGTCGAGAGGTTCACGAGCCGGTTGGGCGCCGTGACGAGATGCGCGAGCGGCGCCGAGACGGCGGCGTCGTGGTTCGCGTCGCCGCCGTACTCGGCGACGAGCGAGTGCGGGCCGGGCGCGAGCGTGTCCGCGACGCAGCCGGCCACGCCGGCGACGAGCGCGACGGCCGTGCATCCCGCGAGGGCCGCCGCGCCGTCCTTGAACGTGACGCTCCCCGTGGGCGAGGCGCCCGTCACCGTGGCCGTGAGGGTGATCGCGGTGCCCGCGACCGACGAGGCCGGTCCCGCGAGCGCCACGCCCGAGGCGGTGGCCGAGGTGGTCGAGGTGAACGTGCCGTCGACACCCCCGATGGTGAGCGTGGTGACGGCCGCGCCACCGCGCGTGGCCGAGGAGACGTGTCGCACGCACACCGTGCCGCCGGGCGGCAGGATGCCCGGCAACGCGGTGAACGTGCCCGTGCAGCCGACCGAGTACTCGCCGTTCGCCACGCTGATGCCCGTGGGCACCTCGATCCCGGCGATCGCGACCGCGTTCGACGTGCGCGTCGAGGAGAGCGCGACGCCCGCCTGCGAGGCGAACGCGAAGGCGTCGGGCGCGATGTCGCCCTGCATCACCTCGGCGGCGAAGGGACGGCGATCCGTGACGCCGTTGCCCAGCTGGGCCGTGCCGTCGTGGCCCCAGCACTTCGCCACGCCGCCGGCCAGCACGGCGCACGTGTATTTGTTGCCGGCGGCGATCGCGACGGCGCCGCTCGCGAGGCCCGCGACGTCGACGGGCGATGCCGTATTGCCGGCGTTTTCGGATCCGAGCTGCCCGAAGTCGTTGTCGCCCCAGCACTTCACGCCGCCTCCCGCGAGAAGCGCGCACGCGTGGGCGCCGCCCACCGCGATGGCGCTCACCCCGCTCGACAATCCCGCGACGTCGGTGGGCGTCGGGCGCCCGCCGCCCATCGCGCCGTCGCCGACCTGCCCCGACGTGTTGTCGCCCCAGCACTTCACGGCGCCGCCCGCCGTGAGCACGCAACTGCCGTTGCCCCCCGCCGCGATCGCCTGGATGCCGCTCGCGAGGCCCGGGACGTCCGCCGGCACGAGCTGCTGGGCCGGCACGAGGCCGATCCCGACCTGCCCGGACGAGTTGAGGCCCCAGCACTTGACGCCGCCGCCCGCCGTGAGCGCGCAGGCATGCTGCGAGCCCGCTGCGACCCTCGCGACGCCCGCCCCCAGGCCGCTCGCGTCCACCGGCGCGGCGCGTTGCGTCGTCGTGCCGTCGCCGTTCGATCCGCCCCGGCCCCAGCACTTCACCGCGCCGCCCGTCGTGATCACGCAGGCGTTCGCGCCGCCGACGGCGAGATCCGATACGCCCGAGGCGAGGCCGCTCACGTCCGCGGGTACGGAGCGGGGTGTCGTGGTGCCGTCGCCGAGCTGGCCGTTGCCGTTGTCGCCCCAGCACATCACCCCGCCGCCGGTCGTGAGGGCGCAAGAGAAGGCCGACTGGAAAGACCCGGTCCCCGCCGAGCCCACGCCGCTCGTGAGCCCGGTGACGTCGACCGGCCGGTAGCGCAGGCTCGTCGTTCCGTCGCCGAGCTGTCCGTTGACGTTGGCGCCCCAGCACTTGAGGGCGCCCCCCGTCGTGACCGCGCAGGTGGACCCGTTGCCGGGGTGGATCGTCGCCGCCGGGGCGCCCAGGCCCGCCACGTCGATCGGCGTCGCGTTCCTTCGGGTGGGCCGAAGGAAGGGCGCGTTGACCCCGAAGCTGCCGACGCCGAGCTGGCCGGCGCCGTTGTCGCCCCAGCACGCCAGCGCGCCCCCCGCGCCGAGGGCGCACGAGAGCCGGTGGCTCGCCGTCACGGCCGTGATGCCGCTTTCGGCGCCCACCGTATTCACGGGCGCGAGGCTGGCCACGAACGTGCCATCGCCCAGCTCTCCATAACCGTTCGCGCCCCAGCACTTCACCGCGCCTCCGACGACGGCGCAGGAATGCTCGTTGCCGCCCGCGACCGCCGTGGCGCCGGCCGCGAGGCCCGTCACGTCGACGGGAGTGGTGCGCTGCGCGTTCGTGCCGTCGCCGAGCTGGCCCGTCGTGTTGTCTCCCCAGCATTTCACGGCGCCCGATGCCACGGCGCACGTGTGGCGGTAGCCGCTCGAGATCGCCGTCACGCCCGCGAGCCCCGATACGTCGACGGGCGTCGGACGGTTCGACAGGCTGCCGTCGCCGAGTTGCCCGAAGGCGTTGCCGCCCCAGCACCGGGCCGTGCCGCCCGCGAGAACGGCGCAGGCATTGGCGCCACGCGCGGAGAGCGCGATGACCCCCGTGGCGAGCCCGCTCACGTCGCCCGGCGACGGCCGGTTGGACCCCGAGCCGTCACCGAGCTGGCCGAACGCATTGCTGCCCCAGCACTTCACGCCGCCCCCGGTGGTGAGCGCGCAGGAGAAGGTGTCGCCCACCGCGACGGCCGCGACATCGGCGAGGCCGGCCACGTCCACGGGAACGAGCCTATCGGTCGTCGTGCCGTCGCCGAGCTGCCCGAATGCGTTGGCACCCCAGCACCGGACGCCGCCACCCGAGGTCACGGCGCACGTGTGGAACGAGCCTGCCGCGACGCCCGTGGCGCCGGCCGAAAGCCCGATGGCTTCGATGGGGGAACTGCGCGGCTCCCGGCTGCCGATGCCGAGCCCGGCCGAGAAACCTTCGCCCCAGCACTTCAGCGCGCCGTTGGCGGCGACCGCGCAGGCAAATTCGTGGCCGGCCGAAACCTGCGTCACGCCCGCCAACGGGGCGAAGGCCGACGCCGGCGGCGAGACGATCGCCCCCGCCATGGCCACGGCACCTGCGAAATACCAACCCGGTTTCCACGCCATGGCATGACCTCTCGCAGCAGGATCGACGATGAGGTCATTTTACAACAACGATTAACAGATGCGAGTCATGACGGACCGCGTGACTGTCACGGGACTGTCACTGTCGCGGCAAGGCGACGCCTCAGAGCCCGAACACCTCCACGATCGCCACCCCCGTCGTCCCGCCTACGCCCGTCACGATCGCCGTGTAGGCGCCGGGATTGAGCGTCACGAGGATCACCGACTCCCTCGCGTCGGGCGGCGCGAAGCCGCTCGCCTGGACCTGCGCCGCATTGGCGGCCGAGCCCCAGTCATTGTTGCTCGCGATCTCGGCCTGCCCGGCGAAGAGCTGCAGCCGCGGATCCTGCAATGCGCCCGTCACCCCTTGCGAGGCGAGCGACGGCCCGCGCGCCCGGATCGCGACCGTCTTCGGCTGCGCGCCCTGGATGACGAAGCCCGCGATCATCACGTCGCCGCCGGTGAGCACCTGGCCGCGCGTGGCGATGTTCACGAGCGGGATCTCCGGGTGGTCCACTTCGAACACCTCGATGATGCCCACGCCCGTCGTCCCGCCCGCGCCGGACACGATGGCCGTGTAGGCGCCGGGGCCGAGCGTCACGAGGATGGCCGCCTCGCGAGAATTGCCGGGCGCGAAGCCCGAGGCCTGGATCGCGGCGGCATTGGCGGCCTGGCCCCAGTCGTCGTTCTGCGCGATCACCGTCGCGCCGGAGAAGAGCTGCAGCACCGGGTTCGCGAGCGCGTTGGCGATGCCCAGCGGCACGAGCGAAGGGCCGCGCGCGCGGATCACCAGCGTCTTGGGCTGCGTCCCGCCCACGATGAACCCGCCGATCAGCACATCGTTGCCCGTGAGCACCTGCATGCGGGTCGAGATGTTGCCCAGGCGCGGAATCTCCGTCGCGAGGCCGAAGGTCGCCGTGACGTCGCGCGCCGCATCCATCGTCACCGCGCACGTGCCGGTGCCGGCGCAGGCGCCGCTCCAGCCCGTGAACACCGACCCGCCCGCGGGCGAGGCGACGAGCGACACCGTCGCGCCCGGGCTGAACGATGCCGAGCAGGACGTCCCGCAGCTCGCGCCCGACGGGTTCGAGCTCACGGTTCCGGACCCCGTGCCCGCGAACGCGACCGACAGCGTCATCGTGGCCGGCGGAGGCGGCGCGGGCGCGACCATCGGCTGGATGAACTTGCCGAAGCCCGCGGGGGTCGCGTAGGGCTCGACGAGGTCCACCGTCCGCATGGCGCTCTCGCCCGTGGGATCGACCACGCGCAGCGAAGGCCCGCCCGCGTCGACCACGTACGCGCTTCCCCCGGTGGCATCGACGCCCACGGGCGCGAAGAGGCCGTGCACCGTGCGCACGACGGCCTGCGTCGCCGTGTCGACGACGCTCATCGAGCCGTCGCTCAGCCCCGTGACGTACGCCTGCGAGCCCGAAGGATCGACCGCCACGGCGTACGCGTCGAGACCCACCGGGGCCGTGGTCACCGTCCACGAGGCGAGATCGATGGCCGAGTACGACCCGTCGTCGAAGTTGGCCGTGTACGCGAGCGTGCCGGCCGGGTGGATCGCGAGCCCGATCGGGCCGGAGCCGACGACGATCGTGCGCACCACCGTCCTCGACGCGACGTCGATCACGGACATCGTGGACGCGCCCGAGTTGGCGACGAGGAGCCTCGCGCCGCTCGCGTCGAACGCGACGCCGGAGGGCGAGAGTCCCACCGCGATCCGCTGCACCGCCCGAGTGGAGAGGTTCACGAGTGCGACCTCGCCCTCGGACTGCAGCGTGACGGCCGCGAGCGGCGCCGTCGGATGGATCGCGATGCCGTAGGCGTATGGGCCCACGGCCACGGGCGCGGAGACGCTCCAGGTGGCGAGGTCGATCGCGCGGATCGATCCCTCGGCGTTGTCGGTCACCCACGCGCGCGTCCCGGCGGGCTCGAACGCGATGCCGAGCGGACGCTCGCCCGCGGCGAGGGTCGCCACCACGCGCCGCGTCGCGATCTCGATGGCCGAGACGTTGCCGGTGCCGGTGTTGGTGACGAGGGCGTGCGGGCCGGCGCTCGGGCCCGGCGTGGCGAGCAGGACCCACGACGGGTCGCCCGTGCCGGTCGCATTGTTGGCGACGACCGTGCAGGCAACCGTCGCGCCGTTGGCGAGCCCGGGCACCACGAGGGGCGAGGCGATGCCGGAGGCGACCGCGTTGCCCGGCCCGCACGAGGCGGTGTAGCCGGTGACGGAAAGGCCACCGTCGTTCCCGGGCGGGGAGAACGTGAGCACCACCTGGCCGTTACCCGGCCGCGCGGAGACCGCGGTCGGCGGGAGAGGCACGCCCGCGGCAATGGCGAAGTTGAGCGAGGCTCGCGGCGCCGGCGCGAAGTCCGCGTTGCCCGGCTGGTCGGCGACGAGCGTGCACGTGCCCGCCGACACCGCGGTGAGCTGCCACGAATCGGCCACCGTGCACACCGACGGCGTGAGCGACTGCACCGTCACGTCCAGGTTCGACGTGGCGTACGACGCGATGAAGGTCGTGCGGCCGACGCTCACCTGCGGCGTCATGGGCAGCTCGACCGTCTGGGCCATCTTCTGCACGGTGAGGGAGAGCACGGCCTGCGCCGCGGGCGGCACGCCGTTGCTCGCGGTCACGGTGAGGGAATAGGTGCCCGCGGTGCCGGGGGCCGGGGTGCCCCAGATCACGCCGCAGGACGGCTCGAAGAAGAGGCCGGCCGGCAGGGCGCCCGAGAGCGAGAGCGTGGCGGCCGGAATCGCGCTCGCCGTGACGTTGAACTGGCCGGCGGACATCACCGTGAATTGCGCCGATGCGCTGCTCGTGAACGCCGGCGCCACCACGCCCGGCGCGCTCACGCTCGCCGAGGACGGGCCCGTCCCCACCGCGTTGTCGGCCGCGACCGTGCACGAGTACGTGCCCGCGTTCGCCACGCCGAGGATCACCACGGGCGAGCCCGCGCCGCTCGCGGAGAAGGTGCTTCCGCCGACGCACGTGGCCGTGTACGAGGTGATCGCGGCGCCGCCATCGGAAGCGGGCGGCGTGAAGGAGACCGTGAGGCTGCCGCTCGCCGGCGTGACGGCCGTGATCGCGGGCGCGCCGGGCAGCCTGGCCACGACGATGTCGTCGAGGTGGACGTCGCTTCCGCCGCCCGCGCTCCAGCCGTTGAAGATCACGTGCAGGGCGGTGCCACTGTAGCCGGCGGGGATGTCGTACACGAATCGCTGCCAGCCCACGGCAGGCGCCGCCGGCGCGAAATTCTTCATGCGATGCACCGTGCCGAGCAGCGACGCGCCGCCGATGGTCGGGGCGCTGTTCACGTACACGTCCACGCGGTCGGCCATCGCGTCGGCCAGGTCGCGGTACATCCAGAAGGCGAGCTTCGCGCCGCTCACGCCCGAGAGCGAGAACGCGGGCGAGACGAGCCACGCGCTGCCGCCCGCCGCCGCGTCGTGGCTGTTGAAGTACACCACGTGGCCGCCGCTGTGCGCCGATGCGCCGGCGGGATTGCGTGTGCCGGCGTACGTGGCCCAGGCGCCGTCCGCATGCGTGCCGATGATGCTCTGCCAGCCCGGGGGCAGCGTGGGTGTCAACGTGGCGTCGAATGTCTCGACCGGCAGCAGGAGGCCCGCGGGCAACACGCTGTTGGAAGCCGCCGATGGCGGGCCGGCGCCGTGGACGTTGTTCGCGCGGACGGTGAACGTGTACGGCGTCGCCGAGAGCCCCGTGACCACCAGCGGGCTGGCGCCGCCGCTCGCGGTGAGCCCGCCGGGACTGGACGTGACGGTGTAGCCGGTGATCGCGGAACCTCCGGTGGACGCGGGCGCCGAGAAGCTGACGCTCGCCGAGCCGACGCCGGGTGTGGCCGTGCCGATGACGGGCGCGCCGGGCAATCCCGAGGGCCACACGGTGGCCGACGCGGCCGAGGGCGCGCTCGCGCCGCCCGCGTTCGAGGCGGTGACGGTGAAGGTGTAGCCCGTGCCGTTGGCGAGCCCGGTGACGGTGAGCGGGCTCGAGGCGCCGCTGGCCGTGAAGCCGCCGGGGCTCGAGGTCACCGTGTACGACTGGATCGCGCTCGCGCCCGCATGGGTGGGCGCGGAGAAGGAGACCGCCGCCTGCGCGTCGCCCGCGACGGCGGTGACGCCGAGGGGCGGGGACGGCACCGCGGCCGGGCTTGCCGTGCACGCCGCCGGCGCGCCGCCGTTGAGGCCGTCGCACGTCCAGTTCCACGGACCCGTGCCGGTCACGGCCGAGGGAAGGCCGCTCGAGCAGAGGTTCGCGGAGGGCGCGATCCACGACGAGGCGCCGTTCGCGCTGCCGCAGGCGCCCGCGACGAGGGATTGGGGCAACGTGAAGTCCCAGGCATAGTTGTCGTTGCACTGGATGTAGCCCGGCAGTTGCGACTCGGTGCCACGGACGTCGTTGCAGCCGCTGCTCGCGTCGCCCGGCAGGTCGGTGTCGAATTCCATTCCCGCGAAGACGTTCGTACGCAGCCAGGCGTAGCGCTGGGCGATCATCGGGCGGCCCGCGGCCGCGCTGCGGAAATTCCGTCCCGCGGTGACGTAGAACGCGAAGGACTCGGCGAAATCCTCGGCCGGGACGTGCTTGCCCGCCGCGCAGCCGCCGTAGCCCGGGTCGTAGGCGTACTTCGAGATCCAGTCGAGCGGGTCCTCGCTGCGGCGCGTGAAGCAGCCGTTGGCGTCGGTCGCGAGGTCGTACCCGATCGCGTAGAAGGCGGTCGTGTCGAGGGAGCGCCACAGCGGCACCACGGCCGGGAACGACGAGGGCGCGTAGGCGCGGCCGAAGCTGCCGTCGAGGTAGTGCGCGTACTCGTGCAGGGCCGTCGCGACGTCCACGGCGGCGCTCGGGCGGCGGCCCATGTCCTTGCGCAGGTCGAAGTAGGCGCCGACGAAGCGGTAGTCCGACGACGGGTCGATCCACGCGTTGCCCTGGCCGTAGTTGGCGTAGATCGGCGTGCCCGCGGCATCCTGGATCTCGCCCACGCACTGGAAGGAGGTGCACTGGATGAACTCGTTCTCGCCGGGTCGCAGGGCGGGCGGCAGGACGTTCGTGGCGAGGGCGTAGATCGCGGCCACCGTGTCGCGCGAGGCGTCGTTCGCGTGCAGGGGCTGCATGTGGGCGCCCAGCAGGAACGTGGCTGAGAGCGGGGCGAGCACGGCTTCGCGGGCGGCGAGCTCGGCGTCGAGTTGCGCGAGCGCGGCGGCGTCGATGGCATCGGAGACCGGCAATCCCGCGCGGCCCTGGAAGAGGTGCAGGCAGCGAAGGCGCGCGTCGTCGAGGCCCCAGCCGCTGCCCATCTCCGTCTGGTATCCCAGCATCAGGAAGGCGGAGTGCAGCTTGTAGGCGAAGGTGCTGCGGTCGATCTTGCCGTCGCCCAGGCGCCAGCTGGCCGCGGCGAGGTCGTACGGGGTGCCCGCCATCACCTGCGCGGCGGACGGGTCGGCGCCCAGGAACTGCGAGGTCAGGGCGTGGGCGGGAACGGCCGAGACGCCGGCCACGAACGCGATCGCGGCCAGGAAGGCGCGCATCGCGAGGCAAAGGGAGGGCAGGCGCGTGGCCATGAGGTCATCCTCGCGTTCCGGCACGCACGGAACGTTTCGCCACGGGGATACCGGCACGCATGGGACATTGCTCCTGACGTGGGCCCGGAAACCGGGTCCGTAACAGGCTCAACGTCAGGGGCGGGGCTTACTTGAATGGTTGGCGGCGTGCCGGTCGCCAATATTGACTACATTTGTAATGTCGCCTGATCTTCTGAAGGGGACGCACACCTTCAGCCTCCCTGAAGGGGACGCAAGCATTCAGGGTCGGTGAATGTGTCTGTCCCGTTTAGGGGTGGTGAAGGGGGCGGAGGCCTTTCCGCAACAACGTGTTGCAGGAATCCCTCCGTCCCCTTCAGGGCAAATGAAGGCGTGCGTCCCCTTCAGGGAGGCTGAAGGCGTGCGTCCCCTTCGTTACCATTCTTTACTGGACCGCGAAGACTTCCACGATGGCGACGCCGGTGGTGCCGCC
>CAZPLW010000069.1:0-2727 GCA_964587315.1 uncultured Lysobacter sp.
TCGGTGGCGGCGTGCTGGTGAAGACGCTGATCGGCATCGACTACGAGATCTCCGTCATCACCGTGGGCGTCCTCATGCTCGCCTACGTGGTGTTCGGCGGCATGGTGGCCACCACCTACGTGCAGATCATCAAGGCCGTGCTCCTGGTGATCGCCTCGCTCCTCATGGTCGCGCTCGTCTGGAGCCAGTATGGCTTCAGCCTGCCGGGCTTCCTCGACGCGGCCGTCGCCGATCCCAACGTCCAGGGCCGCGTCGCCGCGATGCTCGGGGACGCCTCGAAGAACATGACGGCCACGGAGCTCGGCCAGCGCTTCCTCGAGCCGGGCCTGCTCTTCAAGAACCCCATCGACCAGGTCTCGCTCGGCATGGCGCTGATGTTCGGCACCGCCGGCCTGCCGCACATCCTGATGCGCTTCTTCACGGTGCCCACCGCCCAGGCCGCGCGCAAGTCGGTCATCTGGGCGATGGCGATCATCGGCGGCTTCTACGTCCTCACGCTGTTCCTGGGCCTGGGCGCCGCGATGAAGGTCGGCCCCTCCAGCATCACCGCGATCGACAAGGGCGGCAACATGGCCGCCCCGCTCCTGGCGCAGTTCCTGGGCGGCGGGGCCGACTCGATGCTCGGCAACCTCATGCTCGCCTTCGTGGCCGCCGTCGCCTTCGCGACGATCGTCGCGGTGGTCGCGGGCCTGGTGCTGGCCGCGGCCTCGGCGATGTCCCACGACCTGTGGGTCGGCGTGATCAAGGGCGACAAGGCCACTTCCGACGAGGAAGTGCGCGCCGCGCGCATCTGCTCGGTGCTGGTCGGCATCCTCGCGATCGTGATCGGCATCCTCGCGCAGGGGCAGAACGTGGCGCACCTGGTGGCGCTCGCCTTCGCCGTCGCGGCCTCGGCCAACCTGCCGGTGATCCTGCTCACGCTCTACTGGAAGAAGTGCAACACGGCGGGCGTGGTCGCCGGCCTCGTGGTGGGCACGCTTACCGCCATCGGCCTGGTGCTCATCTCCCCGAACATGACCTACCCCAAGGCCATCAACGCCGCGGCGCAGAAGGTCGTGGACGGCGCCCCGGCGCGCATCGCCAAGCTCGAGGGCGACCTCGCCGCCGCCGCGGACGCGCCGGCGAAGGAGAAGATCGGCAAGGCGCTCGCGGCCGCGAAGAAGGACCTCGCGACCAACCAGGCCACCCTCAAGAAGTACGAGGGCCAGACGACGAGCCTGGTGGGCCTGGAGAAGCCGATCTTCGAGCTGCGCAACCCCGGCATCATCTCGATCCCGGCGGGCTTCCTCGCGGTGCTGATCTTCTCGCTGCTCACCACGGACCGCCGCGCCCTGGGCACCTGGGACGAGCTGTACGTGCGCTCCAACACCGGCCTGGGCCGGGCGTCCGCGTCCAAGCACTGACGGGCGTCGCCGGAAGGCCGGGATCCCCACGGGGGTCCCGGCCTTTTTCGCTTGCCCCGATCGCGCGCCGTCGCGCGCCAATTTCCGCGGGTACCATCACCCCATGGCCTCCGTTCCCGGCACCGCCGCCCCGCCCGCCACCGGCCTCGTCGCCGCCACGACGGCGCAGCTTCGCCGCCACGCGCCCTTCGACGCCATGCAGGAGTCGCACGTCGCGTTCCTGGTGGAGCGCCTGAAGCTCGCCTATTTCCCCGAGGGCGAGGTGATCCTCGCCGGCGGCGCCGGCGTGCCCGAGGTGTGCAACATCATCAAGCAGGGCGCCGTCATCGTCGTCTCCGGCAGCGGCAGCGAGGAGGTGGAGCTCGCGCTGCAGGTGGGCGAGTGCTTCCCGGTGGGCGCGCTCCTCGCGAACCGCCCCGCCACGCGCACCTACCGCGCGTCCTCCGACACCTTCTGCTACCAGCTCTCCCGCCGCGATTTCGGCGAGCTGGTGGGCATGAGCGACGTCTTCCGCGATTTCTGCACGCACCGAATCGCGCACCTGCTGCACCACGCCCTGGGCAACCTGCAGAAGGAGGTGATCGCGACGAGCGAGGACCGCCAGCCGCTCGAGCGCCCGCTGCGCGAGGCCGTGCGCCGCGAGGTGATCACGCTGGACGAGGCGCAGCCCGTGCGCGCGGCCCTCGAGCTGATGGTGCGCGAGAAGATCGGTTCGGTGATCCTCACGCGCGGCGAGGAGAAGACCCTCTCCGGCATCGTCACGCTGCGCGACATGGCCACGCGGGTGGCGCTGCCGGAACTGTCCATCGACCGGCCCGTGCGCGAGGTGATGACGCCCGACCCGGCGACGCTCGAGGCGGGGGAGTTCGCCTTCCAGGCGGCGATGCGCATGGCGGAGCTGGGCATCCACCACATCGTCGTGACGGAGGCCGGGAAGATCGCCGGCATGATCTCCGAGCGCGACCTCTTCCGCCTGCAGCGCATCGGCATCGCGTCGCTGGGCGGGGAGATCCAGGTGGCCCGGTCCATCGACCGCCTCGCGGCGCTCGCCAAGGACGTGCGCAAGCTCGTGCCGAGCCTGCTGCTTCAGGGCGTGAGCGCCGAGCACGTGACGCAGATCCTCTCCACGCTCAACGACCGCCTCACGCGCCGCGTCATCGCGCTGCAGGCCGCCGAGTCGGGCGTCGAGCCCACCGAGTTCTGCTGGCTCGCCCTGGGTTCCGAGGGCCGGCACGAGCAGACGCTCGCCTCCGACCAGGACAACGGCCTCGTCTTCCGCGACCCGGACGGCGGCCACCGCCGGGCGGCCGCCCTCAAGCTCCTT
>CAZPLW010000069.1:2737-17902 GCA_964587315.1 uncultured Lysobacter sp.
GAGGCGGCGCGCGCGAGGTTCCTGCCCTTTGCCGCGCAGGTGAACGAGGCGCTCGCGGGGGTGGGATTCCCGCTGTGCCGCGGCGGCATCATGGCCGGCAACCCGCAGTGGTGCCTGTCGGAGACCGAGTGGCGCTCGCGCTTCTCGCGCTGGATCGCCGCGGGCGACCCCCAGGCGGTGCTGAACGCCATCATCTTCTTCGACTTCCGCCCGCTCGACGGCGACCCGGCCCTGGCGGAAAGCCTTCGCGGGTGGCTCTCGGGCGCCATCCGCGACCAGCAGATCTTCCTGCGGGCCCTCGCGCAGAACGCGCTCGCCAACCGCCCGCCGCTGGGCGTGCTGCGCGACTTCACCCTGTCCGACGACCTCGCGCACCCGGGCACCATCGACCTCAAGGTGAACGGCGCCACGCTCTTCATCGACTGCGCGCGCGTGCTGGCGCTGGCCGAGGGCGTGGCCGTCACGGGGACGACGCAGCGCATCCGCGAGGCGGCGGTGCGCCGGGGTCTCGCGCGCGAGGAGGCCGAGGGGTGGGTGTCCGCGTTCCACTATCTCCAGCTCTTCCGCCTGCGCCACCAGACGGCGCAGTCGCAGAAGGGCGAGGCGCCCACGAACCACGTCGATCCCGAGCGGCTCAACGACCTCGACCGGCGCCTGCTGAAGGAGGCGCTGCGCACCGCGCGCGGCATGCAGCGGCGCCTCGCGCTCGACTACCACCTGTGAACCCGCTGCGGCGCCTCCTCGCGCCCGCGCCCGTGCTGGACGCCGAGTCGAAGCGCCTCGTGTGGCGCTGGTTCAATTCCGTCGTGACCATGCCGTGGACGCCGTGCGCCGTGGCCGAATGGGTGGTGATCGACACGGAGACGAGCGGCCTCGACGTGCGCCACCACACGCTGCTGTCCATCGGTGCGGTGCGCGTGCGCGAGCGGCGGGTGGAGATGGGCGAGTGGTTCTACCGCGAGATCCGGCCGGAGAAGGCGAGCGAGCGCGCGAACGTGCTGGTGCACGGCATCGGGCACGGGGCGCAGCTCTCGGGGGACGATCCCGCGCGCGCCCTCGCGGCCTTCATGGCCTTCGCCGGGGGGCGGCCCCTCGTGGCCTACAACGCGCCCTTCGACCGGGAGATGGTGGAGAGCGCGGTGCGAAGGCACCTGGGGATCAAGTGGCGGCCGACGTGGATCGACACGGCGGATCTCGTGAAGTCCATGTTCCCGGGCGAGGCGACGGAGCTCAAGACGCTGGACGACTGGATGGAGCGGTTCGGGATCGTGCACTACGAGCGGCACAATGCGCTGGCGGATGCGCTGTGCACCGCGCAGCTGTTCCAGATCCTGCTCGCTCGCGCCTCGCACGAGGGGTACGTGACGGTGAAGGACTTGCTTCGGGCGGAGCGCAATTACCACTGGCAGCGCAAGAGGTGATGTTTTGGAGTGATGCGGGAAGAAAGGCTTTGGAACCGCAGATGAACGCAGATGAACGCAGATGATTTGGGCGAGAAGAACCTTCTTCGTTCTAGGTTGACTCGATCGCGCCGATAACTCGAGACTCTCGCACCCAATCACAAGTCATCTGCGTTCATCTGCGTTCATCTGCGGTTCCAAAGCCTTGCCTACCCCTCGAAGAGGGAAATCGTCCGCTCGTACAAAGGTTGCCCCCGCTCGACCATCGCATCCATCACGGTGAAGTGATCGAGCGTCGGCAGTTCCAGCAGCGAGCGCACCTGCGTCTTCCACCGATCGGCGATGAGCCGCGACTGCCGCAGGAACTCCCCCGACTCCGCCCCACCCACCGCCACCACCAGCGGCGCCCGGATGGCGGGCTTTCGCCCGTGGAGATCCAGCGCCTTCGCGGAATCCTCGTCCAACTTGAGGTCCGCGTTCGACGAGAAGAGCGGGAGCGCGCGGAAGTCGAACACCCCGCTCACCGGCACGCCCCCCGCGATCCGCGCCGGATCGAGTGCGAGCCGCCCCGCCCTCGACGCGAACAGGGCGCCCACGAGGTGCCCGCCCGCCGAGTGACCCGCGATCACGATGCGCCGCGCGTTCGCCGCGAACGCCGCGATGGCGTCCAGGGCCGCGTGGGCGTCCTCGACGATGTCCGGGATGCGCACTTCCGGGCAGAGGCGGTAGTTCACCAGCGCGACGCTCGCGCCGGCCGCCACGAACGACGGGGCGAGCCAGGAGAAGACACGCTTGTCGAGCCCGCGCCAGTAGCCCCCGTGGAAGAACACCAGCAGGCGGTCGCTGCCGGCCGCGGGGAAGTAGTCGAACCGGTGGCGCGCGTGGGGGCCATACGCGATGTCGAGCGTGTTCGGCAGCGTCTCGCGCACGAAGGCGGAGTCCTTCTCCCAGCGCGCGAAGATCGCCGGGTGCTCGGGCACTCGGTCGCGGTTGTTGTACTCGCGCTCGACCCAGGCCGGATCGAGGGAGCCCGGGGGGAGGACGAGGGGCGGAGGGGCGCTCATCGGGCGATTGTAACGGGGAGCGTGGCCGGCGCATTGCCCCCGTGACCGGCCCGGCGCATGCTGGAATCGCAGGCGAACGCCATGGACCCCATCTCCCGCGCGAGCGTACTCGGCAAGCCCCGGGGCGGCTGGCGGCTGAAGGCCTATGCGGTCATCTTCGAGTCCGACACGCGCGCCGGGCGCCTGTTCGACCAGGCGCTCTTCGTCGCCATCCTCGCGAGCGCGGCGGTGGTCGTCGCGGACAGCGTGCAGCCGCTCGCCGCGCGCTTCGGCGCGGCCTTCGACGTCCTCGAATGGGCGTTCACGATCCTCTTCACCGTCGAATACGTCCTTCGCCTCGCGTGCGTGGAGCGGCCCCTGCGCTACGCGAGGAGCTTCTTCGGCGTCGTCGACCTGCTCTCCATCGTGCCCACCTATTTCGCGGTCCTCTTCCCGGGGTTGCACGTGCTCATCGACGTGCGCGTGCTGCGCCTGCTGCGCATCTTCCGCGTGCTCAAGCTCACGCCGTACCTGTGGGAATACCAGGCGCTCGGCGCGGCGCTCGTCGCGAGCCGGCGCAAGGTCCTGGTCTTCCTGTCGGCCGTGCTGATGATCGTCCTCGTCATGGGCACGCTCATGTACGTGGTCGAGGGCGCGGAGAACGGCTTCACCAGCATTCCCGTCGGCGTGTACTGGGCGATCACGACGATGACCACCGTCGGGTTCGGCGACATCACGCCGAAGACGGACGTCGGCCGGCTCATCGCGTCCTTCATGATGCTGGTGGGCTGGGGCACGCTCGCCGTGCCCACCGGGATCGTGACGTCGGAACTCACCGCGCGCCGCATGGGGGGAGGGACGGCCACGCGCACCTGCACGGAGTGCTTCGCCGAACACCTCGACGCGGACGACGCCTTCTGCCGGCGCTGCGGCGCCCGCCTTCCCGCGCACTTCGCGGGAGCGCCGCCCCCGGCTTCGCGAACGTAACCGTTGGATACAACTCCGGCCCCTCGGCGTCATGCCCGTGGGGGTATATTGGATCCACGAAATCTCTTCGCCATTGAAGGAGCCCGAAACATGAGAATGCGATTCGCTCTCGCGGCGCTTGCCGCCGCCACGATCTCCACGTTCGCCGCCGCGCAGATGGGCTCCGGCCCCGGCATGGGCGGCGGCCCCGGCATGGGCATGGGCCAGGGACGCGGTCCCGGCGCGCCGGCCGACTGCCCGATGATGGAAAAGGGCATGGGCGGGCACCAGGGAATGGGCGGCCACCAGGGAATGGGCGGCCACCAGGGCATGGGTGGCGGCATGATGGGCCGCCACGGCGGCATGATGGGCGGCGGCATGATGGCCCTCCAGGGTCTCGACCTCACCGCCGAGCAGCGCGCGAAGATCACCGAGATCCAGCGCGACGCGCAGAGGAAGCGTCACGGCTTCATGGGCACGATGCAGGAGATGCGCTGGAAGACGCAGGACGCCCAGAAGAGCGGCTTCGACGAGGACGGCGCCCGCAAGCAGTACGACGCGATGGCCGCCATCCGCAAGGAGATGTTCGAGGCCGGCCTCGCCACCCGCAAGCAGGTCGATGCCGTGCTCACCCCCGAGCAGCGCGAGAAGCTGAAGAAGTCGCGCCAGGGCCCGCGCCCGGCCTGACCGCCGCACGAGGGGGCGCCCCGCCCCCTTGAATTCGCCCGGGGTCGACCCCATCTGGGGCGGGATTTCGTCCTCCCGCAACCCGAAACGGTGACCCCATGAGCGAAACCGCCGCCCCCGCCGCCCGCGAGACGCGTGGCTTCCAGGCCGAGGTGAAGCAGCTGCTTCACCTCATGATCCATTCCCTCTACTCGAACCGCGAGATCTTCCTGCGCGAGCTCGTCTCGAACGCCTCCGACGCGTGCGACAAGCTGCGTTTCGAGGCCCTGCACGCCCCCGGCCTGCTGGAGGCGGACGCGGACCTGAAGATCCGCATCGACTACGACCCCGCCGCGAAGACGGTCACGGTCGCCGACAACGGCGTCGGCATGAGCCGCGACGAGGCCGTGGGCCACCTGGGCACCATCGCCAAGAGCGGCACGCGCGAGTTCTTCTCGCAGCTCACCGGCGACCAGAAGAAGGACGCGCACCTCATCGGCCAGTTCGGCGTGGGCTTCTACTCGTCCTTCATCGTGGCCGACAAGGTGACGGTCACCACGCGCCGCGCGGGGCTTCCCGCCTCCGAGGGCGTGCTCTGGGAATCGGACGGCAGCGGCGAGTTCACGGTGGAGACGGTCGAGAAGGCGGACCGCGGCACGCAGATCGTCCTGCACCTGCGGGAGGGCCAGGAGGACCTCGCGGACGGCCAGAAGCTGCGCGACATCGTCCGCCGCTACTCCGACCACATCGTGCAGTCCATCCTCATGCCGAAGGAGAAGTGGGCCGACGGCAAGTACGCGAAGGAAGCCGGCACCGAGACGGTGAACCAGGCCTCGGCGCTGTGGGCCCGCTCGAAGAGCGACATCACCGACGACGACTACAAGGCGTTCTACAAGCACGTGGGCCACGACTTCGAGGACCCGCTCGCCTGGACGCACGCGCGCGTCGAGGGCAAGACCGAGTACACGCACCTGCTCTACCTCCCGGCGCGCGCCCCTTTCGACCTGTGGGACCGCAACAGCCGCCACGGCGTGAAGCTCTACGTGCGCCGCGTGTTCATCATGGACGACGCGGAGCAGCTCCTTCCCGTCTACCTGCGCTTTGTCCGGGGCGTCGTCGATTCCGCCGACCTGCCGCTCAACGTCTCGCGCGAGATCCTGCAGGAATCGAAGGACATCGAGGCCATCCGCGGCGGCTGCACCAAGAAGATCCTGGGCCTGCTCGAGACGATGGCCAAGGACGAGCCGGCGAAGTACGCGGATTTCTGGAAGCAGTTCGGCCGCGTGCTCAAGGAAGGCATCGGCGAGGACCACGCCAACCGCGAGAAGATCGCGGGCCTGCTGCGCTTCGCCTCCACGCACGCGGACACCGCGGACGAGACGGCGTCGCTCGCGGACTACCTCGCGCGCATGCGGGAGGGGCAGGACAGGATCTACTACGTCACCGCCGACACCTTCAACGCCGCGAGGAACAGCCCGCACCTGGAAGTGTTCCGCAAGAAGGGGCTGGAGGTGCTGCTGCTCTCCGATCGCGTGGACGAGTGGGTGGTGAGCCACCTGCACGAGTTCGAGGGCAAGGAGCTGGTGTCCGTCGCGCGCGGCGGCCTGGACCTGGGCAAGCTCGAGGACGAGGAAGAGAAGAAGGCGGTCGAGACCGAGGCCAGCGAGCTCAAGGACGTGCTCGAGCGCATGAAGGCGACGCTGGGCGATCGCGTGAAGGACGTGCGCGTGACGCACCGCCTCACCGATTCGCCGGCGTGCCTGGTGGCCGACGAGCACGACATGAGCGCGAACCTGGCGCGGCTGCTCAAGTCCGCGGGGCAGGACGTGCCGGGCTCGAAGCCCATCCTCGAGGTGAACCCGAAGCACCCGGCGCTCGTGCGCCTCAAGGGCGAGGAGAAGCGCTTCGACGACTGGGCCGTGGTGCTCTTCGAGCAGGCGCTGCTCGCCGAGGGCGGGCAGCTCGACGACCCCGCCGGGTTCGTGAAGCGCATCAACTCGCTGATGCTGGAGATGGGCGGAGGCGACTCGCGCATCATCGTGCCGGGGGCCTAGCGCCTCCGGCCGGAGCGAAGGGCGGCCCGCGGGCCGCCCTTTTCCATTTCCCTCCCGTGTAGACTTCCTCGCGAATCCACGGGGAGGCACCGACAGCCATGAAATGGCCCACGGTCGACCAGATCTCGGCGATGGCCACGCTGCCGCCGGGTTTCCGCTTCGAGTTCCTGAAACGCGAGGATGTCCCCGAGCTCATCGACGCCATCGCGCGCTGGCACCCGGACATCGCCATCGGCGGCGGCAGCTGCTACCTGCGCGAGAAGTTCTACGACGGGCAGGTGCAGTTCGAGGGCGGCCCGGACCGCAGCGTCCTGGTCGCGCTGTTTCGCCGAGGTGACGAGATGGCCGGGATGTGGTCGTGGGAGAAGGAGCTGGATTCCCTCTCGCTCTACGCGCGCCTCATCGTCATCTCGCCCGAGTACCGCAGCGCCAAGCTCGGCACCGCCGTGATGCCGCTGGCGGAACTGGTGGGCCGCGCGATGGGGGCGGAGTTCTTCTTCGGCCTCGCGACGCTCAAGATCCCGCACATGCAGCACGCGCTGGAGGGCGTGGGCTGGCAACTCATCGGCTTCACCTCCGGCTACGACCAGGAGCAGGTCTCGCCCGGCGTGGTGAAGCGCGTCTTCGAGGCGGTCTACTGCAAGGTGCTGGTGCCGGAGGCAGAGCTCGCGCGCCCCGACCCGGCGAACCTCACGCCCGCGACGCGCGCCCTGTTCGACGCGATCTTCCCGCCCGCCGGCGCGCAGGGCGCCCCATGAACTGGCCGGTCATCCAGGCGCTCGCGATGCTGGCGCCGCTGCCGGCGGGCTACCGCTACGGGCGGCTCGATGCGGCGCACATCCCGGACGTCATCCGTTCGCTCGAGGCGTGGTACCCCGAGATCAAGGCGGGCGTCTCGAGCGTCTACCTGCGGGAGGACTTCTACCGCGAGCGAGTGAACCTGGACGGCGACCTGGACCGGGACATCTACGCGGCCCGCATCCTGCACGGCGACGAGATGGTGGGCCTCTGGTCCTTCGAGCGCGAGGTCGATTCGCTCGCCATCTACGGGCGGCTGCTGGTCGTCGCGCCATCGCACCGGGGGGCCCGGCTTTCCGTGCACACGCTGGCCGGCTCGGAGGCACTCGGGCGAGCCATGGGCGCGGCCTTCATGTACGCGATGATCACGCTCAAGGATCCCTTCGGCCAGCGCGCGCTCGAAGGCGCCGGCTTCCGGCTGCTGGGCTTCTTCCCGGGACGCGACCGCGAGGAGGTCGCGCCCGGCGTGGTGAAGCGCGTCTACCAGGGCGTCTACGCCAAGTTGCTGGTGCCGCCGGATCGCGTGCACTGGCCGGATGCGAAGAACCTGTCGCCGCGGGCGCGGACGCTGTTCCAGATGCTGTTTCCGGACCGCCCCTGAACGCGCTCAGGCCTTCGGCCGCATCACCGCGGCGAACGACTGGGCCTGGATCCGGCCGTCCCGGATGACGAAGGTGTCGGTGGCGAATTCGTAGCGGTTCGCGTGCGTCTCCGCCCTCCACTGGATGGTGGCGTAGCGGTCGTGGACGCGCTGCTCGTCCAGGTGGAACGAAGCGCCGGGCTTCGCGAATTCCGCCAGCAGCGCGACGAAGAACGGCCGGATGGCGTCGACGCCGACGAGCGGCCCGCCGGGGACGAAGAAGATCGCGCCGGGCTCGTAGTCGGCGAGGACGCCGTCCAGGTTCCCGTCGAAGAAGGATTTGAGGTGATTGTCGATGACTTCCCGGGTCGTGCGCATGGCAGGGGCTCCTTCGTGGGTCGGGGATTCGTTATCCGATGGGACGGGCCGTGACGATCACGAACTCCGCCGGTATCCGGTAGCCGCGGCCGTGCTTCCACGAGGCGATGGCTTCGAGGAAGCGGTGGCGGGCCCGCAGGCGCGCGAGGGTGTCGAGTCCCGACCAGGCCAGCGCGAGGGACCCGCCGAGGAACACGGCCTCGCAGGCGGCATCGTCGTCCGCGAAGCGAAGCTGGGCCGGGATGCGGCGGGCCTCGACCGACCCGAAGCCCGCGTCGATGCAGGCGCCAGCCAGGTCGTCGCCGCGACCCAGCCCGCGGTACGGCGGAAGGCGGTCGCTGTCCAGTTCGTCACGGATCGCCGGGAACGCCGCGTCCAGCCCGCAGCGCGAGGGCTCGCCCCAGGCCGAGACGGCGAGCCGCCCGCCGGGGCGCAGGACGCGCCGCATCTCGCGCAGGGCCCGGACGGGGTCGGTCGCGTACATGACTCCCATCGAGCACAGCGCGAGGTCGAACGATTCGTCCGCCAGGTCGAGACGCTCGGCGTCCATCCGCTCGAAGCGCACGTTCGTGACGAGGCCGTCCTCCGCGCGTCGCCGGGCCGCCTCCAGCATCCGGTCCGAGATGTCGATGCCCAGGACGGTTCCGCGCTCGGCGACGCGCAGCGCGGCGGCCAGGGTCACGGGCCCCATCCCGCAGGCGACGTCGAGCACGCGCTCGCCGGACTTCGGCGACGCCCATTCGAGGAGCTTCTCCTGCGCCGGGGCCAATGGCGCCTGCCACTGCGCGTCGTAGCAGCCGGCCGCGAGCTCCCAGCCGTCGCGCTGGCGTTGGGTCAGGGGATGCAGGGACTTCGACATGGACGGTGCCTTTCGGAAGCGACGGTCTTTCGGCGATGACGCATGGGAGCGCGGCGTTTCCCGCGCTCAGGCCGGCGACACCGCGCGATAGAAGTAGTACGTCGCGCGGTAAGGCACCTTCGCCACCTGCCCGAGATTGGACGAATCGCAGGATTGCTCCGGAGACTTGCCGCCCACGGTGTCCACGCGCTGGATGCTGGAGGTCGTCCCGAAGGTGCCGCGTCCGCGGTTCGCCTTCGCCTTGAGCAGCAGCCACGGGATCGCCGAGGCGTTCGGTCCCGGGTCCTTCGACACGACCTCGCCCACCACGGCGCTGCCGTCGAGCGCTTCCCAGGTGGGGCCCGCGAAGTGGCGGCCGAGCGGGCGTCCGTAGCGGTCCTGCAGCTCCGCATCCGGCGCGCGGAAGCGCCAGGCGTGGGCGGCGGGCATGCGATCGTCCGGCGCGCACTCGTAGACCTGCGTGCCCACGGCTCGCATTTCGAGCTGGATCATCTCGCCCGCGGGAGCACGGATGGCGGAGGGCACGTCGCGGGCGACCTGCAGCTTGCCGCCCGTGCAGGCGGCGGCGAGGGTGCCGACGGCGGTGATGGCGGCGAAGGCCGCGATGCGTTGCGTTTTCATGCGAGTCCTTTCAGGAGGAAGAAGCGGGAACGGTCGGCGGGCGCGGTGGCGGTGACCACCACGAACTCGCCGGGGATGCGATAGCCGCGGCCGGTTCGCCACGGGGAAATCGCGTCGAGATAGCGACGCGAGACGCGCGCGCGCGCCCCGTCGTCGAAACGCGACCACGCGAGCGCGGCCGGCCCGCCCTCGAAGACGGCGAGGCAGGCCTTGGCGGGCGTGGGAAAGGGCAGCGAGACCCGCAGGCGGTGCTCCTCGACGTCCGCGAAGCCGGCTTCCCCGACCTCGCGGCGAAGCGCGCCGGCATCGCCCAGGCGGAAGAACCGCGGGCAGACTTCGCTCTCGACCTCGTCGTCGACGATCGGAAACACCGCGGACCAGCCGCAGCGCCGGCGTTCACCCCAGACGGCCACGGCGAGGCGACCGCCGGGCCTGAGGGCCCGGCGCATCTCGCGCAGCGCCCGGACCGGGTCGTGCACGTACATGAGCCCGAGCGCACAGAGCGCCGCGTCGAACCCCGCATCGCCCACGGGCAGCCGCTCGGCGTCGGACCGGGCGAAGCTCGCGTGGCCAACGCGCCGCACGTCGGCGCGCCGGCTCGCGCACGCCACCATGCGGCCCGAGAGGTCGATGCCGTGCACGTGGCCCGCTTCGCCCACGAGGCGCGCGGCCTCGAAGGACACGAGCCCCGTGCCGCAGGCCACGTCGAGCACCCGCTCGCCGGTCGCGAGCCGCGCGCAGGCGATGAGGCGCGCGTGGGCCGGGGCGAGGGCCTCGCGCCACGTCGCCTCGTACTGGTCCGTCGCGAGGTCCCAGCCGTAGCGCTGGATGCGGCGTTGCAGGCGCGCTTCCTGGCCATCGCGGTGATCGTGGGACGAGTCCATGGAGGCGGCACGCGACGGTGGGCGGTCAGGACGCAGTGCGCCCGAAACGGCGCACGGCCAGTTCGCCGATGCGCCGTCCCATCTCGGCGCCGGTCTCCACCGAGAATCGGTAGTGGATGCCGGCATGGACGCGGGCGTCGTTCACCTCCTGCATGAAGTCCGCGGCGCTCGTCCAGCGGCGTGTCGCGCCGTCGGCCGTGGGGCTGCGCGTCTCGAGCGCGGGCAACTTCGCGCCCGCGGCTTCCGCCTCGAGGACGGCGCCGACGGACGAGGCGAGGATGGAGTGGCCGCTCGGGTACTCCGGGTGCAGGGGCGAATCGACGAGCGAGGACCAGCCCGGGTCGCGCTTCGTGGCGGGATTGCCGTCGATGTCGGCGTTGCGGATCGCCGTCACGGGCCGCCAGAAGTTGTAGTGGTACTTGGCGTCGAAGACCGCGATGAGCGCGTCGTCCATCGCGACCGAGGTGGCGGCGAAGAGGCGCGCGTTCGCGGTGAGGTCGCGGCCCGGCGCCATGGCGACGGAGCGAACCACGCCGTGGTAGATCGCGGGCAGCGAGTATTCCCAGAATCGCGCCACCTGCGTCTGCTCGGCGGTGCGCAGCGCCCCGGACTTCGCGCCGAACTGCGCGACTTCCGTGAAGTCGCGCGTCCAGCGCTCGCTCGTGAGCGAAGGCGGCGGTTCCGGGCGGAATTGCGAGGGCGATTGCATCAGCCAGGGCTTGCGCGCGCCCCACTGCGGCACGGCGGGCGCGGCCGTGGGCACGTAGGCGCCCGGGAGCGCGCCGGGGCGGAAGTTCTCCGCCGGAAGCGAAGCGTCACCCGCACGCGCGGCGAGCACGGCCCGTGCGGCCTTCTCGCCCGTCTCGATGCCGGCCGCCTTCGCGGGACCTTCGGGGATCGCGGCCATCGCCTCGGCGTAGGCCTTCTCGACCGCCGCGGCCTGCGAGGGCAACAGGGCCGAGAGCGCAACGCGGTGCGCGGCGGCGACGGCGGCTTCGGCCGAGGCGCCCGGTGCCGGGGGGGGTTGCGTCGGGCCGGCGGGGTGGCGGCCGGTGATCGCGTTCACGGCGTCGAACGCGGCGCACTGGACGATGGCCATCGCGCGTACCGCCGGTGGGGTGCCCAGCTTCGCGTCGGCGACGAAGCGGGCCGAGTTCGCGTTCCAGTCGAGAATCGCGTCGGCGCGGGCGGGCTGGGCCAGCGCCGCGAGGACGGCGCTGGCCAGGGCGAACGAATGCAGTCTCTTCATGGGTCGTTTCTCCGAAAGGCGCCTAGCGGCGCGTGATCACGATCTCGAGGTACTCGCTCGGCACCACGAGCGCGTGGTGTCCGCCGCGGTTGCGCGATTCGAGCAACTCGGTGAGCTCTTGCTCGAGCATCCCGGCCTTGTCGGCGGCCAGGGCCGCGAACGCCTTGTTCACCGGGCCGTACCAGGTGCGGAAGGTGTCGATGAAGTGGGCCGCGGAGCGATAACGGAAGGTGAAGGTGCGCGGCGTCACGTCGAGGATGGCGGCGCGGTCCCCGAAGAGGGCGGCCACGTGGTCCTCGGTGCCCCACAGCGCGGGGGACTGCGTACCCGGCGCCGGCGGAATCTGCTTGCCGATGGCCTTGAACATCTGGCCCACCAGGCTGCCGGGCGTCCAGTTGGCCATGCCGATGCGCCCGCCCTTGCGGCACACGCGGGCCATCTCGTCGGCGACGCGCGCGTGGTCGGGAGCGAACATCGCGCCGAAGGTCGAGAGGACGGCGTCGAACTCGCCGTCGCCGAAGGGCAGGGCCTCGACGTCGGCCACCTGGAAGGCGACGTCGAGCCGCTCGGCGCGGGCGCGCTCGGCGCCGCGCTCGAGCAGCGTGCCGACGTAGTCGGTGGAGGTGACGACGCAGCCGCGGCGCGCGGCGGCGAGGGTGGCGTTGCCGTTGCCGGCGGCCACGTCGAGCACGCGCTCGTCGAAGCGCAGGTCGCAGGCCTCGGCGAGCGACTCGCCGACGATCTGCAGCGTGGTGCCGATGACGGCGTAGTCGCCGGTCGCCCAGGCGGATTGCTGGCGGGCCTTGAGGGCGGCGAGATCGGTGGGAGCATTCATGGCGGTCGTCCTTTGAGCGGGGATGGGAGCGGCGAACTTTGCCTTCGGGCGTGCGCCGAGTCCTGCCTGCGCGTCTGCGCTTTTTTCCTTTCCGTCCAGCGGCTTGCCGCGCGTTGGCCGACCGTCCGCGTGTCTTGCCCTTTCGTCCGGCGATACCCCCCCGGGGACTTCTCCGCCTGCCCGAAGGCGCTCACAATCGCGGCCTTCGACCACGAGCGGGGAGTCCTGGCCATGTCACGGGAATCGGTGGCGGCGGCGTTGGTCCGCGTCGAGTCGGTTTTCCGGCAACGGCCCGGCATGGGCCTTCACGACGACGTGCCCGCGCGCGTTCGCTGGGAAGGCGACTCGCGCTTCGTGGCGACCCATCCGACGGGCATTTCCATCGCCACCGACATGCCGACGGAAATCGGCGGCACCGGCGACCAGGCGACGCCCGGATGGCTATTCCGCGCGGGCGTCGCCTCGTGCACCGCGACGAACATCGCGTGGGGCGCGGCCCTGGCCGGCATCGACCTCGACCGGCTCGAGGTGCAGGTGGACAGCCGCTCGGATGCCCGCGGCCTCTTCGGCCACCGCGAGGCCGACGGCACGCCCGTCTACCCGGGCTCGCGCGAGCTCGCGATGCGCGTGCAGATCGCCGCGAAGGGCGTCGCGCCGGAGCGCCTGCGCGCGATCGTCGAGACGGCAGCGACCCGCTCGCCCATCGGCGTCGCCGTGGAAACGGGCTCGCCCCTGGCGCTCACGGTCGAGATCGGGGAGGCCTGATGGACGCGCTCTCGGAAGTGCTTCGCGTGGTGCGCCTGACGGGCGCCATCTTCATCAACGGGACGTTCACGGCGCCGTGGCGCTTCGATTCGCCGCACGCGGATTTCGCCGCGCCCATCCTCGAGCCGGGCGCCGAGCGCGTCATCATCTTCCACGCGATCACCGATGGCGAATGCATCGTCGAGATGGAAGGACAGCCCCTGCTGAGGCTCGTGGCGGGGGACGTCATCATCTTTCCGCACGGCGACGCGCACGCGATGGCTTCCGAGACGGGCCTGGAACCGCCGAAGACGCACCGCAGCCTGCAGGAGCTGCTCTCGCAGCGGCCGACCCATCTCGTGTATGGCAAGGGCGGCGCCGCGACGCGGTTCATCTGCGGCTACCTCGCCTGCGATGCGAGGCTCGCGCGCCTGCTCCTCGCGGGCCTGCCGCCGATGGTGCGCGAGAACGTGCGCGGCTCGAGCGCGGGCGCGTGGCTCGAATCGTCGCTGCGCTATGCCCTGGCCGAGGCGAAATCCCCCAGGCCGGGCGGCGCGGGCGTGCTCGCGAAGCTGGCCGAGGTGCTCTTCATCGAGGTGCTGCGCCTGCACATGACGCGCAAGGAAGGCGACCCCACGGGCTGGCTCGCGGGCATGCGCGACCGCGTCGTGGGCAAGGCGCTCAACGTGCTGCACGAGCGCCCCGCGCATCCCTGGACGCTCGAGGAACTCGCGAAGGAATCCGGCGCTTCCCGCTCGGTGCTGGCCGAGCGCTTCCAGTCGCTCGTGGGCGCTTCGCCCATGCAGTACCTCACCCAGTGGCGCATGATGCTCGCCGCCAACCTCCTGTGCGGATCCAACACGCCGCTCGCGCGCATCGCCGAGGACGTGGGCTACCAGACGGACACGGCCTTCTCGCGCGCCTTCCGCCGCGAGTACGGCGTGCCGCCGGCGGCGTGGCGGCGGGGCCAGCGGGCCGCGGCCGCTCCCGGCCCGTCGCCCGGCTGAGCGCTTCCCTCGATTCGTCCGGGCTGTCCCGCCAAGCGCGCGAAAGCCCGTAGACTGCTTCCATGCGATTCGTCGTCCTCCTTCGCGGCGTCAACGTCGGCGGGAACCGCCGCGTGCCGATGGCCGAGTTCCGCGCGCTGCTGGAGGGGCTCGGCTACGCCGGCGTGCGCACGGTGCTCGCGAGCGGCAACGCGGTGTTCGAGAGCCGGGGCCGCGCGACGCCGGCCGCGCACGCGACGCGCATCGCGGGCGCGCTGTCGGAGAAGCTCGGCATCGACGTGCTCGTCGTCGTGAAGACGGCGCCGGAGTGGGACGCCATCGTCGCCGGGAACCGCCTGGCGAAGAAGGCCGGCGACGCCTCGCGGCTCCTGGTCACGGTCGCGCCGCACGCCAGCGTGCTGGAGGCCCTGGCGCCCGTCGGCAAGCTCGTGACGAAGAACGAGTCCTGGCATCTCGGCCGCGACGCCGCGTACCTGGACTGCGCCGACGGCATCCTCGAGAGCAAGGCGGGCGAAGCGCTGCTGGGCAAGAGCGGCCGCGCGGCCACGTCGCGCAACTGGGCCACCGTGCAGAAGCTCGCGGCGTTGCTCCGGGAAGCCGGCTGAGGGCGGTTTCGACGGCACGCCGGACGCCTGACCCGCGTCAATTTCCCCGGCCAAGGCGGGTGCAGCATGGAAGGCGAGGGCGCGCATCGCCGGTGCCTGCCGGGGCGCGGCCGATCGGGAGCTGCGCCATGCCGAGGATCGCGACGAAGACGGCCGTCCGCCGGGCCGGCAAGTGGGTCTACCTGTTCGAGGAAGGCCGCGCGTCGCAGCGCGACCTCCTGGGCGGCAAGGGCGCCAATCTCGCCGAGATGACGAGGCTGGGCCTCCCGGTGCCCCCGGGCTTCATCGTGAGCACGCGCGCCTGCAACGCGTACCTGGCCGCGGGCGGCTTTCCGCGCGGGATGTGGGAACAGGTCCAGGCGGCGCTCGCGAAGATCGAGAGGAAGTCCGGCCTCCGGCTGGGCGACCCGGCGCGGCCCTTGCTGGTCTCGTGCCGCTCGGGCGCGAAGTTCTCGATGCCCGGGATGATGGACACG
>CAZPLW010000070.1:0-17655 GCA_964587315.1 uncultured Lysobacter sp.
TTTCAGCGGCGATCCGTAAACGTTAATGAAGGACGGCAAGCGCTGGTTCACGCCGCGCTTCTTCGTGATCGTGCTGATCGGCGTGACGGACCTGGTCTTCGCCATCGACTCGATCCCGGCCATCTTCGCCATCACCGACGACCCTTTCATCGTGATGACCTCCAACATCTTCGCCGTGCTGGGCCTTCGCGCGCTCTACTTCGTGCTGGCCGATCTCGCGAGCCGCTTCCACCTGCTCGCCTACGGACTGGGCGCGATCCTGGTCTTCGTCGGCGCCAAGATGCTGCTCCTCGACGTGTACAAGGTGCCGGTCGGCGCCTCGCTGGGCATCGTGGCCGCGATCCTCGCCATCGCCATCGTGGCGAGCCTGGCGATCCCGCCGAAGGGCCATGAAAAAGTTCTTCCGGAACAAGGGCCTGGCTGACCGCGCGGGGGCACCCCGGTCGGGTGCGGGGCCGCGAAAGCATTTGCTCCGGAGCCCCCGGCTAGGCTAGAATGCCGGGCTTTTATAACGCACCCGAACCGGAGTTACCCGGTGCGGGGCCACCGCAAGAAATCCGCGAGGAAGAATGGCCAGCAAACAAAAACCGCTGACTGAGGCCGAGCTGCTCAAGAGCCCCAAGTCGGAGTACATGAACGCGGCGCAGCTTCGCTTCTTCAAGGAACGCCTGCTCGAGTTGCAGGGCCAGCTGCGCGAGAACGCGGGCGCCACCACGGAGCACCTGCGCGAACTGTCGTTCGCACCCGATCCCGCCGACCGCGCCACGCTCGAGGAAGAGCACGCGCTCGAGCTGCGCACGCGCGACCGCGAGAGGAAGCTCCTCAAGAAGATCGACCAGTCGCTCGCCCGCATCGAGGACGGCAGCTACGGGTTCTGCGAGGAGACCGGCGAGCCCATCGGGCTGCAGCGCCTGCTCGCCCGCCCGACGGCCACCCTGTCCATCGAGGCGCAGGAACGCCGCGAGATGAAGCAGAAGCTCTACGGCGAATAGCAAGCGACAATCCCCGGCGAAGGGCGCCTGCGGGCGCCCTTTTTCTTTTCCGCCGCCCCCTATAATGGCCCGCCAGTCCCCCGACAGCCCACGAAAAAAGAGGAGCCCATGCGTGATCCCGACTTCATCCCTTTCGAGCCCCGGCCCGGATTCACCCGGCGCGAGTTCGTCATGACCACGCTGGCGACCGGCTTCGCCGCCGCGGTGCAGCCCGTGGCCGCCCAGACGCAGATCACCACCGACGCCCGCGGGCTTGCCGCCGGCGAGGTCAAGGTCGCGGTGAAGGACGGGGAGATGGTCGCGTATCGCGCGATGCCCGAAGGCGGAAAGAACCTGCCCACGGTGCTCGTCGTGCAGGAGATCTTCGGCGTCCACGAGCACATCAAGGACGTCTGCCGCCGCCTGGCGAAGGCGGGCTACCTCGCCATCGCGCCCGAGCTGTACGCGCGCCAGGGCGACGTCTCGAAGACCACCAGCATGGACGAGATCCGCGCGGTCGTCGGCAAGGTGCCCGACGCGCAGGTCATGGCCGACCTCGACGCCTGCGCGGCCTGGGCCGCGAAGAGCGGCGGCGATCCCGCGCGGCTCGCGGTGACGGGCTTCTGCTGGGGCGGGCGCATCACCTGGCTCTACGTCGCGCACAACCAGAAGGTGAAGGCCGGCGTGGCCTGGTACGGCCGCGTCGTGGGGCAGGGCACGGAGCTCTCGCCGAAGAACCCCATCGACCTGGTGAAGGACATCAACGCGCCCGTGCTCGGCCTCTACGGCGGCGCGGACGCGGGCATCCCGAACGACACGGTGGACAGGATGCGCGAGGCGCTCAAGGCGGCCGGGAAGAAGTCGGAGATCCACACGTATCCCGACATGCCGCACGCTTTCCACGCCGACTACCGGCCGAGCTACCGCAAGGAAGCGGCCGAGGACGGCTGGAAGCGCCTGCTCGCCTGGTTCAAGCAGCACGGCGTGGCCTGACCCGCGCCGGCGCGATCGTCGACGGAACCGGGCATGGACGCGCGCGCGACGGCGTTCACGGGTGACACCCCGGCCCGGATCGACGACGTGATCGAGGACCGCGCGCTCTCGGTCGTCTTCCAGCCCGTGGTGGACCTCGCCGCGGGCACGGCCGTGGGCTACGAGGCGCTGGTGCGCGGTCCCGCCGGCACGTGGCTGGAGGCGCCCACCGCGCTCTTCGCCGCGGCGCGCGAGACCGGCCGGTACGAGCGCCTCGCGATCGTGTGCATCCAGGAGACGCTGCGCGCGTGGTCCGCGCATGGATCGACGGGGCTGCTCTTCCTCAACATGTCGCCGCGCCTGGTGCAGCGGGCCGGGTTCGAGCCGGGGCGCGCGCGGCGCTTCCTCGAGACGCTGGGCCTCGTGCCCGCGAGCATGGTGATCGAGCTCACCGAGGACTACCCGGCCATCGAGATGCAGCACCTGCGCGACTCGCTGCGGCTGTATCGCGGCATGGGCTTTCGCGTCGCGCTGGACGACCTGGGCGAGGGCTTCTCGTCGCTCCGGCTGTGGTCGGAGCTGCGCCCGGAATTCGTGAAGGCCGACAAGCATTTCGTGCGCGGCATCGCGAAGGACGCGCTGAAGCGCCAGTTCCTGCGCTCGATCCAGCACATCGCGCGGCGCGCCGGCTCGAAGGTGATCGCGGAGGGCATCGAGGCCGCCGAGGACCTGCGCGCGGCGCGGCGCCTGGGCATCGCCTACGCGCAGGGCTGGCACCTGGGCCGGCCGGCGACCGTGCCCGCCTAGGCGCGGCGCCAGGCCTGCCAGCGCTCCTTCCCGGCGAACGCGGGAATCGAATCGTCGACGTCGAGATCCTCGAGGCGCTCGAAGCGCCCCGCGAGCAGCGCATCGAGCTCGGCCTGGCCGTGCAGGGGAAAGGGCGGCCCGCGCTCGCCCTCGCCGAAGAGGAAGAATCCCGCGAGCTCGCCGCCGGGGCGCACGAGCGCGGCCATGCGCGCGGCCCAGTCGCGCCAGCGGTGGCGAGGCAGGGCGCAGAGGAAGGCGCGCTCGTAGACGAGCGCGTGGGCCTTCGCGGGGCCCGCGAAGAAATCGGCGCGGCGAACGCGCGGGGCGTGGGGACCCAGCACCGGCCGCGCGGCCTCGATCGCGGACTCGCTGAAGTCGATGCCCTCGACGTCGAGCCCGCTCTCGGCCAGGAAACGCACGTCGTGCCCCGAGCCGCACCCGGGCACGAGCACCGGGCCGCCGGGCGGACGACTCGCGACGTGCTCGCGCAGCCGCCGGGGCACGCGGCCGGCCTCCCACGGCGTGAAGCCCGCGCGCCAGCGCATGTCCCAGAACGCGGGCGCGTCGGCGTCGGCGCGCGGAAACGAGGGGTCGGCCATGCCCGGGATGGTATCGCCGAACGGTATACTGCGCCCACGCCTGTAGCCCCTCCCGCCGAGCCTTGCTGCCCGCCCCCGTCGTGACATTCCCGCTCGGCCTCGCGTCGCGCCTCCGCCCGTGGCTGGTCGCCGCGCTCGTGGCCGGCTGCGCGCCCGCCGATCCGCCCGGACCGAAGCTCGTCCTGGCCGATTGCCGCCTGCCGGGCCTCGAGACGCCGGCGCGCTGCGGCACCTGGGACGTGTTCGAGGACCGCGCGGCGGCCTCGGGACGCCGGATCGGCATCAAGGTCGCCGTGATTCCCGCCAAGCGCCGGGTGGCGGAGCCCGATCCGGTCGTCGTGCTCGCCGGAGGCCCGGGGCAGGGCGCCATCGCGCTCGCCGCGCAGGTCGCTCCGCTCTTCTCGCGCCTTTCCGAGACGCGCGACATCGTCCTCGTGGACCAGCGCGGCACGGGAGGATCCAACCCGCTCGCCTGCGAGGGCGAGGACGGCCAGGCCCTGCAGTCCGTCTTCGAGGACGCGATGCCCGAGAAGCTCGTGCGCGATTGCCTCGAGAAGCTCGACGGCGATCCCCGCCACTACGCGACGACCCCGGCCATGGCGGACCTGGACGAGGTGCTGGGCGCGCTCGGCTACGCGAAGGTGAATCTCTGGGGAGGCTCCTACGGCACGCGCGCGGCGCTGGAATTCATCCGCCGGCACCCCGCGCGGGTGCGCACGGCGACGCTCGACGGCGTGGCCCCGGCGGGCATGAAGCTGCCCCTGTCGTTCGTCGCCGACGGGGAGGCGGCCTTCGAACGCCTCCTCGCGGACTGCGAGGGCGAAGCGGCCTGCCGCCGGGCCTATCCGTCGCTGCGCGCGCAGGTGAAGTCCCTTCGCCAGTCGCTCGGCGCGCGACCGGCCCGCGCGGAAATCGCGGACCCGCTGACGGGCGAGAGCCTCGGCGTGAACGTCACGCAGAACGTCCTGCTCTCGGGCATCTTCCGGCCGCTGTACTCGCCGGAGCTCTCGAGCCTGCTGCCCTTCGCGATCGACCGCGCGGCGGGCGGGGACTTCAACGCGCTGCTCGCGCAGAACCTCGAGTTCTCGGACGAGCTGGCGGAGAACCTCTCCGTGGGCATGCACCTGTCCGTGGTGTGTTCCGAGGACGTGCCGCGCATCGGCCCGGAGGATCTCGCCGCGGCCTCGCGCGCCTTCTTCGGCCGCGCGCTCGTCGACGATTTCCTGCGCGCCTGCGCGATCTGGCCGCGGGCGACGCTCCCGCCGGATTTCGGCGAGCCGTTGAGGTCGGACGTGCCCGTGCTGATCCTGTCGGGGGGCATCGATCCGGCGACGCCGCCGCGCCACGGCGAGCTCGTCGCGGCGACCCTGCCCCGCGCGCGCCACCTCGTCGCGCCGCACCTTTCCCACGGCGTGAGCGGGCACGGCTGCGCGCCCCGGCTCATCGAGAAGTTCGTGAAGGCGGGCTCGGCCGCGGAACTCGACGGCGGGTGCCTCGCGAAGCTGCCGCGGCCGCTCTTCCTGCTGCCCGCCGGAGGCCGGCCTTGATCCGCGTCGATTCCCTCGCCAAGCGCTTCGGGAACGTGCAGGCCGTGCGCAGCGTCTCCTTCGAGGCGCCGGATGGCCGCGTGACGGGATTGCTCGGCCCCAACGGCGCGGGCAAGACGACGACGCTGCGCATGATCTCGACGCTCGTTTCGCCCGACGCGGGCCGCATCGAGGTGGACGGCATCGACGTGGCGCGCGGCGCGCTCGCGGCGCGCGAGCGCCTGGGCATCCTCTCGGACGCGCGCGGGCTCTACGCCCGGCTCACGGCCCGCGAGAACATCACCTACTACGGCGAGCTGCGCGGCCTGCCTCGGGAGAGGATCGCGGCGGCCATCGACGCGATCGCGCCGCAGCTCGACCTCGTCGCGCTCCTGGACCGCCGCACCGACGGCTTCTCCCAGGGCGAGCGCATGAAGGTCGCCATCGCCCGCGCGCTCGTGCACGACCCGCGCAACGTGGTGCTGGACGAGCCCACGAACGGGCTGGACGTGCGCTCCACGCGCAGCCTGCGCGAGGCCGTCCGGCTGCTGCGCGAGTCCGGCAAGTGCGTGCTCTTCTCGAGCCACGTCATGCAGGAGGTGGCGGCCCTCTGCGACGAGATCGTCATCATGGCGGGCGGGTCCGTCGTCGCCGCCGGAACGCCCGAGGCCATCCGGGCGGCCGCGGGCTGCGAGGACCTCGAGGAGGCCTTCGTCCGCCTCGCGGGCGAGCCGGGGGACGCGCGATGAGGCCGCGCCTCGCCGTCGTCTTCCTGAAGGAGGTCCGCGACGCGCTGCGCGACCGGCGCACCGCGCTCATGATCCTCGTCGCCTCGGTGCTCACCGGACCGGTCACGCTCGTCCTCGTCGCGAGCTTCGTCTCCGGGCTGGAGGAGCGCGCCTCGACGCTGCGCGTGCGCATCGCCGGGACGGAACACGCGCCGGCCCTCGTCAACTTCCTCGAGCGGGCCGACGTTGAGATCGTGAAGGCGCCCGAGGACTACGCGGCGCGCGTGAAGGACGGCAGCCTGGAGGCCGTGATCGTGGTGCCGCCGGATTTCCACGAGCGCTGGCTGGCGCACGAGGAGGCGCGCGTGGAGCTCGTGTACGACGATTCGCGCACGGAGTCGGGCCCGGCCACGGGGCAGGGGGAACGCCTGCTGGCGGCCTTCAACCGCGGGACGGCGTACCTGTGGCTCATCGCCCGGGGCGTGAGCCCCTCGCTCAACGAATCGACCAAGGTGGAGCGCGTGAACACCGCCACGCCGCGCCAGCGAGGCGCGGTCCTGCTGTTCCTCATCCCGATGTTCGGGATCCTCGCGCCGCTGCTGGGCGGCATGACGGTCGCCATCGACTCGACGGCAGGCGAGCGCGAGCGCGGGTCCCTGGAGCCGCTCCTCGCCAATCCCGTGCGGCCGTCCGTGTTCGCGGTGGGCAAGTGGCTGGCGGCCTGGGCGAGCGCAGCGGCCGTGGTCACCCTCACCATGGCCGGCTTCTTCGCGGCGGCTCGCCTTTACGCGGAGCGCAAGCTGCCCGCGCTCCTCAACTTCGGCCCGTCCGAGTTGGCTGCGTTCCTGGCGGTGGTGCTGCCGCTCGCGGCCTTCACGAGCGCGCTGCAGCTGCTCATCTCGACTTACGGGCGCAGCTACCGTGAGGCGCAGACGTACGTGAGCTACCTGGCCACGGCCGCGTCGTTCGTGCCGCTGGTGGTGATGTTCAGCGGCGCGAAGGAAGCGCCGTGGCAGCTGGCGGTGCCGGTGCTGGGGCAGCTGATGGCGCTGCAGCGCGTGCTGCGCGGCGACGGCCTCGCCACGGCGGACGCGCTCGTGCCCGCGGCGGTGGCGCTGGTCCTCGCGGCCCTGTGCGTCGCCGCGGTCGCGCGCCTGCTTCGCGACGAACGCATCGTGTTCGGGCGCCCGTGAGCGTCGATCTCGCGCGCCACTTCGGCGAAGGCGGCACGTTCGCCCGCGTCATCGAGGGCTATCGCGTCCGTCCCCAGCAACTCGAGTTCGCCGAGGCCGTGCGCGAGGCCGTGCAGTCCGCGGGCGTGCTCATCGCGGAGGCGGGCACGGGCACGGGCAAGACCTTCGCCTACCTCGTCCCGGCCCTCATCGCCGGCGGGCGCGTCATCGTGTCGACGGGCACCAAGACGCTGCAGGACCAGCTCTTCCACCGGGACATCCCCACCGTGCTGGGGGCGCTCGAGCTCGACGTGAAGATCGCGCTCCTCAAGGGCCGCGCCAACTACGTCTGCCTGCACCACCTCGAGGAGGCGCTGGAGAGCGGCACCTTCGGCTCGCGAGACGAGTCGAAGCACATCCACGCCATCCGGGCGTTCGCGATGCGTACGGACACGGGCGACCGCGCCGATTGCGCCGGCGTGCCGGAGACCTCCGGCGCGTGGTCCCGCGCCTCGTCCACGCGGGAGAACTGCCTGGGCTCGAAGTGCCGCCATTACGAGGACTGCTTCGTGATGAAGGCGCGCAAGAGCGCCAACGACGCGGACCTGGTCGTCGTGAACCACCACCTCTTCTTCGCGGACCTCGTGCTGCGCGACGAGGGCGTCACGGACCTGCTGCCCACGGCGAACACGCTCGTCTTCGACGAGGCGCACCACCTGCCCGATCTCGCGCGCCTCTTCTTCGGCGAGGCGGTGTCGACCGCACAGGTCGTGGAGCTCGCGCGCGACGCGCGCACCGCGCAGCTCGTCCACGCCAAGGAGTCGCCCGAGATCGGCGAATCCGCGCTCGCGGCGGACCGCGCCGCGCGCGACGTGCGCATCGCGCTGGGGCAGGGCACGGGCCGGCTGTCCTCCGCGCAATTCTCGCGCCGCGAGGCCTTCGCCGAGGCGCTCGTGACCCTGGACGGGAAGCTGGCCGACCTCGAGAAGCAGCTGGGCGCGCAGGCCGAGCGGGCGGAAGAGATCAAGCAGGCGCGCGAGCGCGCGGGCGCCCTGCGATTGCAGCTCGCCGCGTGGATGACCGGCGAGGCCGAGGGCGCCGTCCGCTGGGTGGAGACCTACGCGCAGTCCGCGGTGCTCAACCGCACGCCGCTCGACGTGGGGCCGCTCTTCGCCCGGCAGGTGGCGAGCGGCTCGCGCGCGTGGATCTTCACCTCCGCCACGCTCTCGGTGGCCGGCGACTTCCGCCACTACCAGGACGAGCTGGGGCTCGCCGAGGCGCGCGCGCTGTCCTGGGAGAGCCCCTTCGATTTCGCGAACCAGGCGCTCCTCGTGGTCCCCGAGGGCATGCCGGAGCCCAATACCGAGGGCTACACGGACGCCGTGATCGACGCGGCCTATCCCGTCATCGAGGCCTCGCAGGGGCGGGCCTTCCTGCTCTTCACGAGCCTGCGCGCCATGGATGCGGGCCACGAGCGGCTCGTCACCCGCCTTCGCGAGGAAGGGCACGACTGGCCGGTCTTCCTGCAGGGCACGGCCGGCAAGAACGAACTGCTCGAGCGCTTCCGCTCGCAGGCGAACGCGATCCTCGTGGCGAGCCAGTCCTTCTGGGAGGGCGTGGACGTGAAGGGCGACGCGCTGTCCGTCGTGGTGATCGACAAGCTGCCCTTCAATCCGCCGGACGACCCCGTGCTCGCCGCGCGCATCGAGCGCATCAACGCCGCCGGCGGCAATGCCTTCATGGAATACCAGGTGCCGCGCGCGGTGATCTCGCTCAAGCAGGGCGTGGGCCGGCTCATCCGCGACGAGAAGGACCGCGGCGTGCTCATGATCTGCGACCCGCGCCTCGTCACGAAGCCCTACGGCAAGCGCATCTGGCGCGCGCTGCCCCCGTTCCGGCGCACCCGCCGCGTCGAGGACGCGGTCGACTTCTTCCGCGCGCCGCCTCAGTCGTAGGCGGGGCGCGTCATCTTCCAGCCCGAGGCGCAGGTGACCACGGCGGGGAAGTACGCGCGGGAAGCCTCGCAGTAGTTGAGGTGCAGCGGCCGCTGGGTCGGCGCGCCGTCGAAGGGCGCGGGTGCCGGGTAGGGCGGCGATCCCGGCTTCGTCGCCCCTGCCGGATAGGGCGGCGGTGCGCTGTATGACGGTGGCGCCGCATCGGGCGGGGGAATCGACGACGGGCCGAAGGCGCCCGAAGGCGGAAGCTGCGTGGTGGGCGCCGGCGGCTCCTCGTTCGCGCGGCGCTCGCGCCAGCAATCCTCGCTCGCCCCGCACGGGTACGCCGGGTACGTGGCGTAGTACGGGGCATAGCCGTAGCGCGGGCCCCAGAGCCAGGGGTCGTAATACCCCAACGCCAGCGGCACACCGATCGTGACGCCCCACCCCCAGCCCCAGGAACCGCCCCCGTGCGAGTGGCCGCCGTGCCAGGCGGAGCCGCCATGGCGGCCACCACCGCCATGGGAAGGCGCGGCGAGGGCGGCGGGAACGGCGAGGGCGAGCGAGGCGGCCGCGAGGCCGGCCAGGAAGAGGGAGCGCGTGCGGGTCATGGCGATCTCCGGCGGGCGCGAAGCGGAAGCTTCACCTTACCACCCAACGCGACATCGGGTCCGTCGGTTGACGCGCGCGCCTCGCGCGCCGTGTAAGCTCTCGCGAGTCCCCTTCCCTTGCAGGAACCGCGATGCCCCCGAAGTCCGCCGCCTTGCTGCTTGCCTCCTGGCTTCCCCTTGCCGCGATGGGCCAGGTCCCGATGCCCAAGGTCGTGGAGACGAAATGCTCCCTGTGCCATGGCATGAAGGGGGAGTCCGGCAGCGAGGAGCTGCCCGTGCTCGCGGGGCAGGGCGAGAAATACCTCGCCAAGCAGCTGCGGGACTTCCTCGCCGGCCGGCGCAAGGGCTCCATGCAGCGCCTCGCGAAGGGGCTCACCGAGGAGGACATCGTGGCCGTCTCGCGCTACTTCGCCGCCCAGAAGGCCCCGGGCCACAAGATCACCGACCCTGATCTGCACGGCGCGGGCCGGTACCTGTACCTCAAGGGATCGCAGACGCCCGGCGTGCCGGCGTGCCTGACCTGTCACGGCGAGAAGGCCTACGGGACGGACATCGCGCCGCGACTCGCCGGACAGCATGCCCCGTACCTCGAACGGCAGCTGGCCGAATTCACCCAGCGCGAGCGCACGAACGACAACGAGGTGATGCACGAGATCGCCGGCAAGCTCTCCGCCTTCGATCGCAAGGCGCTCGCCGAATACCTCGCGACGCTCGACTAGCGCGACTTGGCCTTCTTGCCGGCCCCGGCCGCGGGCCTGGCGTCGGATTTCTCGCCTTCCTTGGGCTGGTCGCCGAGCACGCTCTTCAGGGGGCAGACGGAAAAGGCCGGGCACTTCTTGCAGCCGGCGACGATGGCGATGGGGCAGACGGTCATGGAACCTCCTGTGGGATCCATCGACTCTATCACCGGCGCGCCCGGCGAGTTCAGGAGGCGACGGGAAAGACCACCTGCGCCACGAGGCCGCCACCGTCGCGCGGCAGCAGGTCGAAACGCGCGCCGTGGGCCTTGGCGATGCGAGCCACGATCGCGAGCCCCAGGCCGGCGCCCGACTGCCCGCTGCGCGCATCGTCGCGGCGCGTGAACGGCGCCTTCAGGCGCTCGACGTCGTCCGCGGCGATGCCCGGGCCGCGGTCCGAGACCGTGAGCCGCACCTCGCGATCGCCACCGCTCACGCCCACGAGCACCTCGCCGCCGCCGTGCTTCACCGCGTTCTGCACGAGGTTCGCGACGAGGCGGCTGATGGCGAGCGGCCGCAGCATGAGCGGGGGCACCTCGGCGACGTCGCAGGCGATCGGCGTGCCGGCGCGCGCCGCGCGCTCTGCGCATTCGCGCGCGAGCCGCGACAGGTCGACGGCGCTGTAGGGCTCGGTCGCCTCGCTCCGGGCGTAGTCGATGAACTGGTCGATGATCGCGTTCATGTCCTCGAGATCCGCGACCATGCCCTTCTGGGTGTCCGGCTCGACGCGGCCGCCAAGCATCTCGACGTCGAGGCGCAGGCGCGAGAGCGGCGTGCGCAGGTCGTGCGAGATGCCCGCGAGGAACGTGGTGCGCTCGCGCTCGTTGTCCCTCAGGCGCTCCTTCATCTCGTTGAAGGCCTTGGCCACGGCGCGCACCTCGGTGGGCCCAATCACCGGCACGGGCGGCGGGTCCTTGCCCTGGCCCAACTCCTCGGCGGCGCGGGCGAGGCGCGCGAGCGGGCGGTTGAGGCGCCACGCGATGAGCGCCGTCGCGGCAATGGCGATCGCGACGCCCGCGAAGATCCAGTAGAGGAGGGCGTCGGACTCGTTGCGGTCCACTCGATTGCGCGGGAAACCCACCCAGTAGTCGGCGCGCGTCGTCGGCAGGCGCACCCAAAGGACCCCCGGCGTGCCCGGCCGCACGAACACCTCGGTCTCGGGACCGAAGAGGCCCTTGATGCGCTCGCGGAACAGGCGCAGGCCGGGATGGTCCGGCGCGGGCCGGCCCGGCTCGTCGCCGCGCACGGGAAAGACGCGGATGCCCTCGCGCTCGGCCAGCCGGTCGATGAAGGCGCGCGAGGCCTCGGGCGTGAGGGATTCGAGCGCCGCGCTGATGGTCTTCAGGTGGCTCACGAACTGGCCGATCCCTTGGCCCATGCGCGGCTGCTGCACCTGCGAGCGGAAGAGCAGGAGCGCCGCGCCCTGCGAGGCGACGAGCGCCACCACCAGCACCGCGAGCGTGCGCCAGAAGAACGAGCCCGGGACGAACTTCATGCGCGCGGCGTGCCGTCGGGAATGAACACGTAGCCGAATCCCCAGACCGTCTGGATGTAGCGGGGCGCCTGCGGGTCCTCGCCCAGGAGCTTGCGCAGCCGCGACACCTGCACGTCGATCGAGCGGTCGTAGCTCTCGTGCTCGCGGCCGCGCGCCATGTCCATCAGCTTGTCGCGGGACAGGGGTTCGCGCGGATGCTGCGCGAACACCTTGAGCACGGAGAACTCGCCGTGCGTGAGCGGCAGCGGGGCGCCTTCGCGCTCGAGCGTGCGCGTGCCCAGGTTGAGGGAGAACGGCCCGAAGGTGACGATTGTGTCCTCGGCGGTCGGCGCGCCGGGAGCCGGGGCCGGACCCTGGCGGCGCAGCACCGCCTGGATGCGCGCCACGAGCTCGCGCGGGTTGAAGGGCTTGGGCAGGTAGTCGTCCGCGCCCATCTCCAGTCCGATGATGCGGTCCACGTCGTCGCCCTTGGCCGTGAGCATGATGACGGGCACGAGATTGCCCGTGGCCCGCAGGCGCCGGCAGATCGCGAGGCCGTCCTCGCCGGGCAGCATGAGGTCGAGCACCAGCAGGTCGTAGCGCGTGCGCTTGAGGTTGTGGTCCATCGCCGCGCCGTCCGCGACCGTCTCCACGCCGAAGCCCTGCTCGGTGAGATAGCGCTTGAGGAGGTCCCGCAGGCGGAGGTCGTCGTCGATGACGAGGATGCGCGACTTGCTGGCGTTCGGTGGCATGGGTCCCATCGTAGGGGCGGGTCGAAGGCGCCCCGCGAACCCGATTGTAAGCAGTTGTTGCGCCGGGCCGCGTTCGGGCCCGCCGCTTACAACCCGTTACTTCGCGGCCCGGAACGGGAAACGACTCGGGGGACTCTGGACGGTAGGCTTGTCGCGTGTGGAGCAGGCCGCATCCCCCCAACCGGAGAAACCGACCATGAAGACCCTCAGCCTCCTCGCCGCCGCGACCTTCGCGGCCCTTTCCCTCGGCGCCTCCGCGGCGCCCGGATGCCCCGCCGGCGCCTCGCCCGGCACCGCCGACTGCCCCATGGGCGGACCCGGCGGCAAGCGCGGCGCCCAGATGCAGGAGCGGCTCAAGGCCGCCGACGCAAACAACGACGGCATGATCAGCCGCGAGGAAGCCAGGACCCTGCCGCGCATCCACGAGCAGTTCGACGCCATCGACGCGAACAAGGACGGCCAGGTCACGACCGACGAGCTGCGCGCCTTCCACCAGGCCCACCACGGCGGCCAGCGCGGCGAGATGTGGAAGAAGCTGGACGCGAACGGCGACGGCAAGCTCTCGCGCGACGAGATCGCGGGCCATCCGCGGCTCGCGAAGGACTTCGAAGCGCTGGACGCGGACAACGACGGCTTCCTCAGTCCCGAGGAACTGAAGGCCGCCCATGCGCGGCATGGTGGCAGGGCGGCGCCCAGGACCTGACCGGCACGGCGCGTCCCGATCGTGACCGCGCTGCGACGGCTCGCCGGCCACCTGGCCCTCGCCGGGATGTGCCTGGTCGGCGGCTGCTACACCGCGGGCGCGGCCGGGATCGCGGATCTGTCCGCGCCCGGTCTCCTCGCCGTCGCGACACACGACGCGCAGTGGACCGATGCCCGGCGCGACCGGGCGATCCCCGTCCGGATTCGCGCGCCGGAAGGCGGCGGCCAATCCCTGCCGCTCGTCCTCTTCTCGCACGGGCTGGGCGGCTCGCGGGAAGGCGGCAGCCTGTGGGGCGAGCACTGGGCCTCGCAGGGCTACCTGGTCGTCCACGTGCAGCATCCCGGAAGCGACGAGGGCCTGTGGAAGTCGAAGCGGGGCGACCCCGCGGCGGCGATGAAGTCCCTTCGCGGCGCGGCGTCGGGCGTTCAATTGGTGGCGCGCGCGCAGGACGTGACGTTCGTGCTCGACGAGATCGCCCGCCGCAAGGCTTCGGGCGACCCTGTACTGCGCCGGGCCGATCTCTCCCGCGTGGGAATGTCGGGGCATTCCTTCGGCGCGCAGACGACGCTCGCGCTGGCAGGCCAGCGTTACCCCCTCGTGCTGGGCGCTGGCGACTCTCCTTACGCCGACCCCCGCATCGTGGCCGCGATCGCGTTCAGCCCGAGCGCGCGTGATCGCGCCGGAGACCTCGCCACGCAGTTCGGCGCGATACGCATGCCGATGCTCCTCGTGACCGGCACGCGCGACGGCGACGTGATCGGCGACGGCACGACGCCCGAATCGCGCACGCGGCCGTTCGATCACATGCCCGCGCCGGGCAAGTACCTGGCCGTCTTCGAAGGGGGAGATCACATGGTATTCGGCGGCCACGCGCTGCGCCGCGCCGCGACGGCGCGCGACGGCGATATCCAGGCGGACGTGAAAGCGCTTACGCTCGCGTTCTGGAACGCCCACCTGCGGGGCGACGGCGAGGCCCGGGCCTGGCTCGAGGACGGCGGGGCGCGTTCCCTCCTTTCGAAAGGCGATCGCTATGACATCAAGCGCTAGGCGGGTCCTGGCGGCCGTGGCCCTCGTCGCGGCGAGTGCCGGCACGGCGATGGCGGCGCCGCTGGGCGCGGACGGCGCGCGGCACCTGCTGGTGCGCACGGGCTTCGGCGCGACGGCACCGGAGATCGCCGCCTTCGCGCCCCTCGGGCGCGAGGAGGCGGTGGACCGGATCCTCGAAGCGACGCGCACGAGCGCGACGCTCGCCCCGCCGGCCTTCGTCGACGAGCCCTATTTCCCCTTCTACAAGGTGCAGCAACTCTCGCCCGAAGAGCGAATGGCCGAGCAGCGCCGCAACGTCGAGCGCGCGTTCGAGCTGCGCGAATGGTGGTTCCGCGAGATGCTCGCGACGCCGTCCCCGCTCACCGAGCGCATGACGCTCTTCTGGCACAACCATTTCGCGACGAGCCAGCAGAAGGTCCGCAGCGTGCAGCTCGTGTACCGCCACAACGTGCTGCTGCGCGCCCACGCGCTGGGCCGTTTCGGCGAGCTCCTCCACGCGGTGTCGAAGGATCCCGCGATGCTGATCTACCTCGACAACGCCGGCAGCCGCCGCCAGGCGCCCAACGAGAACTTCGCGCGCGAGGTGATGGAGCTCTTCACGCTCGGCGAGGGCCACTACACGGAGCGCGACATCAAGGAAGCGGCGCGCGCGTTCACCGGCTGGAGCCTCGATCGCGACACCGGGGAATTCCTGCAGCGGCCGTTCTTCCACGACGGCGGGACGAAGACGGTGCTGGGCCGAACCGGGCGATTCGGCGGGGACGAGGTGCTCGACATCCTGCTCGCCCGGCCCGAGACGGCGGCCTTCGTGACGCGCAAGCTCTGGCGCGAATTCGTCTCGCCCGTGCCCGACGAGCGCGAAGTCGCGCGCCTGGCCGGGGTCTTTCGCGAATCGGGCTACGCGGTGAAGCCCCTGCTGCGCGCGATGCTGCTGTCGGAAGCCTTCTGGGCGCCGCAGGCCCGCGGCGCGCTCATCAAGTCGCCCGTCGATCTCGTCGTGGGCACGCTGCACACGTTCGGCATGCGCCCGATGTCGCTTCGCACCTCGGTGACGGCCTCGGCGCTGCTGGGCCAGAACTTGTTCTCGCCTCCCAACGTGAAGGGCTGGCCGGGCGGCGAGGCCTGGATCAATTCCGCGACGCTGCTCGGGCGCAAGCAGCTCGTCGACCGGATCTTCCGCGGTTCCGATGCGATGCCCGAGGCCGGCGCGATGGCGGCGATGACCGACGACCGGGAGGCGACTCCCGAGGCGCGGCTTCGTCGCCAGATGGCTCGCGGGCTCGCGTCCTATGCCTTCGAGTGGGGACGTTTCGAGAAGGACCTCGGAACCGCGAATGGCAGGGACGAACGGCTCGTCCAGCTCGTGCTCGCCTTGCCTCCCGTCACGCCGCCCCCCGAGGGCGCGGAGGGCGCCGAGCTCGTCCGGCAGCTCACCGCCGACCCGGCCTACCAGTTGCGCTAGGGACCGACATGGACCGACGCCAGTTTCTCGCCGGGTTGGCCGCGTCTTCGCTGGCCGCCTACGCACTTCCCGCCCGGGCGGCCCCCGCGCTCCGGCTGCTGGTCCTGGTCGAGCTCAAGGGCGGCAATGACGGGCTCAACACCGTCGTGCCCTTCGCGGACCCGGCCTACCGGCGCCTGCGCCCGCGGATCGCCATCGCCCGGGACGACGTCCTTCGCCTCGACGAGGATTGCGGCCTCCACCCGTCGCTCGAGAAATGGATGCCGATCTGGTCCGCGGGCGAGCTCGCCGTCGTGCGGGGCCTGGGCTATCCGGAGCCGAACCTCTCGCATTTCCGCTCGATCGAGATCTGGGACACCGCCTCGCGCAGCGACGAGTACCTCGACGAGGGCTGGCTCACGCGCGTATTCGCGAGATACCCCTCGCCGGCAGGATTCGCGGCGGACGGGGTGGTGGTGGGCGCCGGCGATCTCGGGCCGCTCGCGGGCCCCGGCGCGCGCACCATCGCCCTGGCAAACCCGGAACAGTTCCTGCGCAACGCGAAGCTGGCCAAGTCGACCGGGACGCGCGCGGCCAACGCGTCGCTCGCGCACATCCTGCGCGTGGAACGCGACATCCAGCGCTCCGCGGACCGGTTGCATCCGGGCCGCGAGTTCGCCACCGCCTTCCCCGCGGGGCCCTTCGGGGCTGCCGTCCGCACGGCCGCGCAACTGGCCGCCAACCGGGAAGGCATCTCGGCGCTGCGACTCACGCTGGGCGGCTTCGACACCCACGCGAACCAGCCGGGCACGCAGGCCGCCCTGCTGCGGCAGCTGGGCGACGGGCTCGCGGCGCTGCGCGAGGCCCTGAAGGAAATCGGCCGCTGGCCGGACACCCTCGTGGCGACGTACGCGGAGTTCGGGCGCCGCGCCCAGGAAAACCAGAGCGGCGGCACGGACCACGGCACGGCCAACGTCCATTTCGTGATGGGGGGCGCGGTTCGCGGAGGATTGGCCGGGAAGGCGCCCGCGCTGGACCGCCTGGATGCGGGAGGAAACGTCGCCCACACCACGGACTTCCGGGATTACTTCGCCGGGCTCCTGGCGGGAGCGTATGGCGCGGAGGCCGCCCGTGTGGTGCGGGCAGAGGGCGCGTTGGACCTGGTGAAGGGCTGATCTCAATCTATAAATGACATTAATTAAGCGCAGCAACTAATTGAAATAATTAAAATTAGTGATATTAATGATTTAAAACTTTAAAAATATCTCTCAAGTAATTGAAATTCAATAATTAATAGAACGATTTCCGGGCGATATCGCCGGCCGCTATAATCCGGCATCCCCTTCCGCTGCCCGGCCTTGAAACTCCTCGCCGTCGAGACCTCCACCGAGCTCTGCTCGGTCGCCCTGCTGCGCGGGGAAGACCTTCTCGTCGAGGAGGCATTGGCCCCCAACCAGCACGCCGAGCGGCTCGAGCCCATGGTCCGCCGGTTGCTTGGCCGTGCCGGCCTGGCGGTCGCCGGGCTGGATGCGTTGGCCTTCGGGCAGGGCCCGGGCTCCTTCACCGGCATCCGGATCGGTTGCGGCTTCGTGCAGGGCCTTGCGTTCGCCACGGGCCTGCCGGTCGTTCCGGTCGCCTCGCTGCTCGCCCTAGCCGAGCAGTCGGGAGCGAGCCGCGTGGTGTCGGCCCTGGACGCGCGCATGGGCGAGACCTACCTCGCGGCCTACTCGCGCATGGAGGGCGACTGGAGCGTGGTGCTGCCGCCGCAACTGGCCCGGGAAGGCGCCCTTCCGCCGCTTCCCGGGCGCGACTGGGTCGCGACGGGCAGCGGTTTCGACGCCTTCGACTGGTTGCGCGGCGCCTATGCCTCGCAGGTCGCCACCCGCGTCGAGTCGGACCTGCCCCGGGCCGGTTCCGTCGCCCGGGTCGCCGCCCGTGCTTACCTGAGGGGCGAGGGGCTCCCGGCCGAGCAGGCGGCGCCCCTATACTTGCGGGACAAGGTCGCGATGACGATCGCGGAAAGGCAGTCGGCCCCGTGAGCGCGGTTCCCGTCCCGCAGGTGCATTTCCGGGCGATGCGTCCCGGCGACGTGGCGGATAGCCCCGCGCTGGAGCGCTCCGCCCACGCTCCTCTCGAGATGAACCCTCGAGAAGCCCGAAGAAGTCGGCGAGCGCGCGTTTG
>CAZPLW010000071.1:0-17596 GCA_964587315.1 uncultured Lysobacter sp.
AGCCAAAGATCCCGCTACCGGCTCGCGGCGGGCGGCGCCACCGCGGCGCCGGCGAAGCCCGCGCCGTCCAGCGCGCGGCGCACGGTGCCGTCCGCCTTCGCCTCCTCGAGGAACCGCGCGGCCCAGGCGCGCGTGGCCGGACGGTCCTTCGGCACCACCACGACCACGCCCGTCGACTGGATGACGTCGTCGAGCAGGCGCGTTCCCGGGACCTTCCTCGCGACGTCGACCAGCGCGTCGCGGCCCATGGCGAGCGCGTCGACGCGGCCCTGCGCGAACTGCTCCACCGCATCGCCGGCCTTCGGGAACGGGACGAGCGCGGCATTCCTCAGCAGCTTCGCCGCCGTGCGCGAGGTGCTCGTTCCCTCGACGGCGCCCACGCGGATGCCCGCGCGGTCCAGCTCGGCCGCGTTTCGCGCATCGACCCCGGCCCGCACGAGGTAGGCGCTGTCGTAGACGACGAAGGCGGGGCCGTGGTCCATGAACTTCTCGCGCTCGGCCTCGTGCGGCAGGAACGAGAGATCCCACGCGTCCTTCGACGCGGCCGCGGTGATCGCGGCGGAGTTCGGGTATTCGACGAGTCGAAGGGGCACGCCCAGCTTCGCCGCGGCGGCCTTGGCGAGCTCGACCGTCACGCCGCGGGCGGCGCCGGTCGCCGCATCGCGCGTCGCCCAGAAGGCCGAGGGCGAGGGACCGATGCCGATGGCCACGCGCAATGCGCCTTTCGGCGCCACGTCGCCCACGGAGACCGGCGGCGCGCTGGCGCAGGCCGCGGCGAGGAGGACCGCGAGGGACAGGAGCTTCTTCATGCGTGGCACCTTACCTCATCCGGGAACGCAGCTTCACGGTTTCGCCCGCGACCATGAACTTGCCGTAGCCCCGGTGATGGATCGTCCTCGCCTCGCGCCACGTCGGGTCGATCCACGCCTTGACGACCTCGAGGACGAAGAGGGAATACTTTCCCACCAGGCTCCGGTCGGCGACGCGGCACTCCAGGCTCGCGAAGCACTCGTCGATCAACGGCGCCGACACGAGCGACGCCGCGCGGGGCGTGAGGCCGAAGCGGGCGAACTTGTCGACCCTGGCGCCCGTGCAGTTGCCGCACCCGACGACCTGCCGGGCGATCTCGACCGCCGGGATGTTGATGACGCACTCGCGCGACGCGTCCAGCATGCCGAAGGAGTGGTTGCGATCGCTCACCACGCAGCCGACGAGCGGCGGCTCGAACTCGAGCATCATGTGCCAGGACATCGGCATGACGTTCGCCTTGCCGCCCTTCGCCGTGGTGAGGAGCACGACCGGGCCCGGCTCGATGAGCGCGTAGGCCTTGGCGAGCGGGAGGTTCCTCTTCATTCGCCGGCCGGCCGCGCGGGCTACCGGGGGGCGGGCGGGGCGAGCCCGGCCTTCACGATCACCGGCGCCGCTTCGGGCGATGCGAGGAAGCGGATCAGGGCGGCGGCGGCCTCCGGCTCCCGGACCCCGGTGGTGAGCGCGCCGGCGAAGGTGTGTCCCGGCTGCAGCTCGGCCGGAATCGCGCCGACGAAGGTGACCCCGGGCACGTCGATCAGCTCGCTCACCTGCTGGAAGCCGATCTCCGCCTCGCCGCGCGCGACGACCGCGGCCACCGGCTCGCCCGACGGCGGGCCGCGCACCTTCCGGCTCTTGGCCGCCAACGGTTCCGCGACGCCCAGCTTCGCGAACAGCTCGGTCGAAAGGTACTTCCCGCTGCTGCTGTCCGAGTAGGCGACCGACTTGGCCGCGAGCAGCGCCTTCCGGAAGGCCTCGACGCTGCCGATGTCGGGCTTCGCGGCGCCGGCGCGAACCACCATGCCGATCTGCGAGCGGGCGAAGACGGCCTTGCTGCCGGCCTTCACCAATCCCCGCTTCGCGAGTTCGTCGGCGGAGGCGCCGTCCAGGATCACCACGTCCGCCGCCTCGCCTCGCGCCAGGCGGGCGGGAATCGCCTCGTAGGAGTCGCCCAGCGAGGGACCGCGCGTCGTGACGAGGCGGTGGCCGCTCGCCCGCTCGAAGGCCGGGCCCAGCTCGGCATAGACGTTGTAGAAGCCGGCCGAGATCATCACCCGCACTTCGGCGGCGGATGCCGCGCCCGCGACCAACAGGGCGGCCAGGCCGAACCGGGACAGCCATCGGGCGAATGAGAATTTCTTCATGATGAGTTCCATTTCGATGTTCGCTTTCGTGGTGCGCGACGGGTTCGCGCGTCAGCCCGCTTCGTCCTCGAGCCACTCGGAGCCCCGGGCCGTGACCATGAACCACGCATCGGCTTCCCGCTCCGCCGCGATGGCGGTGATCGCGCGCCAGGCGTTGCCGTCCTTGTCGAACACGTACGGCTGCACGAGCCCGTCGTGGGCGAGCGAAATGAGCGTCGCGCGGACTTCCGACTCGGATACCTCGCGGTCCAGGTGCTGGGAGACTTGCTTCGCGAGGGTGTGGGGCGCCTCGTAGTCGTCTCCGCAAGACCACAGCACCACCTCCCCGACCACGCCGATGCCCATGTTGCCCCTCCGTGCGCCCATGTCGATCCGCAATCCTCTCGCGTCCAGTCCGAAAGCGGGGCCGGCGCTCACGTGATCCCGCGACAAGGAACTTCCTCACTCCGAACAGAATACCTGCGCACGGCGATCGCCGCCCAGGACGACCTTGACGCCACTCCGGTGCACGCTATCCCAGGTCGCGTTCCATCCAGCGCAGCCCTCGCTCGATCTTCCAGTCGGTCCAACCCCGCCGGCGATAGAAGCCGTACGCCCGAAGCGTGGCATCGAGATCGGTCGTGAGCCAAGCTCGCCGGCAGCCCGATGCCGCGAGCCACTGCTCCGCGAGGTCCATGAGCCTTCCGCCGACGCCCCTTCCCTCGAACTCCGGAAGCACGGCAATGACCAGGAACTCTCCCGTCGCGCGATCGGCCATGGAGAACGCCACGACGCGGCCGGCGTCCTCGCACAGCCAGCCCCGGGTGGATTGGCCGAGGCTTTCCGTGACGCTCTGCGGAGTGATGCCGAGCCGCTGCAGGTCCTCCAGCGACATCGCGTTCTCGCGCGTTCTCGGGCGCACGTCGAAAAGCGCCGGCACGTCGGCCACGGTGATCTCGCGGAACTTCATGGCCCAGATCCCGGCGGGCGACGCTTCATTGCGGCGAGGTGGGCGTCGCGGCTACGCGACGACTTCCGGATGGTCGACCACCGGAAAATCGAGAGCCACGGCGATCCTCTCGTTGTCGCTGCGCACGACCAGGAACTCGACGGGCTCGCGGTCGCTGAGATTGCGCTCCTGGTGCGGCACGTGGGGCGAGAAGTAGACCAGGTCGCCCGCACCCACCTCCGCGGCGAATCGCAGGCCCTCGCCCCAGCGAATCTCCGTGCGCCCGCCGATGACGTAGACCATCACCTCGTGGCGCCCGTGATGGTGAGCGCCCGTGATGCCGCCCGGCTTGAGGCTGACCCGCCCGACCCAGGTGCGTTCGGAGCCCGCTCCGGCAAAGTCGAACGCCGTCGCGCGCCCCGGGCCGCCGGGGGCGTGGACCTGCGCGTCGATCGATGCCGCTCGCATGATCGCCACGCCGTCTCGCCATTTCGTGCTTTCAGCCATGGCTGCTCCTTTCCTGTGCGGCCGGGCACGATGCCCTGAAGGTGAAATCGAATTCGGATTGCGGCGTGGCCATGGCTCGGGACGCCCGCCTCAGAACCAGTAGTCCGCGACACATCGTCCGTCGCGCGGCAAGTCGTCGAACGTGTCCTGCCCGTCGAAGTGATCGATGGGAATTTCCGCGACCGTCTCCGGTTCGGACGGGCGCAGGTTGACCGCGATGCGGCGGCGGCCCCGCAGAGGCAGGATCCTTCAAGCATCGCGCACCTCCTTGGTCCGCCGGCAGGCCGGTCGCGCTTCGCCGCGGGCGACATAGGCCGCCAGGTTCGGGAATTCGTCCAGGATGCCCGATGCCTTCAGCCGGAGCAGCACCGACACCATCATCAGGTCGCCCGCGCTGAACGCGCCATCGAGCCAGTCGGCGCCGGCCAGGCGAGCGGAAAGCTGGCGCAGCCGATGGCGGACTCGATCCTCGACCAGGGGCAGGCGCTCCTGGCTCCAGGGCTTGTCGCCTTCCAGGACCCTGGCGGTGAAGAGCTCGAGGATCACCGGTTCCACGGTGTTGAGCGCGGCGAACATCCATGCGATCGCACGCGCCCGGGCATTGGCATCGTCAGGCAGCAGCCCCGCATGCCGCTCGGCGATGTGCAAGACGATGGCGCCCGTCTCGAACAGGGCGAGATCGCCTTCCTCGTAGGTGGGGATCTGGCCGAAGGGGTGAAGGCCCAGGTGAGCGGGTTCCTTCATCGCACGGAACGAGACCCGGCGAATCTCGTAGGGTTGGCCCGCTTCCTCGAGCGCCCAGCGAACGCGGGTGTCGCGCGACAGTCCCTTGCCGCTATCGGGCGAGCGTTCGAAGGCGGTGACGGTGATGGTCATCGCGAGGATGGGATTGGCGAGAGTCGTCGGTTTCCCGGCCGCCTAGGTTCCGCTTTCGACGTGGCGGGCGAAGCGGTCCAGGATCGCCTGCCATCCCCCCTGCTGCTGCTCGATGGAATGGGTCTCTTCCGCGTCGAAGGTGATCCTCACGTCGACGCCGTCCGGCGTCTCGTTGAAATCGACCGTGGCCGCCCTGTCCCCGAAGGAATAGTCGAGCCGCCGGTTGGGTTCGACGCGGGTATAGGTGCCGGCGAAGTCGAAACCGAAGCTGCCATCCTTCGCCTCCATGCGCGAAGAGAACGCGCCGCCCACCCGCAGGTCGACGCTGGCCTTCGTGGTGTGCCAATCATCGGACGCCGCATTCCACTTCACGATGTCTTCCGGCGTGACGTAGGCCTTCCAGGTCTTCTCGACCGGCGCGCGCACGTGCGTCTGGACGGTGATCTTCATGTGTCCTCCGGAATGTTCAGGACCACTCGTTTTCGAACTTGCCCGACCGCAGCACCTGGCCGTCCGGGCCCTCGACCCGCCAATTCTCCCCTTCGGAGTACAGCGTCTTGCCGACGTCGGGGTAATGGCAGACATCCATCGTGAGGCGCGTGCCGACGATCAGGTACGAGCACGGCTGGCCCGACTCGTTGAGCACGTGATGGGCGTTCGCCACCCCTGCGGGCCAGCAGGCCGCATCCCCGGGCTCGAGTTTGTGCGGACCGTCGTTCTCCACGACGGTGACCTGCCCGGAGACGACGAACAGGAACTCGTCCTCGTTCTCGTGCCAGTGCCGCGTCGACGACCTGGCGCCCGGCTGGAGGGTCTGCAGGTACGCGCCGTACTGCTTGATCCCCGCCGTGTCGGAGAAACTCGCCGTCTCCATCGCGCCGACGTTCGGCTCGTCCTTCTTCTGGCTGCGCGCCTGCCCTTTGCGAATGATCATCGTGAGTGGACCTTCCGTCCTGGGGTGGGGGATCGGCCGTGACGCCCGGAACGAAGGGCCGCCGACATGCGAGGCCCCCTGCCATCCCGCCGCCTCATGCCATGTGCTCGATGTCGCCGGGGATGTGGACCCAGGCGTGCATGCGCTCCTCGTACACCGAGAAGACCGGCGCCGGGAACGCGGGATCCGCGAACGCGCCCACCGGTATCGCGATGACCTCGGGGTAGCCCTCGAGCGTGTAGTACACCGTGGCACCGCACGTCGGGCAGAACCGGAACGTGCATCTCGTCCCTCCGTCACCGGTGCGCACGTACTCGGTGCTCGCGCCGGCGACCGTGACCGCCTCGCGCGCAAACCGCGCCTGGGCGCCGAAGACGCTGCCGGTGCGGCGCTGGCACGCCAGGCAGTGGCACACGGAGACGCGCACGGGCTCGCCCGTCACGTGCGCCTGCAGCTGCCCGCAACTGCAGGCGGCAACGCGGGAGGGTTGGGGATGCGTGGGGTTCATTCCGGTGCCACCAATCGGTTGACTCGGGAGGGTCGGGCTCGTGGGCGATTCCATGCCATGGACCGCTAGTTCCAACGCGGCTGCGTGACCAGGACAAGCAGGAGAAACAGCGCCGCGAAAATGCCGGGAACGGCGGTCACGGCCAGGGCCGCGATGGCGAGGCCCCGCTTCCCGCGGGCGTTGAGGGCGTACCCGGCCCACAGGCTCAGGCCCATGACGCCAAGCAACGCGAGCCACAGGGCGAGATTGAACGAGGACACCGAGCCGTCGCCCAGGCCGATGGCGAAGAAGGCGACGGCGACGAGGGTGGTGAGCGCCGAGCACACGAAGGTGGCCGTGAACAGGAGGCGACCCCGGGAGTTCGTCGCGACGGTTGCGGACATGGTGAAAGGTTCAGGTCTCGGGCACGTGGCAGACCACTTCGATGTTGTGCCCGTCCGGCCCGATGACGAAAGCGGCATAGTAGCTCGCGTGGTAGCGCGGGCGAAGCCCCGGCGGGCCATTGTCCCTGCCACCCGCCTCCAGGGCCGCGCGATGGAACGCGTCGACTTGCCCGCGATTCGCCGCCGTGAACGCCAGGTGAAGATGCGCCGGCTTCTCCTCGCCCGGGCGCAGGCACAAGGACGACTTGCCGTCCGAGCTGAGCTCGATGCCGAGCGGCCCCTCCTGGACGACTTCGAGGCCGAGCGGCTCGAGCGCCTTGAGGAAGAACGCCTTGCTCGCGGCATAGTCGCTGACTCCGAATACGACGTGATCGAACATGGACTCTCCTGGCGTTTGCGGGCCCGCGCGAGGCGGCCGGCCTATCGCTTGCCCGCGGGCTTGCTCATCTGGGCGAGCACGATCTTCCCGGCGTAATTCGACAATTCCGTGACCTTGTAGCCGTGGCGCTCGTAGAACGCGACGTTGCCCGGCACCAGCGTGTTCGTCGTCAGGTCGAAGCGCTCGACGCCGGGATGGGCCTGCTCGATCGCGGCGAGGAGGGATGCGCCGATTCCCCGCCCCTGGTATTCCGGCTCGACGATGATGCCGCGCAGGGTGCAGACGACTCCCTCGACGATTCCCCTTGCCGCTCCGATGATGCGCTCCCCATCCCGGGCCGTGAGCACCGTCTGCGTCCGGATGTGCAGCGCGATGGCGGTGACCGGTTCGGCGAGTGGCGGAATCCGCATGTCGTCGCTGAGGCGCCCTTCTTCCGCGAAGGCGCGCATCTGGATCGCGTGGATGGCCTCGGCGTCTTCCATGGCGGCCGGGCGGATCGAAAGCATGGTCGGGGCGCCTGCGAAAGCTCGGGACTACCCCTCGTGCGCCGAGGCGACGAGCTTCAAGCCCAGGCCGACCATGACCACGCCGGCCGCGCGATCGACCCAGGCCTTGCAACCCAGGTAGGCGCGCCTGGGCCGGGAAGACGAGAGCAAGGTGGCGACGATCGCATACCATCCCGCCTCGACGACGAAGACCACCAGAACGAGCGCCACGGCGAACGACGGGGAGAAGGCGCCGGGAAGGAACGCCGCGAAGACGCTGGCATAGACGATGGCGGTCTTGGGATTGCTGACCTGGGTGGTGAGGCCCAGCCAGAACGATCGCGACGGCGTGGTGGCGATGACCTGGCCGGAAGCCTCGACGGCAAGCGGCACCTTGGCCGCCCGAAAGATGCGCAGGCCCAGGTAGGCCAGGTACAGGCCGCCGAGCACCTTGAGCGCCAGGTAGACGGAAGGCACGGCGAGCAGGACGGCCTGGAGCCCCAGAAGCGCCGCTACGGCGAACACCACGCCGCCCGCGCCCATGCCGACGGCGGCGCCCAGCCCGTTCGCGCGAGACGTGGCGACCGCGAGGCGAGCCACCATGACGAAGCTGGGACCGGGGCTGACGGTACCCACAGCCAGCGCACCGATGACACCTGCGAGTGCGGCGATTTCCTGCATGGCTAGATCTCCCGCCGCGGCGCCGCGGTGGCGGCATTTCCCGTGTTTGGCGTCCCCTTGGGCTCGATGAGCAGGATGTGCGCTTCCTCCTCCGCCATCGGGCAATGTTCGACGCCCTTCGGCACCACGTAGATCTCGCCCGGCCCGAGCACGACGTTGCCTTCCCGCATCTGGATGGTGAGGCGGCCCTGGATGACCATGAAGAAGTCGTCCGTGTCCTCGTGCTTGTGCCAGACGAACTCCCCCTTGACCTTGGCGACCATGAGATCGTGCCCGTTGAACTGGCCCACCACGCGTGGCTGCCAGTGCCCGGTGAAGGAGCCGAGCTTCTCCGCGATGTTGATCGAATCCATTCAGGCCCCCAGGCGGGAAAGGTGGCGATGCGCGGGATCAGGCCGGAACATAGCTCAACCGGATCACCTCCTCGCCGATCCGGTCATGGGTCATGAGGCGAAGCGGTGGCCGGGGTCCGGCGAAATAGGGCTTGCCGCGACCCAGCACGACGGGGTGCAGGTCGATTCGATATTCATCGATCAGGCCAAGCTCGGTGAGGCTTTTTGCCAGGCACGGTCCGGCCACTTCGATCTCCCCGTCGCGCTTGGCCTTCAGCTCGCGGATCGCGCCCTCGAGATCATCCCCGACGAGCGTGGCGTTGGGGCCGACCGACTTCAGCGAGCGCGAGACGACCCATTTGGGCTGGCTCCGCCACGCCGCCGCGAAGGCCTGTTCGTCCGCATTCCATTCGGGATGCTCGTCGTCCCAGTAGCGCATGACCTCGTACATCTGGCGACCGTACACGCTGCCCGCCTGCCCCCGGGCCTCCTCGATGAAGTGGCGGAAGAGCGTGGGGCTTGGCCCGAACGCCATATGGTCGACGTAGCCGTCCAGGGACTGGTTCATTCCGAATACGAGCTTGGCCATGCGACTTCCTCTCCTGGCGCGGCGGTTCCGCGCGCTTCCGATGGTGCGATCGCGACCCGTCGTCAGGCGTCGTCGCGCCCCTGGCGCCGGAGCACGACGTGGGTGGCCTTCTCCGACGCCACGAACCGGACGCAGCCGTATTCCAGGGCGCGCAGGTCGATCCCCTCGAACAGGGGCTCCCCCGTGCCCAGCAGGACCGGCGAGATGGCGACGTGCATCTCGTCGATGAGGCCCGCACGCAGGTATTGCCGGATGGTGCCGGCTCCGCCGCCAATTCGCACGTCCTTTCCGTTGGCGGCCTCGCGCGCCCGGTCGAGCGCCTCGTGGATGCCGCCCGTGACGAAGTGGAATGTCGTTCCGCCTTCCATCTCGATGGGGGGGCGCGCGTGATGCGTCAGGATGAAGGTCGGCACGTGATAGGGCGGGTTGTCTCCCCACCAGCCTTTCCAGCCCATGTCCGTCCAGGGCCCGCGAAAGGGGCTGAACATGTTCCTCCCGAGAATCCAGGCCCCGACGTTCTCGAAGCCACGGGCGGCGAAGTCATCGTCGATCCCGGTCGTGCCGCCGTCCCTCCCGAACAGGGCCCGCTGGAGCGTGCGCGTCGGAAACAGCCACTGGTGCAGGTCCGCCCCGCCCATGCCGAGCGGATTGTCGAGGCTCTGATTCGGGCCTGCCCCGTACCCGTCGAGCGAGATGGTGAAGCCCTCCACGCGAACTCGTGTCAAATGATGCCTCCGCAGGATCCGCAAGACGGCGGTGGATGTCGCGGTTCGCGTGCGCTCACGAAGCCGCTCACTTCAGTCGCTCCAGCCGGCCCTTGCGACGAACGATGTTCTTGTAGTCCCACTGGACGTCCCGCGCTTCGGCCAACCAGCGCCGCAACTTCTGCGCGTCGACCTGGTCGGCGGCCGTGTACCGCGCTTCGGCCGCCTTGAAGCTCCCTTCCTTCGTCAGCCCTTCAGTTTCAAAGGACTGGCCGCTCCAGAACAGCAACCGCACGCAGCTCTTCAGCTTGCTGTATCCGACGATGGGGTTGCCATCGAGAAACCACACCGGGTGGGCGTGCCATACCTTGTTCTCCGCCTCGGGCATCTGGCGATCGATGTGCTCCGCCAGGAGCTGGCAGATGGCCCGGTCGGCGGGTGGCAGGGCCGCATGGTATTTCTCGGTGTCCGTGTTCATCGGCGTGTCCTCGCCTCAATTGGTCATGGGATTCGCCCGGGAAGCCTGCTGCCCGAGCTGTTGGGCGAGCCCGATGAGGATTCCTTCGGGTCCCCGGATGTAGCAGAGCCGGTAGAGGTCTTGATACCGGACCACCTCGCCCACGAGCTTTGCGCCGCGCTTGCCGAGCCGGGCGAGCGTATCGTCGATGTCCTCCACGGTGAACATGACGCGAAGGTAGCCGAGCGCGTTCACCGGGGCTTCGCGGTGATCGGCGGCTACGGGCGGCGCGAGGAAGCGGGACAGCTCGAGCCGGCTGTGGCCGTCCGGCGTACGCATCATGGCGATCTCGACGCGCATGCCGCGCAGCCCCGTGACGCCATCGGCCCAGTCTCCTTCGATGGGGGCGCGCCCCTCGAGCTCGAGGCCGAGTTCGGTGAAGAACTCGATGGCGGCATCGATGTCTTCCACCACGATGCCGACGTTGTCCATGCGCTTGACCGTCATGAGGGCTCCTGGGCGCCTGAGGTGATGCCGTGCGGGGAGACCCTTCGATGTCGATGCCAGGTCCCGCTACGCCGCCTGCGACCCGACAGGGTCGCGGGTTCCTTCTATCCTGTGCGGGTGCAGGTCTGCAAGGGCCGGATCGTTACGGTAGCTGTCAAAGGCTTCCCCGGACGCCCACGGCGGCGCCGCGGACAGGCGCGGCCCACTCTCGCCACGCGACCACTACTTGCCCGCGACGACCACATTCCTGGCGAGAGTCTTGAAACGAACCCCGTCCTTCTGCACGACGGTGATCGTGACGTGACCTGTCTTGCTGGTCTTGATGTCCGTCACCGCACCGCATTTGCCGGCGTGAGTGCCCGCGACGACATGGCAGAGTGCGCCATCCACGAGCTTGCCAGGCGATTGAGGTTTCATCGGTCTCCCCGCTACGTTGACGTTGGATAGTGCGGCCAATTGACTAAGTTGAACGGCGGCGACCGGAGCGGGACGCGACGGGTGCTTTACGCCCGCTCGAACGCGTTGTTGGCGGTTGCGAGTAGGCATCAACATAGGCATCGAGCAATTGCCTGATCATTCTCTGGTACTGGGTCTGGTTCCTCGCCGCATGAGATTTGAAGAACTCGACGCTACGCTTGCTCAGGGCAATGGTTACCTTTACCCCTTCGTCGCGGAAGGCAAGCTGTTCGGGCGGGGGAAGAAAGTCGGCCACAACCCGATACTCGCCGATTGGCTCATTCGCGTACTTGGTTTTCGCGGTCATAAATGGCTTTCCCCTAGCGCCAGAACCCGGCGCCAAAGATCCTGATGACGCCGCCACGGTATGTGAAGCGGACCGTCAGCACTCCCCGATCAACGCGACCGAAGCAGAAGTGGCGCTTCTCCTTGCTGCCGTGATCCAGGTCTTCGGCAATGACGCGCCTCAAACAAGCGTATCACTGATATGGCCTTATCACCATACTAGCGTATGGCATGCCGCTTCTGGCGCGACCTCCAACGATGACGTCGAGCGGCCGGCCACGACGCCGGCTCGCAACGACACAAGTCGCCACGACGGGTCACGGCCCGCTCCGACGCGCGGCTAGACGGCAACCTTTCCTCCTCGTTCCTCCAAGTCACCCGTCCACCAGTTGGTCGATTGTCCAGGCGTTGGCTGCGGCAGGTCAGGACGAAAGGACCGCACCTTGAGCGCGACGATCCCGATGGCAATGCCCACGCCGAACCCGACGATCATCTTCAGGGAGTAGGGGATGATTTCCGCGCCCCTGGCGCCCGAAGCGCCGATGACAAGCGCGAGGATGGGGACAAGCATCGCGATGGAACAAACGAACACGAACCAGAAGCCCATGATGCGGCAGAGCACGTTCAGTATCTTGAAGTAGAGACGCCGATCGATCACTTTCGGCTTCATCGCCGTCTAACGACCGGGTTGGGCAACCGGCCACGCTGGCGATTCGCGCCGGAGAGGCGCGCCGTGCTTGCCGACCGGGCGCTCCCACGCGTTGTGGGATTGCGCCACCGTACCCTCGGCCGGCGGCGTTCCATTGCCATTTCGGTCACGCCAAATCTTGAACGGAATGGCGACCAGGCCTCCCGCGAAGCACGCCAGGGCGAAGACGAAGAGCAGGGCGAGGAACGCTCCGCCGACGGAAGCCACGCTGCCCAAGCCATGGCCAGACGCGGCCCACGATGGCCCACGGTCCGTTCGAACGGGTTGCTTGACGTCATATAGGTTTCAGTGCGGCCACTTCCCCTATCGACTCATGGCTTGCCCGCTCCATCGAAGTGCAGTTTCGCCCGATTGCTCTCGGCAGTGGTCGGCTGGTACAGCCGCCAATCTTCGTGTTCGCCGGACTTGTAACGAAGGAGGCCGGCATCCGGGTCCATTTGGTAGAAGGGGAACACGTCGCGAAAGCCGCCGATGAACAGCGCGGGAGCGAAAAAGAGGATGCTGACCGCCATCTTCCCGCCATTGACGCTGAGTGGAAGTATTCCGTAAAGGGATTTGCCGCTGGGGGCCGTGGCCACGAATTCGTGCTGGCCAGTGGCCTTCGAATCCAGCTCCACTTCCCTGGGAAGGTCCATGCGCTCGTTGCCGCGCACCGTCAGTGTCGTGCCAGGTGAGGCGGCTTCAAACCGCGTGACGGCAGCGCATCCTTGGACCAGGACAATGGCCAATGCAAGGATCGGCAAGCCAACGAGGCTTCTCTGATGGCGCATGGATCTCTTTCCGGTGATCGAGCCGCAGGAACGTACGCGAACTTCTCGGCTCCACTTCGAGGACTCTGGAAATCATCTTCGTCACGATGCCGCGGCAACTCTCCTATTTGAGATTTTTCGCCCAGCCTTCCAGCGCCACGAGCGCGCGCGCCGCACGCTGATAGGGTGAATCATTGCCCCGCCATGGAACCAGCACATCGGGCACGATCCCGGCGACTTCATTCTCGCCATCGGCGCGAAGGCGTGCGCAATCCGGTACCTCGATCTGCACGCCCGAATGCTGCAGGGTCATGGGTATGCCTCCGTCGGTATAGCCGCAACCGAGGCCTCTCGTCGGTGCGCCGATCAGCGTGGCGCGGCCGTTGTCCTTCAAGATCGCGGTGAACAACTCCGCGGCGGATGCCGTGCTGTTGTCCACCAGGATGGCCAGCTTGCCTTGCCAGGCAACCTTGGGCTCGTATCGTGCCACGTTGTCATGCACCCACTCGGCTTCGTAGCCGCCGAAATCGAGCGCCTGTGGCCTCGCCTCGAGGCCGGAGGAGTGGAGACGCCCCGGCACCAGCAGTGCGCAAACGCGCTGATTCTTCCAGATGGCTTCGCGCTCGCAGGGCTCGGCTGCCAGTGCGCGGCTCTTGATCAGCTCGGTGCGGGCTGCCAGAAGCCATGCGCGTTGCGCCTCACCGATGGTGGTCCGCTTCAGGTCCAATTCGATGTCATGCAGGCGACTGTCGATGCCTTTCACCCAATGCGGGTGCTTGATGAACGAGATCCGCGGCGCGGCGAGGCCCGGCCCCGTCAACACGCGCGCGGCGGCCTCCGCCCAGTCGGTGCCACCCCGGTTGCCGGTGATGTCGACCACGATCGCATCGACCTTCCTGGCCGCGAGCGCCTGCACCTGGCGCATGAGGGTTCGTGTGAGCACCTTCCCTACGCGGTTGTAGAGCTTATGCTGGCAAGCCGAGTCGCAGGGGGCCGGCGCGGAATGCTCGCGCTCGCAAAGCTCCGGAAACGCCTGTTCGGCAAAAAGGCCGATGCGGATCACGCCGAGCGACTTGCCACCTGCCTTCAAGACGCCCGCAGGCAGCATGGCGGCCGTTTCGTTGGCCAGCGCCTCATACCGGCCGGTGCTGCCGAAGTCGATCGCCTTCCTGTCCCTGAGCATCGACTGATAACCCATGTCGCGACAGGTCTTCATGTCGGTGGCCGCAGCGGTCGGCGCCGGGGCGGCCGCCTCTGCGCGCGGGGGCCTCTCCAGGCGCGCATGCCCGTCACCGAAGGTGTCCAGAAACTGCTTAAGCACGCCAACGGCTTCGTCGTCGCTCTTCGCCGTGGCGAGGCCCTGTTCCGTGCGCTCCACCAGCGCCTGCAAATCGATCCTGCGATCCGTCACCACCCAGTCGAGGTTGGCGTAACTCCGCGCCAGCTCCTGGCGGGCCTGGGCGAAGTCTGCGCGCCATTTGGCGGCATCGTAGGCGTGCGCGGAAAACGCCGCCGAAAGAGCAAAGAAGAGGGCTATGCGGCGAATTGGCGGCATGACGAGTCCTTGGAATCGGTCCGGTTGACCGACATGTCAGGCGGCATCCAGCACTTGATCACTTCGGCCGCGATTGAAGCTCGAGTATGTTGCCCTCCGGGTCCGTGACGTAGACCCAGGTGAGCTGCTTCCCCAGCGCGTTGACCAGCGTGACGACTTCACCCACGGGATGACCTCCGGCAGCCAGAACGGCTTCGCGCGCCGCGGGCACGTCATCGACGACGAATGCAATGTGGCCGAAGCCCGGGCGGTTCACGGCGGCTGCCGACCTCTTTTCGAGAACGTTGTAATTGAAGATTTCGAGCGTGGGGCCGTCGGGACCGTGTCCCGGCAGGCGCAGGTGTTCGCCGCGCAACTCGGCGCCCGGAATTCCCGTACCGCGCTCCAGGTCCGATCCCTTGAAGTCGCGCACCGGGGGCACGGGTTTGCAGTCGAACAGTTCCTGGTAGAAGCGGGATAGCGCCTTCCAGTCATCGGCAATCAGGTTGGTGTGTCCGTATCTGGCTCCTGCGATCATCGATGGACCTCCGTTGCGGTGGGCAGGCGTGAAGGATGGTGACGCGGGCCGCACTATGCGGACTACGGCGTTCCGCCAGCGTTCCACCGCGGCCGGGCCATCAGTGCAAGGTCACGACAATGGGCTCGCTTCGGGTAATGATCATCGTGTGCTCGTACTGCGCCGACAGGTTTCCCGGTAACCCGACCAGCGTCCAGCCATCGGAGCGCTCGGTGACCATTCGGCTCTTCGTCGAGAGGAACGGCTCGATGGTGATCACCATGCCTTCCTTCAGGACTCGCCTGTCGGACGGGTCAAAATAGCCCGGAATGTGCTCAGGTGCCTCGTGAAGCGAGCGGCCCACGCCGTGGCTGCCGAGATTTTCGATGATCCTGAAGCCGTAGGTCTTCGCGGTTCGCTCTATGGCCGCGCCGATGCCATTGAGAGGCTGGCCGGCCCGCGCCTGCTTCATGGCCTCTGTTAGAGCGACCCGTGTTGCATGGCACAGGCGTGTCTTCTGTGGGTTCGTAGGAGGCACGACTCTCGTTCCGCCGGTATCTGCGAAATAGCCTTCCAGCTCCGCGGAGACATCGACATTCAAGACATCGCCTGCCTTGATCACCCGGGGTCCGGGTATGCCGTGTGCCGCTTCTTCGTTGATGCTGATGCAGGTAGCGCCGGGGAAGTTGTAGGTGAGCACGGGAGCGGACCGGGCGCCATGCTGCCGAAGCAGCCTTGCGCCAATGGCATCCAGCTCACGCGTCGTCATGCCCGGTTCTGCTGCGTCGAGCATTTCCTGGAGAACAAAGGAGACGATCCTGCCGATTCGCTTGAGTGCGGCGACGTCGTCTTGATTTTCGATGGTCATGAAGATCTCGATGTGAATTTGCAGCCAAACCTGGGCATGAGTGGCTGGCTATGTCGCGATGCCTGACTGTGCGGCCTGACGACCTTGTTGAACAGCCGCCCACCGACCACCATGCCGCGCGCGACGCGGCAAACGATGCGACAAGCTCCGATCCAAAGCGTTGTCAGGCATCTCTCGCATTCGGATGCCGTTCCTGCCGATAGTGGCAGAACTCGCTGGTTCCGATGCCGGGATCTTCGCCCACTTTCGCCAATGCCTCCTCGAGAGACTTTCCAACGAACACAGCGACCAGCGAAAGTACGCAGTTGTCCAGCAGCCGAATGGCAGGATCGACCACATTGCGAATGGTTTGCTCGGTGAACTCCTGTCCCGAAAAATACGCGGTCATCTTGAAGCGGACTTCGCCATTTTCGCGATTGAAGGCGAAGCATCCAGCAGGAAGATTGAGATTGTGCCTCTCGCACAAGGTCGCCATGGCGAGGTAATTCGCCTTGTCCAACGGAGCGCCTCCCAACATCGCGCGAAACAAGACAGCCTCCATATCCGGATTCACTTGAACATACGAATTGAACGGAATAGGTCCGGCGAGATACTGGAAATGGAGCGTCGACTCGTCCCGCCCACGCACGACCCACCGCCGCTCGAGGAACCTTTCAAGTATCGCCATAGCCTGCAAGTGCGCCGCCGAGTCCATAGGGATGCCTAACGATTTGGTTGAGCGACAGGGCACGACGACGATGCCGCGGCCGGTCGCGGCCCACGGACGACACGCGGCCCATCGAACGCATTGTCAGACATCGCCGCCTTTCTCATTTCCGTAAAGAGGATGCCCGAGGAAATGCAGCACGCCTGCAGCAACGGTAAATGCAAGCCAGGCACCCACCATACCCAAGAGAAAGCCTCTCTCGGTGTTCAAGAACGACCCCAAGACGCTCTCCGGAGCCAGCTTTCGGGCCGCCATGCCGACGACGAGCGCAAGGGTGAAGCAGCCGATCAGCGCCAACCCCGTGGGTGAGACTTGACGCAGCGGACCCCTGTCAGGGGCGCGCTTTCGATAGTGCGATTGAACCCAAAGCCCAATTGCTGCCACAGCGCCGCACGCGAGGGCGACGACGGTGACGGCGAAGATAACGGCAGCGGTAGCACTCACTGCGATGTCCAACGTTCGAGCCAAGCGGGCGCTGGTGGCCTGCCGTTGGCGCTCCGCTTGCGCGAGGGGTTAGGCATCAGCGTGGGCCTCGACCAGCGTGCAACCACTCTCGGCCAGGAAAGCCAAGTCGGATGTACCCGATACTGTTGTCGCCTTGAATCCACAAACCGCCAGCTCTGCCGTGATTCTCTGCGAGTCGTATAGCCGCAGGACCAACTCCTCGTCTTCTATCTCGACGGTGTGTGCTCCTTTGCGCCTCGAGTACCTACCGGAGTAGCAGATCGTATCCAGTGTTGTCGATCGTGAGGCGATGCACGTGTAGGTGATCGAGCTCCCATCTGGGCACAGCACCGCCCGGGGTTTGAGTTCAGCGGGATTGACGGGCGGGCCGTCGTCGCAATCGAGTTCCATCAAGAGAGTGCCACCGGGCTCGAGGTGGGCGTATAGGCGCGACAGCACCTTGTGGAGTTCTTCATCGTCAGTGACGAGACCAATCGAGCCAGAGGGGATGAACGCCAGGGAGTACCTGTGAGGGAGTTCCAGCGATGCCAGTTCCTGCAGGAAGACGCTGACGTGTGATCCAAGGCTTCGTGCGTGCGCGCGACAGGCCGCAAGCATCGCGGCGGAAGAGTCCACGCCATCGATCGGCAGTCCGGCCATTGACATGGGCAAGAGGAAGCGACCGGAACCGCACATCGGCTCCAAGACGCGACCTCCGGCCTTGCGGGCGCGGGCGGCATAGAAGGCCAGCGCGTCCGCTGGCGCTGACGGCTTGTCCAAGTCGTAAAACTCCGTGCACAGACTTCCGTACGCCGACATGGCTGACTCTGATGCCTAACGAATGAAAGGGACTTCCCCAGCCCGCAAGGGCACCCGGTGCCAAGATT
>CAZPLW010000072.1:0-17582 GCA_964587315.1 uncultured Lysobacter sp.
CCTTCACGCCGAGGTGGCCGGGGCGGAAGGGGCCGTCGGGGAACATCACCTTGGGGGTCTCGTCCGGCCGGTTCCAGTAGCCCTTCATCACCTGGGGGCCCGCGATGCAGATCTCCCCCGTCTCGCCGACAGGCAGGATCTTCCCGTCGTCGTCGCGGATGGTGACGACGGTCGAGGGCAGCGGCAGGCCCGCCATGCCGTTGAAAGGCGCCCCCGGCACCAGCGGATTGATGCACGCGCCCGGCGAGGTCTCGGTGAGGCCGTAGGCCTCGAGCAGCGGCGTGCGCGTGATCTCCTGCCAGCGTTCCGCGACGGCCCGCTGCACCGCCATGCCCCCGCCCAGCGTCACCTTGAGGTGGCTGAAGTCGAGCTGCTCGAATCCGGGCGTGTGCATGAGGCCGTTGAAGAGCGTGTTCACGCCGGGCAGGACGGAGAACGGGTGCCTCGAGAGCTCGGCCACGAAGCCCTTCATGTCGCGCGGGTTGGGAATGAGGACGTTGTTCGCCCCCATCTTCATGAAGCACAGCGACGCCGTGAGCGCGAAGATGTGGTAGAGCGGCAGCGCGCCGATCACCGTCTCCCGCCCCTCCTCGAGCCCCTGCCCCACCCAGCCCGACACCTGGAGCAGGTTGGAGACGATGTTGCCGTGCGTGAGCATGGCGCCCTTCGACACGCCGGTGGTGCCGCCCGTGTACTGGAGAAAGGCGATGTCCTCGTGGCCGATGGGCGGCAGGTCGAGCTTGCCGCCGCGGCCCTTGGCGAGCGTCCCGGGCAGGGCGATGGCCCCCGGGAGCGAGAAGGCGGGCACCGCCTTCTTCACGTGCTTCACCACGAAGTTCACGATGGCCGACTTCGGGAAGCCCAGGAGGTCGCCCACGCGCGTGGTGACGACCGTCTTCACCTTCGTGCGGCCGATCACCTCCTCGAGCGTCTTCGCGAAATTCTCGAGGATGACGATCGCCTCGGCCCCGGAGTCGTTCAGCTGGTGCTCGAGCTCGCGCGGCGTGTAGAGCGGATTGCAGTTGACGCCGATGTATCCCGCCCGCATGAGCGCGAAGACGACGACCGGGTACTGCAGCAGGTTCGGCAGCATGATCGCGACGCGCGCGCCCTTCTGGAGCCCCGCGTCGTGCTGCAGCCAGCTGCCGAAGTCGCGCGTGAGTCCGTCCAGCTCGCGGTAGGTGATCGTCCGGCCCATGCAGTGATAGGCCGGCCGGTCGGCGAAGCGGGCGATGCTCTGGTCCAGGATGTCGCGGATGCTGCCGTACGGGCTCGCGTCGATGTCGGCGGGGACGCCGGGCGGATAGGACTTGAGCCAGATTCGTTCCATGTTCTCCTCGCGTGCCCGGTGCTCTCGAGGGGCCGGGTCGATTGTCGTGTGCGCCGCGTGCGTCCCGGGACGAAGGGCCAGGGGCGGCCGGCCAAGTCTACCCGAGGCGCGGGCGGCGAAGAATAGTGTGAATGCTCTAATCCTGACAGCTACATTTCGATTCGTAGCGCGGATTCGCCCATGGGGGGCGGACTCCACGCCCCCAACGACCCAGGAGGCCCTCGATGGTGACCCGCAAGCGCAAGACCGCCGCCAAGAAGCCCGGCACGCCCCTCGCCGACAACCAGCTGGCGCAAGCCGTGACCCAATCCGCGCAGAAGATCTGGCTCGCCGGACTCGGCGCCTTCGCCCGCGCCCGCACCGAGGGCGACAAGCTCTTCGACGTGCTGGTCGAACAGGGCAAGGGGATCCGCGCCAAGACCGAGAAGGCCGCCGACTCGGCGCTGAAGACGGTGCGCTCCCAGGCGGACACGACGATCGCCAACGCCCAGGGCCAATGGGACAAGCTCGAGCAGGTCTTCGAAGACCGCGTCTCGCGCTCGCTCAACCGCCTCGGCGTGCTCTCCAGCAAGGACGTCGAGGACCTGGCCCGCCAGGTGGCCGAACTCAACCAGAGCGTGCGCGACCTGATGGGTGGCGCGGCGCCGAAGGCCGCCCGCAAGGCGCCCGCCAAGAAGAAGGTCGCGCGCAAGCGCAAGGCCGCCGCCAAATGACGACGGGGAGGGTCACGCCCTCCCCGCCACCGGCTCCTCCTCATCCTTGTCCGTGACCCGGCGACTGCCGGGAACCGAAGGATGCTCGGGCCCGCCCACAAGGCGGGCCCTTTTTTTTCGGCTCCGCCTCACTCCCGCGTGACGCGATCGACCAGCTTCACGTAGCCCTTCATCGCGTCGTCGGCGCTCAGGCCCTTCAGCTTGGCCCAGGCCTCGTACTTGGCGCGGTTCACGAAATCGGTGAAGCCGGGCTTCTCTCCCTGCACGTCGCCTTCCGTGGCCTGCTTGAAATGCGCGTACAGCTTGAGCTTCAGGTCGTTGCCCGGATCCTTCTTCGCCTTCAGGACCGCCGCCGCCGCCTGCTCGAACTGCTTCTTCACGTCCGCCATCCTCTCCTCCGATTCCCGCCCTGGGGGCCCGAGCGGGTTGGTGCTAAAGTTAGCCGAACCGGCGGGGCGCCGCAACGGCGAAGACCGCGACAGCCCGAAAGAGAACCAGGAGAAGCCCGATGGCGCAGGCCCGGCGCGAGCGCATTTCCGGCGTGGACACCGCCTGGCTGCGCATGGAGAACCCGACGAACCTCATGATGATCGTCGGGATCCTCGTCTTCGACGAGCGGCTCGACCTGGCGAAGGTGAAGCGCACCATCGAGCGGCGCTTCCTCGCCTACCGCCGATTCCGCCAGCGCGCCGTGCAGGATCCGACCGGGGCCTGGTGGGAGGACGATCTCAACTTCGACATCGATTCGCACATCCACCGCACCGCGCTGCCCGGTGCCGCCGACAAGGCGGAGCTCGAGGCGCTCGTGAGCGACCTCGCCTCCACGCCGCTCGATTTCACCAAGCCCCTGTGGCAGTTCCACCTCGTCGACAACTACGACGGGGGCAGCGCGCTCATCATGCGCATCCACCACTGCTACGCCGACGGGATCGCGCTCATCCAGGTGATGCTCTCCATGACGCACGAGAGCGCCGCCGGCAGCCTCGCGCTGCCGCGCGAGCAGATCGAGGAGGCCGGGGGCTCGGTGGCCGACGCCGACATCTTCGAGCAGTTCCTGCGCCCCGTGGCCGGCGCGCTCGAGGGCGCCCAGCGCATGGGCCGAAGCCTCATCGACCAGGGCCGCGAGTTCGCCGCCAATCCCCAGTCGGCGACCGACGCGCTCGAAGGCGTGACGAGGAAGGGCATGGACTTCGCCGGCGAGATCGCGAAGCTCGCGCTCATGGGGCGCGATGCGCCCACGCGCTTCAAGGGCCCGCTGGGCGCGCGCAAGCGGGCCGCCTGGGCCGACCCCTTCCCGCTCGACGAAGTGAAGGTGATGGGGAAGGCCCTGGGCTGCTCCATCAACGACGTGCTGCTCGCGATGGCCGCCGGGGCCCTTCGCGCCTATCTCGAGGAGCGCGGCGATCCCGTCGACGGCATCGAGATCCGCGCGATCGTGCCGGTGAACCTGCGGCCGGCCGGGGATGGCAAGCGCCTGGGCAACCGCTTCGGCCTCGTGTTCCTCGAGCTGCCCGTGGGCGTGGACCATCCGCTGGAGCGGCTCTTCGAGGTGCGCCGGCGCATGCAGGCGCTCAAGGGATCCTACCAACCGGTGATCGCGCTCGGCCTGCTGCACACCGTGGGCTATGGCCCGAAGGTGCTGCAGGAACAGGTGACGTCCCTGCTCAGCCAGAACGCGAGCCTCGTGATGACGAACGTGCCCGGCCCGCAGCATCCGCTGCACTTCGCCGGCCGGCGCATCCGCGAGCTGGATTTCTGGGTGCCCCAGTCCGGCGGGATCGGCATGGGCCTGTCGATCCTCTCCTACGACGGCAAGATCCAGTTCGGCGTCATCGCCGATGCCGGCCTGGTTCCCGATCCGGAGACCCTGGTGTCGCGATTCCACGACGAGTTCGACCGCCTGATGTGGCTCACGCTCATGAGCCCCTGGGGCGAGATCGATGCGGACGGCGAAACTGCCCCCGACGAGGCTCCCCCCTCCGCCAAGGAAAAGCCCGCGCGCCGGAAAGCGAAAGCGCCGCCTGCGCCGACCGATGCCCCGCGGGTTCCCAAGCGCTTCCGGAATCTCTGAGGCGCACACGATCCTGTAGTCGCGCGACGACGACGACGAGGGGTGCGCGCCGGCGTGTCCGACGGAAAACAAGCACTTAGCGCGTTGGCATCGTAGTTGCAGTACGGCCCTCCGAAGCCTTGGCACAGGGAGGGTTCTCGTGCACTTCACCATCGCGCGGCGTCTTGCCGCCATCTCGCATCGCGTCGCGGTCGCTCTCATTGCCGCGTTCCTGCTCGCCGCCACCGGGCTCGCCCAGGCGGCCAACTACACCGACATCTGGTGGAACCCCAAGGAGTCGGGCTGGGGGGTGACGCTCACCCACCACAATGACAAGGTGTTCGCGGCCTGGTACGTCTACGACCTGGACGGCCAGCCTTTCTGGATGGTGATGACCGACGGCGTCTTCACCAACGGCGACCGGACCTTCTCGGGCGACGTCTATCGCACGACCGGGCCCTCGTTCCGCGCCGAACCCTTCCGGGCCGCCGACGTGAAGGTGACGCGCATCGGGACGGCACGCATCGACTTCGACGACGACGACCAGAACGCGTCCATCGCCTACACGGTCGGCGGGCAGTCGGTCGCGAAGCGCATCACGCGCCAGCCCTTCGGCAGCGCCCCCGCCAATGCGCCCAGCGACTTCGGCGACATCTGGTGGAACCCGAACGAATCCGGATGGGGCATCACGCTCAACCACCACGGAGACAACCTCTTCGCGGTGTGGTTCACCTATGCCGACGACGGCCGCCCGCTCTGGATCGTGATGCCCGGCGGGACGTTCGTCGACACCAACACCTTCACCGGCAAGCTCTACACGACCACCGGCACCCCGCACACGCTGCCCTTCGACCCGACGAAGACGAAGCTGACGGAAGTCGGCACCGCCACGATCCGCTTCAACGGCAACGCCGCCACCTTCACCGCCACGGTGAAAGGGCAGACCGTGACGAAGACCATCGTGCGCCAGCCCTTCGGTTCGCCGGTCGCCAACCGGCCGCCCGTCGTGAGCCTCGCGGCCACGGCCGGGGCGACGCCCGCCGTGGCGCCGGCGACGATCACGCTCCGGGCCACCGCGAGCGATCCCGACGGCACCGTCGCGAAAGTGTCCTTCTACGACGGCAGCGAGAAGATCGGCGAGGCGAAGGCCGCGCCCTGGGAGCTTCGCGTCGCCAACGTCACCGCGGGCATCCACCGGTACTCCGCGATGGCGACCGACGACAGGCGACTCACGGCCTTGGCGACCGTGCCGCCGATCGAAGTGAAGTCCGGCCCGGGCGGCGTGCCGCCCGCGGCGAACAAGCCGCCCAAGGTCGTCCTCGCCCTGCCGACGGCCGGCGCGTTCTTCGCGTTCGGCGCGAGCGTGCCGCTCGCCGTCACGGCCTCCGATCCCGACGGCACCGTCGTGCGCGTCGAGTACCTGGCGAACGGCGCCAAGGTGGCCGAAGCGACGGCCCCGCCCTGGAACGGCGGCTGGGCCAGCGCGCCCCACGGTTCCTACAGCATCACCGCCGTGGCGACCGACAACCAGGGCGCCACGGCGACCAGCGCCGCGCTCGCGATCACGGTGAGCGCGCCGCCGCCGGTCCTCGACGTCGCGACGCAGGACGCCGCGCGCTTCCTCACGCAGGCGACCTTCGGGATCAAGTCCATCGACGAGATCGCCGCGCTGCGCACCCAGGGCCACGAAGCGTGGCTCGCCGCGCAGTTCGCGCTGGCGCCGGCCTCGCACGTGCAGTACGTGAACGACCGCAAGGCCGCGGGGGAGAAGGCCGCCGAGGAGCGCGCCTACGAGGCGATCTGGCAGCAATGGCTGTGGGACCCCGGCCAGCTGCGCGCGCGGATGGCCTTCGCCCTCTCGGAGATCCTCGTGATCTCGAACATCGCGCCGGACCTCGACACCTACGCGATGGCGTCCTACATGGACATGCTCAACCGCAACGCCTTCGGCAACTACCGCCAGCTCCTCGAGGACGTGGCGCTGCATCCGGCCATGGGCTACTACCTCAACATGATCGGCAGCAAGAAGGAGGACCCGGCCAGGGGCACGCACCCGAACGAGAACTTCGCCCGCGAGGTGATGCAGCTCTTCTCGATCGGGCTGGTGCGGCTGGCGCCGGACGGCTCGCGCGTGCTCGACGGCGCCGGCAACCCGGTACCGACCTACGACGAGTCGGTGGTGAGGAACATGGCGGCCGCGTTCTCGGGCTGGAATTTCGCCGGCAACGACACCTCGAAGCCCAACGTCTTCGACCCGGCGAAGGAGAACTGGCTCGAGCCGATGGTTCCGTGGGAGATGTGGCACGACACCAACGCGAAGACGATCGTGAACGGCATCGTCCTGCCGGCGAACCAGGGCGCGCGCAAGGACCTGAAAGACGCCCTGGATGCGCTCTTCAACCATCCGAACGTCGGGCCCTTCATCGGCCGGCAGCTCATCCAGCGGTTCGTCACCTCCAACCCGAGCCCGGCCTACATCGGCCGCGTCGCCGCGGCCTTCGCCAACAACGGCCAGGGCGTGCGCGGCGACCTGAAGGCCGTGCTGCGCGCGGTCCTGCTCGACCCCGAGGCGCGCAGCCTCGACAAGGCCCGCGAGGCGGGCTGGGGCAAGCAGCGCGAGCCGGTGATCCGCTTCGCGAACTACCTGCGCGCCCTGGGCGCGACGAGCCCGACCGGGCGCAATCGCATCTGGTACCTCGACAGCGCGGACGAGGGGCTCAACCAGAGCCCGCCGCTCTCGCCTTCCGTCTTCAACTTCTTCTCGCCCAACTACCGGCAGCCCGGGCCGCTCGCGGCCGCCGGCCTGGTGGCGCCGGAGTTCCAGATCACCACGGAGACGAGCCTGGTGGGCGGTCTCAATTTCTTCTCGAAGCTCGTGCGCGGCGGCAGCTACGGCAGCGGCGACACCAAGCTCACGCTCGACTACGCGCCCCTCGTCGCGATCGCCGGCGACCCGGCGGCGCTCGCCGACCGGCTGAACCTCCTGTTCTTCAACGGCACCCTGTCGGCGGCCACGCGCGCCACGATCGTCTCGGCGGCGGGCGGCATCGCGGCCACGAAGCCGACCGACCGCGTGAAGACCGCGCTGCTGCTCGTGGCGCTTTCGCCCGAGTTCGTGATCCAGAAATGAGGGGGAAGAACGCCATGACCGACCGCAGAACGTTCCTCAAGCGCCTCGCCACCGCGGGCGTCGCCACCGCCGGGCTGGGCGCCTGGTCCGACCTCCAGCGCATCGCGGCCGCCGCCGCGCTCACGAGCGGCCCCAAGGCCGCGGGCGAGGACTACCGCGCCCTCGTGTGCATCTTCATGTTCGGCGGAAACGACGCGAACAACATGGTGATCCCGACCTCGGCCACGGAGTACCTGCAGTACGCCACCGGCCGCACCCCGGCGCTCGCCCTGGCGAGCGGCACGCTCCTGCCCCTGGCGGTATCCAACACGCCCGGCCGCACGTTCGGGCTGCATCCGGCCATGGCGGGTTTCCAGGGCCTGTTCAACGCCGGCAAGGCCGCCATCGTCGCCAATGTCGGGCCCCTGCGCGCGCCCACGACGCGCGCGCAGTACCAGGCCCGCAGCGTCCCCCTTCCGCCCGATCTCTTCTCGCACAGCGACCAGCAGGCGCAATGGCAGAGTTCGATCTCGGACGGCGCGCCCCGCTCGGGATGGGGCGGTCGCCTGGGCGACCTGATGAAGGCGGCCAACGGGACGAACACCAGCTCGACGCTCATCTCGGTGACGGGCAACAACCTCTTCCAGGTCGGCACGACGATCTCGTCCTTCAAGGTCTCGCCCGGCAACATCCTCGGCTTCGATTTCTACAAGGGGGCCGCGGCGACCGACCCGACCTCCCGGGGCGTGAACGAGGTGCTCGCCCTGCCGAGCGCGAACCTCCTCGACGGCGCCTGGACGGACGTGATCCGGCGGGCCATCGCGAACCAGCAGGTCCTCTCGTCGGCCCTTGCGGCCGTGCCGCCGTTCGCGACCGCCTTTCCCGGCACCGGCCTGGGCAGCCAGATGCAGATGATCGCGAGACTCATCGCCGTGCGGCAGGCCCTGGGCCTCAGGCGCCAGGTGTTCTTCGCCTCGATCGGGGGCTTCGACACCCACGGCGACGAACAGCTCGGCCGCCAGTCGGAGTTGCTCGGCGAGGTGAGCTCGGCGATGGCGGCGCTCTACAACGCGACGGCGGAGCTGGGCTGCGCCGATCTCGTGACGAGCTTCACCGCATCCGACTTCAACCGCACGTTTCCCTCCAACGGCAAGGGCTCGGACCACGCCTGGGGCAGTCACCACCTCGTGGCGGGCGGGGCCGTGCAGGGCGGAAAGCTCTACGGTTCGTTTCCCACCCTCGTGCGAGGCGGGCCGGACGACACCGGCTCGCAGGGCCTCTGGATACCCGGCACGGCCGTGGACCAGTACTCGGCGAGCCTGGCGCGCTGGTTCGGCGCGGGGCCGGCCGAGATCGCGACGGTGTTCCCGAATCTCGCGCGCTTCCCGGTGGCCGATCTCGGCGTGCTGGCCTAGCCTCGCGGGAGCGCAAAAGGAAACGGGCCGGCGTGAGCCGGCCCGTTCGTCTTTCCGGGGATCGCGCCAGCGCAGCCGGCGGACCCTGGGGAATTACTTCAGGTGAGCCGAGACGAGCTTGGTCATCTCGAACATCGAGACGGTCTTCTTGCCGCCGAAGACGGCCTTCAGCTTGTCGTCCGCGTTGATGTTCCGCTTGTTGACCTTGTCCTGGAGGCCGTTCTTCTTGATGTACGCCCAGATCTTGCTGGTGATCTCGGTGCGCGGCACGGCGGCCGAACCCACGACGGCGGCGAGCGTCGCGCTCGGCGTCACGGGCTTCATGAAAGCGGCGTTCGGCTTGCGCTTGGCCGCGGCCTTCTTCGGCGCGGCCTTCTTCACCGGCTTCTTGGCGGCAACCTTTTTCACCGCCTTCTTGGCGGCGGGCTTCTTCGCCGCCGGCTTCTTGGCGGCTTTCTTGGCTTTCTTAGCTGCCATTCGAATTCCTCCAATCTGATGGTGTTGGTGGTTCAGCTTCAATCTCGCCTCTGAGGGCCTGACATGCGTGAGAATGAACACCGCGAAAACGGTTTGTCAATGAGTTTTCACTCTGAAAACGGCACTTTCTCCCTCTGACGTTGCCTCCATGCCACGACCCTTCGCGAAGCCGCGTTCATTCGAGCTCCGCCCGGGCGGCCTCCACGTCCAGCCTTTCCATCGCGTCCTTCGGCTCGATCGAGGCGGCCGTGGCATACAGCTTGCCCGCCTCGGCGAGGGCTTTCTTGCCGTGCATCAAGACCAGGCCATTGGCGAACTCGACGTGCGCGATGGCCGAGTCGGGCATGAGTTCGAGCGCGCGGCGGAAATGCGCCTCGCCGGATTCCCGCTTCGCGCCGTAGGTGAGGCCGCCCACGAGCGCGCCCACCTTGTCGACCACCTCGGCATGCCACGCCCCGAGGGCGATGTGCGCCTCGCCGTGCTTCGGGGCGACCTTGAGGGTCGTCTCGAGCGCGGCCTTCACCTTGCCGCCCAGGCCCTGCGCGAGCGCCTTGGCCACCGAGATGCGCTGGCTGTAGCGGCCGGCCGCGTACGCGAACTGGTAGTGGGCGTTGGGATTCTTCGGCTCGGCCTTCGCCTGCGCCTCGGCCCGCGCCATCACCTCCTCGAAGAGCGCGATGCGGACGGGCTCCTTCTTCTCGACGCCGTTGGCGTAGATGGACTGCGACTTGTTGGCGGCGGTGATTCCCGCCCCGCCGGCCTCGAGGCCCGCCGCCACCGCGTCGGCGAACCGCCCCTGGTGGTAGAGGCGCCAGGCCTCCTGGACCGCGGCCTCCTTCGGGAACGCCTCGCAGTCTCCCCGGTGCAGTCGCGCCCAGTGCTTCCTGAGCACCTCGCCCGGATGCGCGTAGTCCTTCGACGGCCACGGGAATGCCGCCCACTTCGCTTTCGCCATGCTCCCCTCCCCTCGTCGTCCTAGTCGATGTAGTCGCGGCCGAGCCGCTCGATGTGCGAGCGCGCCTCGGGCACGAGATAGGGCGCCACCAGCGCCATCACCTGGTAGGCCCCGGCCCCGAGGTCGCGCGAGTCGGTGCTGCCCCGCTTGTCGCGCACGGCGCGGTAGTTGAGCCAGTAGGTCGCCACGACGAGGACGTTGTCCGCGAGCGAGGCGATCTCCTCGGGCCGCGCCTGCATGAGGCCGGTCTTCACGAGCCCGGCGCACAGCCGGCGCACGGCCTCGAGCTTCGCCTCCACGATGCGGTTGAAATGCTCCCGCAGCCGCCGGTTGCGCCCCGTGATGTCGTCGAGGTTGCGGTAGAGGAAGCGATAGGCCCAGATGCCCTCGAACATGAGGTGCAGGTAGAGCCAGAGGTCCTCGATGGCGCCCGGGCCGTCCAGGCGGGCGTCGGGCTCGAGGGCGATGCGCTCCTCGAAACGGTCGAAGAGCTCCTCGACGATCTGGTCCTTGTTGCGGAAGTGGTAGTACAGGTTGCCCGGGCTGATGTTCAGCTCGTCGGCGATCATGCCGGTGGTCACGTGGGCCTCGCCGCGGTCGTTGAAGAGCGCGAGGCTCACCGCGAGGATGCGCTCGCGGGTGCGCTGGGTGCGGACGGCGTTGCCGTCGAGGGCGGGCCGGCCGGCGGATGACTTCGCCATGGCCGGAAAGCGTATCACGCCCCGGGCGGGTCCTTGGCGAGCCAGCGGCGCAGGTCGACGAGGGTCTCGCGAAGGTCGGCGGCCTCGGTCGGCAGGCGCCAGGGCGCCGGCATCCGGCTCGGAGGCCGTCCCAGGCGCATCGAGAGGCGGCGGTCCGGATCCTCCAGCACGTCCGCCTTGAGACGGATGCCGTGCCGGGCGAGGAGCGGCTCCAGGGTGGCGCGGCGCTTGAGCAGGTCCCGGCGCGTGCGCACGTAGGCGTGCTCGCAGAGCCGCTTGCGCGTGGCGTAGCCGAAGATGTTCGTGAAGAAGATCTCGCTGTCGTCCGCGTCCGGCTCGAAGAGCACCACGTCCGCGCCCTTGTACTGGGTACGGTATTTCGCGATGCCCGCCGTCATGCGCGAGTGGATGATGGCGCGGAAGGTCTGCGAGAGCACAACCGGCAGGCCGCCTTCCACCAGGCGGCTGTGGCGGCCGCGGCCCTTCTCCGTCGCGAGGCTGGCGTCGTAGGGCACGATGGGGTTCACGCAGATCACCAGCCGGGCGCCGTCGTCGAGCGCCTCGGAGGCGTGCAGCGTCTTCTTGAGGGCGCCGTCCACGAAGTGGTGGCCGTCGATCTCCACCGGGGGAAAGAGCCCCGGCAGCGCCGCGCTCGCCTGCACCGCCTTCGAGATGGGGACGTGGTCGTGGCCCGGCCGGCCGAAGCTCACGCTCTCGCCGGTGTCCAGGTCCGTCGCGACCAGGTAGAGCTTGTGCGGGAGCTGGCGGAAGTCGTCGGTGCGCCCCGGGCGCGTGAAGACCGCCTGCAGGTACCGGTGGATCGTGTCGTTGTCGAAGACGCCCGTCGGGATGGCGCGGCCCAGGGCCGCGAACGACTCGAGCGCGCCGCGCGAGAGCGGCCGCGTCACGTAATTCCAGACGGAGCGCGCCAGGATCGGCGGCACCGAACGCGCCCGCGCGAGGTATTCCCGGAAGGCCGGGCGCATGAACACCTCCGGCGTGAGGGCGCCCTCCACCTCCCCGTCCTCGATGAACAGGCCGTAGATCTCGGAGACCGGAATGCCGTTCGCGAGCGCGGCCGTGAGGAAGCTGCCGGCGCTCACGCCGACGTAGACGTCGAGCTCGTTGAAATCGAGGCCCTCCAGCGATTCCTGGAGGGCGAGGAGCGCGCCGATCTCGTAGACGGCGCCGAAGGGCCCGCCCCCGGCGAGGGCGAGCCCGATGCGAGGCTTGCGCATCCTCGCGGCCGGTGGGCTCGCGCCCCCGGCCTCGCGGGACGGGCTGCCACGCCGCGCCATGGAAGCCCTAGTGGGCGCGGGCGCGCGTGCGCGAGCGGCGCAGTTGCTCGACGCTCACCTGCAGCTGCGCGACCTGGCGCGAGAGCGCGCGCACGTCGCGGGTGGTCGGCACGCCGAGCTTGGAGATGGCGCGGGAGACGCGCTGCTCGAACACCTTCTCGAGATGGGACATCGCGCCCACGGTCTTCGTCTTCGCCTCGACGGCACGGGCACAAGCGATGTCGCGGGCCTCGGTCGCGCGGGCGATCGCGACCCGGCGGCTCTTCGCCTCGAGGGCGGCGCCCTGCTTCACGAGCGCGTTGAAGGCGCCGACGGCGGAGCGGCGAACGCCCACGGCCGCCTCCACGCCGGCCTCGACGGCCTTGCGGGTGGACGTGCGGAGGGTCCTCATGGCCTGCGCCGGGGTGGCCGGAGCGGCCGGACGGGTCACGGTCTTGCGGGTGCGGGCGGTGGGATTGCGGCGGGCCATGGCATTTCCTTTCATCGAAAGCGTCCGTTTTCCGTGGCTTGCACGGGGCGGGGCCAATTGCCCCGGTTTCGAGTCCCAGCCTACGGCGAAGCATTAGAGCAGACACACTAAAACCCCTCCCGCGGCCGGCGGCGGCGCCCGGAGGCGCGTGTATGATTCCGCGGTCGGGCCGGACCGATCCGCCCGGCCAAGACAGAAGACAATTCCCGAGGAGAACCCCATGTCCTACTTCGTGACCGGCGGCACCGGCTTCATCGGCCGCTTCCTGATCGACAAGCTCATCGCGCGCGGGGGCACCATCCACGTCCTCGTGCGCAAGAACTCGGTCGGGAAACTGGACGCGCTGCGGCCGCGCTGGGGCGCCGACGCCAAGCGCGTCGTGGCCGTCGTCGGCGACCTCGCCAAGCCGAAGCTGGGCATCGCCGCCGCCGACCTCGCGAAGCTGAAGGGCAAGATCGAGCACGTCTTCCACCTCGCCGCGATCTACGACCTCTCCGCCGACGCCGAAAGCCAGCAGAAGGCCAACATCGACGGCACGCGCCACGCCGTCCAGTTCGCGGAGGCCGTCCGGGCCGGCTGCTTCCACCACACCAGCTCCATCGCGGCCGCGGGCCTCTACGACGGCGTCTTCCGCGAGGACATGTTCGACGAGGCCGAGGAGCTGGACCACCCCTACTTCCGCACCAAGCACGACTCCGAGGCCATCGTGCGCGCCGAGTGCAAGCGCCCCTGGCGCATCTACCGCCCGGCCATCGTGGTCGGCCACTCGAAGACGGGGGAGATCGACAAGATCGACGGCCCCTATTACTTCTTCAAGCTCATCCAGAAGATGAGGAAGACTCTTCCGCAGTGGATGCCGACGGTGGGCATCGAGGGCGGGCGCATCAACATCGTCCCCGTGGACTACGTGGTGGACGCGATGGACCACATCGCCCACAAGAAGGGCCTCGACGGGCACTGCTTCCACCTGACGGACCCGGAGCCGCGCCGCATCGGCGAGATCCTCAACCTCTTCGCCAAGGCGGCCCACGCGCCGCAGATGACGATGCGCCTGAACGCGAAGATGTTCGGGTTCATCCCCGACTTCGTCATCGACTCGGCCATGTCCCTGGCGCCGGTGCGCCGGATCCAGAAGCAGGTCCTGTCGGACCTCGGGATCCCCCAGGACATGTTCAAGTTCGTCAACTACCCCACCCGCTTCGACAACCGCGAGTGCGCGAAGGCCCTGAAGGGCTCGGGCATCGCGGTGCCGGCGCTCGAGGACTACGCCTGGCGCCTGTGGGACTACTGGGAGCGCCACCTCGACCCGGACCTCTTCATCGACCGATCGCTCGCGGGCAAGGTGAAGGACCGCGTGATCGTGATCACCGGCGGGACCTCCGGCATCGGCGAGGCCACGGCCTACAAGATGGCCGAGGCCGGCGCCCAGGTGGTGCTCGTCGCGCGCGACCCGGCGAAGGCCGCGCCCGTGATGGCGAAGATCAAGGCGATGGGCGGCAAGGCGAAGTTCTACGCCTGCGACCTGGCCGAGATCCCGGAGTGCGACAAGCTGGTGGCCGCGGTGCTCAAGGACTTCGGCCACTGCGACTACCTCGTGAACAACGCGGGCCGGTCGATCCGCCGCGGCATCGCCTCGTCGTTCGACCGGTTCCACGACTTCGAGCGCACGATGCAGCTCAACTACTTCGGCAGCCTTCGCCTCATCATGGGCTTCCTTCCCTCGATGATGAGGAAGAAGCGCGGCCACATCATCAACATCTCCTCGATCGGCGTGCTCACGCAGGCGCCGCGCTTCTCCGCGTACGTCGCCTCCAAGGCCGCGCTCGACTCCTTCACCGGCTGCGCGGCGAGCGAGTTCAACGACGACAACATCGCCTTCACGACGATCAACATGCCGCTCGTGAAGACGCCCATGATCGCGCCCACCAAGCTCTACAACCACGTCCCGACGCTCACGCCGGAGCAGGCGGCGGACCTGGTGGTGGAGGCCATCGTCTACAAGCCGGTGCGCATCGCCACGCGCCTGGGCATCTTCGGCGCGCTGCTGCACGCGGTCGCGCCCAAGGCGACGCACATCATCCTCAACACGGCCTTCCGCATGTTCCCGGATTCGGGCGCCGCCCAGGGCCGCAAGGAAGGCGCGGCGCGCGAGGTCGAGCTCTCGCCCGAGCAGGTCGCCTTCGCGCAGATCACCCAGGGCATCCACTGGTGAGCGCCATGGCCCTCAAGCCCGGAGACCCCGCCCCCGATTTCGAGGGCGTCACCACCGACGGCACCCGCGTGTCCCTCAAGGGATACCGCGGCAGGAAGCTCGTCATGTACTTCTACCCGATGGACGACACGCCCGGCTGCACCAGGCAGGCGTGTTCCCTGCGGGACCACAACAAGGACATCGCCGCCAAGGGCGCCGCGATCCTGGGCGTGTCCACGCAGGACGAGGCCTCGCACCGGAAGTTCACGCAGAAGTACCAGCTCAACTTCCCGCTCCTCGCCGACAAGGACGGCCAGGTCGGGCGGGCCTACGGCACGATCGGGGGAGGCGGCCTCCTGTCGGCCGCCAAGGCGCTCATCGGCATGGCCGACCGGGTGACCTTCGTGATCGACGAGAAGGGGAAGATCGCGCACGTCATCGACCGCCCCGACGTCGCGAACCACGCCGAGGAAGTGCTGGCGCTGCTCTAGGCGGCGCGGTCGATCCGCACGCCGGCGGCCGCCAGTTCCGCGGCCACCCGCGCGTGCACGCGGGCGTCGAGCAGGATGTCGACGTGCCCCACGCCCGCGAAGGCGACGTTCGTCGCGAAGGGCAGCCGGCTCGTGTCCTGCGGCGAGACGAGATTGTCGTGCACCGAGTAGATCGAGGTGACCGGGCAGCCCGGCCCGCCCGGCCCTTCGCTCGCGCGCAGGCCCGCGAGGAAACCGCTGTCCGGCCGCATCTGCCTCGCGTTGGCCCCCAGGCCCAGCTTCGCGAGCCGCGTGCCGTTGTGCGGGCTCGCGATCGTGACCAGGCGCGCGATGCGGGCCGTCCCGCGCCGGGCGAAGCAGGCCCTCGCGACGAGCCCTCCCATGCTGTGGGCGACGAGGACGACGCGCTTCGCGCCGCCGGGCCGCAGGACGTCGTCCAGCTGCGCCGCGAGCTGCCCGGCGAGCTCGTCGATGGGCAGGAACGTGCCGCGGAAGTCGAAGGTGAACACCGGGAACGCGCCGCGCGCGGCCAGGTCCCGCGCGAGGCCGCTCAGGATGCCGCGATTCGAGAAATAGCCGTGGACCAGCAGCACCGCGACTTCGGACGGCGCATCGCGTGGCGGCTCGGGCGGCAGGGCCGCGCGCGCGAGCGGCAGGAAGAAGAAGTTGTTGGCGAGCATCGCGCGCCATTCGCCCAGGACCAGCCGGATCGTGCCGAGGGCATCGAGACATTGGGCCTTCTCGCGCGGCGAACGCGCCAGGTGGGCGATCGTCATCGAGAAGCACACGATCGCGAGCCGGACCCCGAGGGAGAGCGCCACGGGCGCCGCGATCGCCGCCGCAAGGCCCGCGCCGCGGCCGTGCAGCCAGGCGGCGAGCAGGACGACGGCGAACGCTTCGGCGACGAGCGCCGCCCGCACGAGGGCTACGAGCATGCGACCGAGTATAGCGCCGCCCCCGGGAGGCGCCGGAGGTGCGTGCTACGATCCGCTCTCCCCCGCCCGCCCACGACGAGAAACACGCCTCGATGTTGCTTCACGCCGCCACCGTCTTCCTGAGCGCGTTCCTGCTCTTCCTCGTCCAGCCCATCCTCGCCAAGCAGATCCTGCCCTGGTTCGGGGGCGCGGCGATCGTCTGGACGACCTGCATGGTGTTCTTCCAGCTGGTCCTCCTGCTGGGCTACGCGTACTCGCACTGGATCGTGAGCCGGGTCGACCCGCGCAAGCAGGGCCTCGTCCACATCGGGCTGCTCGTCCTGAGCCTCGCCTTCCTGCCCATCATCCCCGCGGAGACGTGGAAGCCGCTCGGCGAGGAGAATCCCGTCCTGCGCATCCTGCAGCTGCTCTTCGCGACCATCGGGTTGCCGTACCTGATCCTGTCGACCACGAGCCCGCTCGTGCAGGCCTGGTTCGCGCGCGAGTTCCCGGGCTCGAGCCCCTACCGGCTCTTCGCCCTCTCGAATTTCGCCTCGATGCTCGCGCTGGTGGGCTACCCGTTCCTCTTCGAGCCGTGGCTCGCGAGCCCGCGGCAGTCCGTCTTCTGGTCGTGGGGCTATGTCGCCTTCGTCGTCGTGGCGGCGGCCCTCGCGTGGCGCAGCCGCGACCTGCCCCCGCTCGAAAGCGCCCTGCCCGCCTCGCAGGCCACCGAGGAGCCGCGGCCCGCCCTGCGCCGCCTCGCCCTGTGGCTCGCCCTCGCGACGATGGGCTCGGTGACGCTGCTCGCGGTCTCGAACCACCTCACGCAGAACATCTCGTCGATCCCGCTCCTGTGGGTGATCCCGCTCGCGATCTACCTGCTCTCCTTCATCCTCTGCTTCGAGGGCAACTGGGCCTACCGCCGCGACGTCTTCCTGGGCTTCCTCGTCTGGATCCTGTGCGTGATGGCCTGGTTCCTCGCCGACAAGCGCCTGCAGTTCGAGCTGGTGCTGCAGATCGGCGTCTTCGCGGTCGGCCTCTTCGTGGTGTGCATGTTCTGCCACGGCGAGCTCGCCCGCCTGCGGCCCGGCCCCCGGCACCTCACGCTCTTCTACCTGGTCGTCTCGCTGGGCGGCGTGGCGGGCGGGGTGCTCGTGGGGATCGCGGCGCCGCTCCTGCTGCCCGGGTATTTCGAGCTGGAGATCGCGCTCGTGGCCGTGGCCCTGCTCGCCCTGCTCGTGAACCTCGGGCGTCCGCGGCCCATCGTCGCCCTGTTCGCCGCGGTCGTCGCCTTCACCGCCGGCGCGCTCGCCTACCGCGTCGACAAGCACAACGAGGACACCGTCCTCGTCACGCGCAATTTCTACGGCGTGCTGCGCGTGAAGGAGGTCCAGGCGCGCGAAAGCGACCCGCAGACGCGCTACCGGTCGCTCGTGCACGGCGCGATCCTGCACGGCGAGCAGTGGATG
>CAZPLW010000073.1:0-16263 GCA_964587315.1 uncultured Lysobacter sp.
CCTCGACGCCATCGGGCGCGTCCTCGCCCGCGGCCTCGGCGAGCAGGGCGAACGTGTCGTCGATCCCCTCGCGCCAGCGGCGGTTGAGGATGGGCGCATCGGCGAGGTTCGCGAGCTCCGGCCGCAGGGTCAGCAGGTGCCCGGCGAGATTGCCGCTGTCGACGGAGGACACGTAGCGCGGCAGGAGCGGGGCCAGCGTCTGCGTGTCGTACCAGTTGAAGAAGTGGCCGCGGTGGCGCTCGAGGGATTCCATCGTGCGCAGCGCGACCGTGGTGCGCTCGATGAGCTGCCCGGTGCTCAGGTAGCCCAGGTCGTGGGCCGACAGGTCCGCGAGCAGCGCGAGTCCCATGTTCGTGGGCGAGGTGCGGTGCGCGATGCGCGCGACCGGCGCCTCCTGCACGTTGTCCGGCGGCAGCCAGTGATCCTCCGGGCCGACGTGCGTCTCGAAGTAGCCCCAGGTGCGCCGGGCCAGCGCGCGCAGGAAGCGGGTATCGGCGGTCGTGAGGTCCGCGGAGGGGCGCCGCAGGGGGCGGCTCACCCACCAGGCGATCGCGGGCGAGGCCGCCCAGAGCAGCAGCAGGGGCGCGGCCACGGCGAGGGCGGCGGGCGCGAGGAACGCGAGGGCGGCGAACGCGGCGAGGGCGAACGCCGGGGCGACGGCCATGGCGCGGAAGCTCGCGGCGAGGGTCGTGCGGTCCCGCGCGGCGAGCGCGAGATCGGCCTCGCTCGAGGTCGTCCACTCGAGCAGGCGGCGGCGCGTGACGAGCAGGCGCGCCAGCGTCCGGACGATCGCGTCGAGGCACCACGCCGCCTCGTGCGGCAGGAAGGCGATCGCGAGGAAGGCCTGGCGCAGGCTCCGCCAGAGCGCGCCCCCGACGCCGCGCAGGTGGCGGCCGGGCGAGGTGTCCGGCGGCCACGACGCGAGATCGAAGAGGCCGGAGAGCGCGCAGGGGAAGAGGAACACCGCGAGCGCCGCGGCGGTCCAGAACGCGGCGGACGCGGGCAGGAGCGCGTCCAGCGCCACGAGCGCGAGGAGCGAGGCGGGCACGAGGCTGCGCCGTAGGTTGTCGAAGAGCTTCCACTGCGAGAGGTACGACAGCGGGTTCGCCTCGCGCTCGCCGTCCGGCAGGCTCACGCGCCGGCGAAGCCAGCCCGCCAGCTGCCAGTCGCCTCGCACCCAGCGATGGCGCCGCGCCACGTCGGCGGCGTAGCGCGAGGGGCCGGACTCGTTCAGCTCGGCGTCGGCCAGCAGCCCGGCGCGCGCGTAGCAGCCCTCGATGAGGTCGTGGCTCAGGATGCGGTCGTGGGGGAAGCGCCCGCGCAGGGCGCGCTCGAACGCGTCCACGTCGTAGATGCCCTTGCCGATGTACGAGCCCTCGTCGAAGGCGTCCTGGTAGAGGTCCGACACCAGGCGCGTGTACGGATCGATGCCGGGCTCGCCGGCCATGAGGCGCGAATAGCGCGAGCGGTTCGCGCCCGTGAGGCTCGCGCTCACCCGCGGCTGCAGGATCGCGTGGCCCTCGAGGATCCGGCCGGCGTCCGCGCCCTCGCCGAAGCGGGCCCGGTTGAGCGGGTGGGCCATCGCGCCGACCAGGTGGCGCGCGGTGTCGCGCGGCAATTGCGTGTCGGTGTCGAGCGTGATGACGTATTTCACCTTGTCGAGGACGGGCAGGGCGCCCACCACGCGCTCGAACGCGGCCTGGCCGCCTCCGCGCAGCAGCGCGTTCAGGTCCTCGAGCTTGCCGCGCTTGCGCTCCTCGCCCATCCACGTGCGCGCCCCGGCGTTCCAGGCGCGGGCCCGGTGGAACAGGTAGAAGACGCTCGACTCGCCCTCGTCGGCGGGCGGGTCCGCGGGCGCGTAGGCGGCGTTCAGCTCGCCGATGAGTCGGGCGGCGAGCTCGACCAGCGGCTGGTCGGTGGGCAGCTCGCGCTCGGGCGCATCCGGGAGGTCGGTGAGCAGGCCGAAGTGCAGGCGCGGGTCGCGGTTGGCGAGGTAGCGCACCTCGAGGGCCTCGACGAGCGCCTCGACGCCCGCCGCGTCGGTGAGCATCGTCGGCACGACCACGAGCGTGCGCGCGTCGGGCGCGAGACCCTCGGAGAAGTCGATCCTCGGCAGCGGGCGCGGCGGCACGATCCGCGTGCCGAGCAGGTTGGCGAGGCCCACGGCCACCTGGCTCGCGACGAGCAGGAAGGGCAGCGCGTACGCGGCGAGCAGCAGCAGCGGCGCCCCGGCGCCGATCGCTCTGGCGAACAGCCACGCGGCGAGGGCGCCGGTGAGCGCGGCGATCGTTCCGAGGTAGAGCGCGAGCGCGTGGCGCTTGCCGAAGGCGCGCAGCGACGCGGCGACCGAGCGCTTCGCGCCCGCGTCGCGCTCGAAGGCCTCGAGCCCCGGTCCCGCGAGACTGAAGCCGACGTGCGAGCGCCGGTCGTCGCCGGCCGCCGCCGCCTCGCGCGCCCGGCCGATCGCGAGCGCCGCCACGTGGGACTCGCCGACCGACGCCTGCCTCGCGATGCGCTCGACCGCGTGGCGATAGCGGTCGCGGCTCTCGAAGGTCATCGAGGCGTACACGCCCGCCGGATCCTCCCGCAGCACCGACTCGACGGCGCTCGTGCCCTCGACGAAGTCGCGCCAGTCGTGCGCGCTCACGAAGCGCAGGCTCCCGATGCTGTTGCTCAGGGACACCTGGTCGGCCGCCTGCTGGCGGTTCTCGGCGAGCACGGAGTCCTCGATCGTGCGGTGCCCCTGGGCGAGGCGCTGCTCGATCCAGGTGAGCGGCAGCGCGAGCGCCGCGCTCTGTCCCTGCAGGCGGCGCGCGAATTCGGCCACGAAGGCCGTTCCCATCGGCGGCTCGGAACGGGCCATGTCCGCGATGACGAGGATGAGGCCGGTCGGGTCCCGCTCGGCCTCGACGATCATGCGGTCCGCCCACTCGTTGGCGAGGTCGCGCTCCAGGCGCGCGGCGCCGATGCGCACGGCGACGCGGCGCAGGTTCTCCACGAGCGCGAGGCGCAGCATGATCGGGATGGCCCACAGTTCGCCCAGCGCGAGGGGCGTGCGCGTCTGGTACGCGGCCACGAAGCGCGCGAGGCCTTCGCCGTCGATGCGGCCGTCGCCGTGGGCGATGGTCTCCAGGGCGATGTCGTAGACGCGGGGCATGCCGGCCGAGGGGCCGGGACCCAGGCGCGGCAGCTCGCGGCTGTAGCCGCGCGGCAGGTGGCGCTTGGCGAGCGCGATGTGCTCCTCGACGAGGTGGAAGTTGTCCAGCAGCCATTCGCCCGCGGGGGTGATGCGGTCGTTCATCGAGGCCGCCTCGCCCAGCTGGTCGCAGGCGGCGACGAGCGCAGCCTCGTTCTCGGCGAGACGCGGGAGCAGAGGCTCGCGCGAGCTGCCGGCGGCGGCGAGGCGATGCGCGGCCGCGAGCGCCCGGCCGTGGCGCTCCATCTGGTCGGCGCTGAAGAGCTCCGCGCGCAGCGGCATCTCCGCGGAACGGTTTCCCGGCGAGGGCGGACGCGCGAACCCGCGGTTGAGGACGCGCGCGAGCGTCGCGAGACGCGACGGGCGGCCGGCGTGGTGGTACGGCATGGATTTCTCCGACGGGGCGATCGATCCGATCGCGTGGCGCAGCCCATCGGCATGATCCCGCGCGGGGCCGGAGATCACCGTGCGCCAGCGTACAGAAAGGCGCGCCGGACGGCGTCATCGCGCCTCAATGCGCGGCACCGCACCGAGTCGCGGGCCCGATCGGCGTAGCGTGGGATGCCACGGCGCGACGGTTCCCCGCGTGCCACGTCCGAAGGAGCAAGCCATGAAGAACATCCGAAATCTCGCCACCGCCGGCCTCGCGCTGGCCTTCGCCTTCGCCGCGCTCGGCGGATGCGAGCGAAAGGAAGGTCCCGCCGAACGCGCCGGCAAGCAGGTCGGCGAGTCGGTCGGCAAGGCGGGCAGGAGCGTCGACGACGCGGTCGAAACGGCCGGCAAGAAGATCGAGCGGGCCGGCGAGAAGATCCAGGATGCGTCCCGGGATGCCAAGAAGTAGACCGGGAGACCCGGTGACGGGAGGGCGCGCATGACGGCGACCTCCGACCGGCTCTCCGGGACGCAGTACCAGGAGGCGCTGCGCGAGGCCGTGCGCTTCCGCGGCGAGCCGCCCATCGGCGACCCGCTCGCGGTGGCGCTCGAGCGCATCGAGCGCAACCCCGCCTTCTCGCAGTCGCGCCTGCTCACGCGCCTCATCGTCTCGCTCGCCACCGGCGAGGGAGAATTCCGGCGCGCGGAGATCGCGGGACTCGACGCCCCGACCTACGCCCTCTCGATCACGCTGATGGACGCCTACCGGGCCGGTTCGACGCCGCGGGCGGAGTGGGATCGCGCGGTGGCGGCGGCGCGGGCCGCGGAACTCGGCGCGTGAGGGGCGCGAAGCGCCTCGCGTGGCCTGCCGCGCTCCTCGTCCTGGCGCTCGCGGCCGGCTGCCAGTCGCTGCCGGTGCTCGTGCCGGCGGGAGCGGAAGGCTCGCCCGCGCCGCCCGCGCGCCTGGAGGGGCCGCGCGGAACGCTTTCGGCGCCGCAGAGCGGGGCCGTGCTCGCGAACATGGAGAAGGGCGGCAAGGACACCGGCATCTTCGACCGGCACCTCGCGCTCGAGCAGCAGATCGCCGGCACGCCGCTCGTGACCGGGAACAAGGTCACGCTGCTCCAGGACGGCCCGGCCACGTTCCGCTCCATGATCGAGGCCATCCGCGGGGCGAAGGACCACGTGCATCTCGAGACCTACATCATCGAGGACGACGAGATCGGTCACGCCTTCGCCGACGCGCTGCTCGAGCGCCGGGCCGCGGGCGTGGCCGTGAGGGTGCTCTACGACAGCGTGGGCTCGATGAAGACGCCCAAGGCCTTCTTCGACCGGCTCACCGCGGGCGGCGTGAAGGTGCTCGAGTTCAATCCCGTCAATCCGCTCACCGCGAAGAAGGGCTGGGAGGTGAACCGGCGCGACCACCGCAAGCTCCTGGTCGTGGACGGGCGCATCGCGTTCGTCGGCGGCGTCAACATCAGCAGCGTCCACTCCGGCGGCTCGTCGGCAAGGCGTGCCGGGGACGCGACGCCCTGGCGCGACACGCACGTGCGGGTCGAGGGACCGGTGGTGGCGGATTTCCAGCGGCTCTTCCTCGCGTCGTGGGCCAAGCAGAAGGGCGAGGACTTGCCGGGGCGGAACCACTTCCCGCCCGCGACGACGCCGGGCCGCGAAGTGGTGCGCGCGATGGGCAGCTCGCCCGACGATGCCTCGAACCCGATCTACGCGACGCTCGTGTCGGCCATCCGCAGCGCGGAGACGAGCGTGCACATCACCATCGCCTACTTCGTGCCCGACCCGCAGCTGCTCGAGACGCTGGCGCAGGCCGCGCGGCGCGGGGTGGACGTGCGCCTCGTCCTGCCCGGCCGCACCGATTTCTGGGCCGTGTTCCACGCGGGCCGTTCGCATTACGCGGCGCTGCTCGAGGCGGGCGTCGCGATCCACGAGCGCCGCGGCGGCCTGCTGCACGCGAAGAGCGCGGTGATCGACGGCGTGTGGTCCACGATCGGCTCGACGAACCTCGACTGGCGCAGCTTCCTGGACAACGACGAGGTCAACCTCGTGGTCCTCGGGCAGGGGTTCGGCGCGCAGATGCAGGCCCTGTTCGAGGCGGACCTCGCCCAGTCCGAGGCCATCACCGCGCAGGCCTGGGCGCAGCGGCCGCTTTCCGACCGCATCCTCGAAATCGCCGCGCGCGCGTGGGCCCGGCTGCTGTAGCGGCGGCGCGGCTCGCCCTCGCCCTCGCCTTCGCGGGCGGGGCGAGCGCGCAAGCGATCTCGCCGGCGGACCGGCTGCTGGCCGGGTTCGCCGCCTCGCGCGCGGCCCACGCCGACAATCCGTTCGGCCGTCCGCTCTTCCTGGACTCGACGGAGGGCGAGCGCGGCGTGAGCGGCGAGGTCTACGCCTGGCTCGCGCAGCCCTTCGTGCTGGTCGCGCCCTCGCTCGCGCGGCCCTCCGACTGGTGCGAGATCCTGATCCTGCATCCCAACACCAAGTACTGCCGGGCCTCGGCCGACGAGTCGCCCGCGACGCTGGACGTGCGCATCGGCACCAAGAACGACCAGCCGCTCTCGCAGGCCCGCCAGCTCGCCTTCGCCTACCGGGTGACCTCGCGCGGCCCGGGCTACCTCGCGGTGGCGCTCGACGCGCCGGAGGGGCCGCTCGACACGCGCGACTACCGCATCGTGCTCGAGGCCGTGCCGGCGACGGGCGGGGGAACCGTCATCCGGCTCGCCTATGCCTACGGCTACGGCACGGCCGGAAAGGTCGCGATGCAGGTGTACCTGGCGACTGCGGGACGCAACAAGGTGGGCTTCTCGGTGGCCGGCCGCGACGCCCAGGGCCGTCCCGTGCTGGTGGGCGGCCTGCGCGGCGTGGTGGAGCGCAACACGCTGCGCTACGGCCTCGCCATCGAGGCGTTCTACGGCGCCGCTGCATTGCCCGCGACCGTGCGCCGCGAGCAGAGCCTGCGCGACTGGTTCGCGGCCACCGAACGCCATCCCCGGCAACTCTACGAGATGCCGCTGGGCGACTACCTCGTGCTCAAGCGCAAGGAATCGGCGCGCCAGCGGGCGACGGACGGCAAGGCGCCGGGCTAGCGCGCCTTTCCGGTCGCCGCAGCTCCTAGCGCCGGTTGCGGCGGATCGCGCCGAAGGCGGAGAGGGCGAGCAGTCCCGCGAGCAGGATCGTTCCCCATTCGGACAGCGTCGGGATGGCGGTGCTCGCGACGCCCAGGCTCGAGCACGTGGGGACGGTCACCGTGACCGCGTCGGTCGTCACCGTTCCGCCGAAGGCGAGCGCCCGGCCGGTGAGGTGGGCGAACTGGCCCATCGTGATGCCGGCGGCGTCGAGGATGTTGCCGACGAAGGTCGGCGTCGGCGAGAGCGCGGCATTCGCGCCCAGCGTCGTCGCGCCCACGGGCGCCCAGTAGATGTCGGAGGCGCAGGCGCCCCCCGCGAGCACGACCCGGGAGTTGGCGCCGGTGTTGAGCGCGCCGCCCGGCCGGAAGATGTACACGCCCGGACCGCTCAGCGTCACCGTCGTCGTCGCGGTGATGTTCATCGCGCCGCCGCTCGAGTAGCAGCCCGGCGGGATGGTGCCCGGGGGATTGGCGCCGACGATCACGGCGTCGAGCGTGATCGCGCCGGCGCCGAGCGACGTGCAGGGCTGGCCGTTCAGCGTCGCGAGGGCGGTGCCCTGGTCGAGCCCCAGGGCGGGCAGGCAAGGCGTGGAGGTCGTTCCCACGATCGACAGGGGCGGCGTGGTCGGGCCGGTCGAGAAGCAGACGTTGCCGTTGATGATCGTCTGTGGCGAGGTGTTTGTGTTGGTGAAGGTGCTGGAGACGATTCCGTACGGCGCGGTCGTGCCGAGGTTCGGGGCGACTTGCGCGAAGGCCGGCGCCGCGGCGAGCAGCAGGGCGGCCGTGAAGATGCGGGAGCGGGGCGGGAGGGTCATGGTGCGCTTCGGGCAGGGAGAGGGGAGCGTTGACTCTGGACAAATCGGAACCCTCGTTCCGTGCGTTGGCGCACATAGCGCGCCGCTCGCCGCCGCCCTGTGAGGGATCGCCGACGCCGGTGCGATAAGTACCTTACCGCACCGACCGCGTTTTTCCCCGTGGCTATTCTCGATGCATCGGTCGAACGCCCCCCGCGCCGGCCGTCTCTTCGAGGAGTCGCCATGACCATTCCCCTGATCGCCGGCCCGCTGTTCTCCCTCATCGCGGGCATCCTGATCCTCGCCATCCCGCGGCTGCTCAACTACATCGTCGCGGTGTACCTGATCGTGATCGGCCTGCTGGGGCTGTTCGGCGGCGGCGGCCTGTCGCTTCGGTGAAGATGACCCGCTCCGGTTACCTGTACCTGGGCGCCGCGGGAATCATCTCGGGACTCGCGGGCACCGTGTACGTGGTCGCCGCCACGACGGCCAGCTCGATGGCCGGCACGTTCACGACGGCGGAGAACGAGCGGCACGCGATCCGGGGCGAATCGGAATCCGCGCGCCGGCGCGCGTCGGCGCAATACGCGCTCGATCGCGAGCAATGCGACCTGCTCAAGGGCGGCCGCCGCGAGCGCTGCCGCATCGCCGCGCGGCTCGACGAGCGCCGCAGCATCCTGCGGCAGGCGCAGGCCGGGGAAAAGGCGCCCTGACGGCCGCGAAGGCGGCGTCAGATCCGTCCCATGGCGAGGTAGGCGCCCAGCGCGATCACCTCGCGCCACGCCGCGAGCGACGCGATGATCGTCGGGGCATCCGGGATCCAGGCCGTGGCCGCCTCGATGCGGGGCTGGCGCCAATCCGAGCCGATCGGGCAGGACTCGAGGCCTGCCTTGCGGAAGGTCGCGATCGCCCGCGGCAGGTGGAAGGCCGACGTGAGCAGGAATCGCGACCGGTCGCGCCAGGCGCGCGCGTCGATGAGCCGCGACGTCTCCCACGCGTTCTCCCACGTGTTGCGCGACTCGCGCTCGACCTCGAGGCGTTCGCGATTCACGCCCAGGTCGATCATCAGCGTGCGCATCAGGTCCGCCTCGCGGATCGCCGTCCCGCCGCCGCCCGACAGGATGAACCGCGCCGACGGCACCTGCGAGGCGACCCGCGCCGCGGTGATCACGCGCCGGAGCGTGTGGTCGGACAGGCGCGAGGTGTCGTCGGCCGAGAGGGCGTCCGCGTCGATCCCGCCGGCCAGCACGATCACCAGCGAGTCGGGCGGCACGGATTCGCAGCGCCCGGTCGGGGTGTGCCAGTGCTCGAGGAGCAGGAGGAGGGGGCTCGCGCCGAGCGGTGTCGCGACGGCGACGTAGGCCACCGTCGCCACGGCGGCGAGGGCGAGGCCCGCGCGGGTCCCGGCGCGCCGGCCCCACGCGAGACGCGCGAGCAGGGCCCACAGGATCAGCGCCGCGGGCGCGAGGAGTTTCGCGAGGATGTCCATCGTGGAGGCGCCAGGGTTCGTGCGTCGTCGTGGCCGCCACGATACCGCGGAAGAAGGGGACGCACACCTTCTCCCGCGCTTGAGGCGTCGCTAGAGCGCGCTGCGCCCGCTGATCACGCGCAGCAGGATCACCACGATCGCGATGACGAGCAGCACGTGGATGAAACCGCCCATGGTGGTGGACGTGACGAGCCCGAGGGCCCACAGGATGATGAGGACGATGGCGATGGTATAGAGCATGGTGGACTCCGGTGATGCCCCCGCCCAGGGGGACAACTCCATCATCGCGCGGCCCGCGGGAAGCGTCGGTGCGCCAGCGTACGCAGTCGCCCCGGGCGGCCCGCGATCCGGCTCAGGCGCGCTTGCGGGCCGGACCGGCTGGCGCCGGCGTCGCCGAGGCCTTCTGCTGGGGCTTCAACGGCGGCGCCGGCACGGGCGGAGGAAACAGCCGGTCCGTCTCGCGCCGCACGACGTCGTAGCACTCGCAGGCGCGGGCCTCGATGCCGCGCCGGTCGGTCACCGTGATGTGCCCGCGGGAATAGTGGATGAGGCCGGCGGCCTGCAGCTTGCCCGCGGCTTCCGTCACGCCTTCGCGGCGCACGCCGAGCATGTTGGCCATCAGCTCCTGCGTCATCGTCAGTTCGTTGGACGGCAGGCGGTCCAGGCTGAGCAGCAGCCAGCGGCACAGCTGCTGGTCCACCGAGTGGTGCCGGTTGCATACCGCGGTCTGCGTCATCTGCGTGATGAGGGCCTGCGTGTAGCGCAGCAGCATGTGCATCGTCGGCCCGTAGCGGGCGAACTCCGCCTTGAGGCGGTCGGCCGAGAGGCGGTAGCAGTTGCCGGCGCTCTGCACCACGGCGCGGCTGGGCGTCGTGTCCCCGCCCATGAAGAGCGAGATGCCCACGACGCCGTCCTTGCCCACGACGGCGATCTCGGCCGAGGCGCCGTCCTCCATCACGTAGAGCAGCGAGACGATGGAGTTGGTCGGGAAGTACACGTGCTTCATGCGGCTTCCCGATTCGTACACCACGTCGCCCAGGTCCAGCTTGACGAGCTCGAGGTGCGGGGCGATGTGCTCGTAGTCCTCCCGGGGGAGGGCGGCGAGCAACTGGTTGTCGCTGGGATGCGGAGCGGGTGGTTCGGCCTTCACGGGGGGCTCCAGTTCCAGGGGGCGGCGGGCGAACGAAGGGGGCGGCCGCACCTCATTCAACTATAGGCTCTTTCGTCCTGTCCATGTCCGCCACCGAACCGACCGTGGGGCGCGCGATCTCGCCGTCGGTCGAGAGCGCCTGCGGGGTGTGGTGGGGCAGGACGAAGCCGCGCGCGGGATCGTCGATGGCCTCGATGGCGATGAGCGGCGGCCGGGACGACACGGCGCCGAAGATCGTCGCGAAGGAGACGTCCGCCGCGTCCCGCCCGGTGCCGATGCGCACCAGCCCCATGGGCGCGGAGATGCCCGTGGGGTCGAACGAATACCAGCGCGTGCCCAGGAACACCTCGACGAAGGCGTGGAAATCCGGGGGTCCGAGCTGCGCCGCCGCGCCGTAGTCGATTCCCGACACGAACCGCGCGGGGATGTTGAGGGCGCGGCACAGCGCGATCATGAGATGCGCGAAATCGCGGCAGACGCCCACCTGCTCGACGAGCGTGTCGACGGCCGAGGTGCTGCTGTTCGAGCTGCCCGTGGTGAAGACCGTCCGCGCGCGCACCCAGTCGAGGATGGCCAGCACGCGCCCGTATCCCATGCGCAGGTGGCCGAATTCGCGCGCGGCGAGGCGCCTCAACCGGTCGGACTGGCAGTAGCGGCTGGGATAGATGTAGGGCAGCACCTCGGGCGAGACGCGCGCGATCGGCACTTCCTCGATGAGGGCGGGCGAATCCAGGCGCGGGTCGATGTCGACCGTGGCCTCGTAGCGGACGGCGAGCGGCCCGCAGCCGGCGCGAAGGCGCAGGTAGCGATTGCCCGAGACGGGATCGACCTGCAGCACCGGCTCGAGCGGCGGGACGATGGAAAGCGACTCGGCGACCACCGTCTGGCAGGGCGTTCGCGCGGCGTGGAAATTGAAAACGAAATCGGCCGATCGCTCGGCGATTTCGTAGTTCAGCTCGATCGTGAAGGCGAGGCGGATCAAGCGCTTTCCCCTTTCCGCCCCAGCCCCTGCCGGGGCCTGCCGGTCACTTCACGCGCATGTCGTTCTTGACCGACGTCACGCCCTTCACGCCCTTGGCGGTGGCGACGGCGACGTTGGCACTGTCCTGCGAGCTCACGAAGCCGCTCAGCTGGACGACGCCCTTGAACGTCTCGACGTTGATCTCGGCCGACTTGAGGTTCGGCTGCTCGAAGATGGCGGCCTTCACCTTGGTGGTGATGACGGTGTCGTCGACGTATTCGCCGGTGCCTTCGGACTTGGAGGTCGAGGCGCAGCCGAGCATGCCGCTGACGGCGAGGATGGCGGCGAGCGACAGGATGCGGGACGTGGTCTTCATGGATTGCTCCTTGTACGGGTATGAGCCTGCAGCTTGCGGGATGGGTCGGGCAGAGTCTGTACGCTGGCGCACGATCGAGGCGCGCCCAGCGCGCGCACGCACGCGACGGCCGCGAGGACGAGGCGCCGGATGCGCAGCAGTCGTGACGCCCCGGTGACGACGCGGGACGCGCGATGGCGGCCGGCGACGGAAACGGCCATCACGAACGCCGCGCGGCGCCAGGCGGTCGGCGGCGCGGGCTTCGGTGCGGCGGTGGCGAGCACGAAGGCATTGCGCAGGTCCTCGCGGCGAATGCGAAGGCGCAACCGGTTCAGGTCGGATCGCGCGAGCAGCAGCCGCTTCTCGGGCGAGACGAGGGGGTAGGCGCCGCTCATGGGACCGGCTCCCCGGGCGCGAAGTCGCGCTCGAGCTCCCGCCGGGTCGCGGCGAAGGGATCGGGATTCGCGCTCAACGCCGCACGCAGCTTGAGCGCGGCCGCGAGGCCGACTGCGCCGTAAAGGGCCACCATGACGCCGATCGCCACGCGGCGGTCGGTGTCCCAGAAAGCGGCGGCGACCAGCCCGGAGACGAGCAGCAGGGCCAGGTGCAGGAAGGTCGCCGCGACCACGGCGAGGACGACCATGCGCTCGCGCCTTCGCAGCTCCTCGCGGACCTCGAGCGCGAAGAGGGCGCCGCGCACGCGCACGGTGCCCGCCAGCGCCACGCCGAAGGCGCGCAGCGCGGGGCCCAGTCGTTCGGCGCCGGTCGCGCCGGGGATGCGCGCGTCGATGGCGGCGATCGTCAGCGGCGCGAGATCATCAGCCCGGCGACGAGCCCGGCGAAGGCGCCGACCGCGGTGCCGATGCCGATGGCCTGCCAGGGATTGCCGTGCACGTATTCGTCGGCGGCGTGCGCGACGTCGGCGGCCTGCCGGATCGACGCCTCGCGGATCCTCGCCAGGCGCTCGCCCGCATCGGCGAGGCCCTGCTCGACGCTCGCCCTCAGGGCGCCCGCCTTGTCGCTGCCCGCGCCGGCGACGGACTTGAGCAGCTGCTCGGTCTCGGCGACGACCGCGTTGAATTCCTGGAACAGTTGCTCGTTGCTGACTTCCTGCGTGGCGTGGCTCATGGGGTGGGTTCCTCGGTGGGGATCGCGGGTTCGGGTGCCGGCGGGGGCGCGGGCACGTGGACGACGGCCGGCTTGCGCAGGTCGGCGGAAATCTGGACGAGGGCGGCCTGCATGGTGTCCCAGGCGGCCTGCATCCGGCCGCGGAATTCCTCGCCGGCGGCCTCGGTGGCGGCGCGCACCTGGTCAAGCGACTTCTGCGCCGCGGCGCGGTGCAGCCGCAGTTCCTTCAGGCGCCGCTGGAAGGCGGTCTTCAGCTCGCCGTCGGCCTTGCGGGCCTCGGAGGCCAGGGTCTCGACCTCGCTGTCCCAGCGCGCGATCTGCGCCTGCATCGCGCTGGCGAATTCGGTGTTGATGCTCATGGACAGGCTCCTTGCGGTGACGGAACGGGCGAATGCCGGCGTCGTCTGCGACGATAGGCCGGCGCCGCCGGCTTCACCGTGCGCTAGCGCACGGTGAAGTTCGCGGATCACGCGCGCGGCTCGCCCCGCTCGTTCACGCTCACCGTCGGGCCCGGCGGGTTCACCATCTGCATGCGGTGGGTGACGCCGCGGAACTCGTAGGTGACGTCCCAGTACTCGGTGCGCCCGGAGGCGGCGACGTTCTCGCAGCGCTTCACGTCGCGCCCGCCGCTCGACCCGTCGCGCCCGACGTTCGATCCGACGACGGCGCCGGCGACGGCCCCGCCGGCGGTGGCGACGTCATTGCCGCGTCCGCTGCCGACCTGGTGCCCCAGGACGCCGCCGATCAGCGCGCCGACGATCGCGCCGCCGACATTGGCCTCGCCGCGCGTGCCGGGCTGGTGCTCGACCCAGCAGCGCTGCTCCGGCGGGCCGACCACGGCGTGCACGGAGGTCACGTTGGCTTCGTAGACGCGTTCGCGGTTGCGGCGGCGGTTGTCGTAGACCGGCACGGGCTCGGGGCCGTAGCGGGTGTCGTCGACCCTCGCCTTGGAGGCCAGCGGACGAACCGAGGAGATGCGATCGTTCATGCCCATCGCCTCGAGGGAGGCGTAGCGCCCGGGGCGAAGGACGACGCATCGTCCCTCGAAGCGCGCGTGCTCGCAGACCTCGTAGCGATCGCCGATCACGATGGCGGACGAGGCGCGGTCGTTGAAGCCCGCGCGCTCGAAATTGCCGACCTTCTGGGTCGTGCTGAAATTGCGGCCCGCGAAGCCGTCGTGCTCGTAGAAGACGATGTCGGCGAAGGCGGGCGATGCGAGGGCGACGCAGGCGGTGGCGAGCGCGGTCCTGATGGGGATGTTCATGGTGACCTCCGGGAATTCCTGCGGGGGGCGCAGCCTTCGCTTCGCCCGGACCACCGGCGCGCGTGGGGTGCGCGCGGGGTGGGGATGGAGGCACTATGGACGGCCCGGAGCGGGGCGTCGGTGCGCAGGCGTACAAAGGCGGGCTTCGCCCGCCGCCGTGCCGGTCAGCCCAGCGCGCCTTGGTAGGTGGCGCCGTCGATCCCGTAGCAGGCGCAGGCGGCCGCGAGCAGCCCCGCGCGGTCGAGCACCGTCACGTCGCCGCGGCTGTAGCGGATGAACCCGCGGGCCTGCAGGGCGGTGGCGGCCTGGGTCACGCCCGAGCGCCGCACGCCGAGCATCCGGGCCAGGAACTCGTGGGTGACGTGAAACGCGTTCGAATGCGCGCGGTCCTGCGTGAGCAGGAACCAGCGCGCGAGCCTCGCCTCGACGAAATGGAAGCGCGTGCAGGCGGTCGCCTGGGCGAGCTGGGTCATGCGCACGAAGAGGTAGCGCTCCATGACCTTCTGCAGGGCCGGGCTCGCGGACAGCTCGCGGCGGAAGGCGGCCGCCTCCATGCGCATCGACTGGCCCGCCCCCTGGACGATGGCCTGGAGCGGGGAGATGGCGACCCCGAGCACGAGCGGCGTGCCGATCATGCCCTCGTCGCCGACCAGCCCGACCTCCAGCCGCGTCGTGCCCTCGACCGGCGTGAGCAGGGCCACGCAGGCGGTGACGGGAAAGTGCACGTGGCGGATGCGCGTGCCCGGCTCGAAGAGGATCGCGGCGAGGCTGAGCTCGACCAGCTCGCCGGCGGCGACGAACCGCTCGCGGTCGCGACGGGGCAGGGAGCCGAGAAGGCGATTGCCCGCAGGGATCCGGACGGGGAGAGGCGGGGACAGGATGGTCATGTTGTGAGGCGGATGGTCGGCCCTTCATTCGCGCCGGTCTGTCTCCTACCGCACGGAGTCGCCGGGAAGCCGGGTCGGGGGCAGGTGGCATTTGGTATCCTTGCGGTTTGCCCCGCCGCCGCCGCGCGCCCCATGAAAACCAGCGAAATCCGCAAGAAATTCATCGACTTCTTCGCCTCCAAGGGCCACCAGCCCGTGGCGTCGAGCCCCCTCGTGCCCGGCAACGACCCCACGCTTCTCTTCACGAACGCGGGCATGGTGCAGTTCAAGGACGTCTTCCTGGGCACCGACAAGCGGGCCTACCACCGCGCCGTCACCTCGCAGCGCTGCGTGCGCGCGGGCGGCAAGCACAACGACCTCGAGAACGTCGGCTACACGGCGCGGCACCACACGTTCTTCGAGATGCTGGGCAACTTCAGCTTCGGCGACTACTTCAAGCGCGACGCCATCCACTTCGCCTGGGAGCTGATCACGAAGGTCTACGGCCTGCCCGCGGACAAGCTCTGGACCACGGTCTACCAGACGGACGACGAGGCCTACGACATCTGGACGAAGGAGATCGGCGTGCCGCCGGAGCGCTGCGTGCGCCTGGGCGACAAGCCCGGCGGCAAGCCCTTCGAGAGCGACAACTTCTGGCAGATGGCGGACACCGGCCCCTGCGGCCCGTGCTCCGAGATCTTCTACGACCACGGCCCGGAGGTCGCGGGCGGCCCGCCGGGCTCGCCGGACGCCGACGGCGACCGCTACATCGAGATCTGGAACCTGGTGTTCATGCAGTTCAACCGCGACGAGGCGGGCACCATGCACCCGCTGCCCAAGCCCTCGGTCGACACGGGCATGGGCCTCGAACGCCTCACCGCGGTGCTGCAGCACGTGCACTCCAACTACGAGATCGACCTCTTCGACACGCTGGTGAAGGCGGCCGCGCGCGAGACAGGTTGTGCGGACCTGAAGAGCCCGTCGCTGCGCGTCATTGCGGACCACATCCGCGCCTGCTCGTTCCTCATCTGCGACGGCGTCATCCCCGGCAACGAGGGCCGCGGCTACGTGCTGCGCCGCATCGCGCGACGGGCCATGCGCCACGGCTACAAGCTCGGGCAGAAGAAGCCTTTCTTCTACCTCCTGGTCGCGGACCTCGTGAAGGAAATGGGCGAGGCCTACCCGGAGCTCGCGAAGGCGCAGGAGCGGGTCACCGCCACGCTCAAGCAGGAAGAGGAGCGCTTCGGCGAGACGCTCGAGCACGGCATGGGCATCCTGGACGCCGCGCTCGCCGGCGGGCGCAAGCAACTCGACGGCGACACGGCCTTCAAGCTCTACGACACCTACGGATTCCCCGTCGACCTCACGGCCGACATCGGCCGCGAGCGCGGCTTCACGGTGGACATGGCGGCCTTCGACGCGGCGATGACGGCGCAGCAGGAGCGCTCCCGCGCCGCGAGCAAGTTCAAGGCGGGCGTCGCGCTCGAGTATGCGGGCACCACCTAGGCCTTCCAGGGGTACGAATCCCTGTCCGGGGAAGGACGGGGTG
>CAZPLW010000073.1:16273-17525 GCA_964587315.1 uncultured Lysobacter sp.
TCGTCGAAGTTGCCGCCCTGCGGGCCGTTGCGCCACGCGGCCAAGGGAGTCGTTGTCCAGTCGAACGCGTGGATCGCGCCGAGCGCGTCGGCGAAGTCGTGCCCGAGCGAACGGTTGGCCGCTTCGCCGCGCTGCTCGGCGCCACGCCACGGCGTCGGCGTGTCGCCCTGCACGCGCTGCGTGATGAGGAAGGGGGCACCGAGGAGGGACGGGTCGTCGCGCTCTACCGCGAGGGGACGCCGGTCGATCGCCTCATGGCGGGCGAGACGGGCATCGTCGTGCTGGACCGAACGCCCTTCTATGCGGAGTCCGGCGGCCAGGTCGGCGACCGGGGCGAGCTCACCAAGGGCGGCGCCTGCCTCACGCTCTTCGCCGTCGAGGACACGCAGAAGATCCAGCCCGACGTCTTCGGCCACTACGGCACGGTGACGACGGGAGAGATCGCGAAGGGCGACGCCGTCGCCGCGCAGGTGGACCACGAAAAGCGCACGCGCACCATGCGCCACCACTCGGCCACGCACCTCATGCACAAGGCGCTGCGCGAGGTGCTGGGCGATCACGTGGCGCAGAAGGGCTCGCTCGTCGACGAGGACAAGACCCGCTTCGACTTCAGCCACAACGCGCCCATGACGGCCGAGCAGGTGCGCAAGGTCGAGGCGATCGTGAACGCGGAGGTCCTCTCGAACGCGGCCACGCAGGCGCGCGTGATGCCCATCGACGACGCCCAGAAGATCGGCGCGATGATGCTCTTCGGCGAGAAGTACGGCGACGAGGTGCGGGTGCTCGACATCGGCACCTCGCGCGAGCTGTGCGGCGGCACGCACGTCGCGCGCACCGGCGACATCGGCTACTTCCGCATCGTCTCCGAAGGCGGCGTGGCCGCGGGCGTGCGCCGTGTCGAGGCCGTGGCCGGCAGCGTGGCGCTCGGCCTCGCGCAGGCCGACCGCGACCGGCTCGCGCGCGCGGCCGAGGCGCTCAAGGCCCAGCCGCCCGAGATCGACGCGAAGATCGCGCAGGTCGGGGGGAGCGTGCAGGCGCTCGAGCTTATGAGAGCTGCGGCAGATACGTTTGTCGAGTTTGGCGGTCACGCGGCCTCAGGCGGTTTCACGGTCGCCCCCGAAGCCATTTATGATTTTGAAGATCGGTTGGTGGCCGCGCTCGACGGGATGTTGGAGGATGCCGCTCCCGAGAGCGAGAGCCCCGTGCGCGCGGACGCCTTAATTACTCCTGAGGACGTGACGCCCCAGCTCTT
>CAZPLW010000074.1:0-17440 GCA_964587315.1 uncultured Lysobacter sp.
GGCCGCGGCCTCGAGCAGCGCGCGGCCCATGCGGCCGCCCGCGCCGGCAATGGCGAGGCGAACGGCGCTCACTTGGGCGAAGGCGCGGGAGCCGTTGCCTTCGCGGGCGCGGGAGCCTGCGCAGGCGTCGCGGCGGGGGCCGCTGCGGGCCCCGGCATGCCCACCACCTGGCCGCGGGTGGCCGAAGGCGTCGGCGAGCCCTCGACGCGCGCGACCTTGTCGTCGACGAAGTACACCGAGAACCGGTTCTCCTCGACGAGCTTGCCGCCTCGCTCGTTGCGGAAGTAGTAGTCCCAGCGGTTCGCGTGGAAGACGTCCGTGAGCAGCGGCGTGCCGAGCAGCTGGCGCACTTCGGGGCGCGTCATGCCGTTCCGGATCTTGAGGAAGGTCTCCGGCGGGACCGAGTTGCCCTGCTGGATGTCGATGCGGTGCACGAGCGAGCAGCCCGTGAGCAGGGCGGCGAGGGCGAGCGTGGCGAAAAGGCGCATGGGGGCGTGTCGGGCGGGGAAACAGCTGCGCATTATAGCGCGGCCCCCCGCCCGCCCGGTCTCCAACACCCCGCGGAACGCGGTTATCATGGACTCGTCCCCGGCCCCCCTTCCGACCATGACCGACCCCCACGAACTGCGCAGCACCGGCCTCAAGGTCACCGCCCCGCGCCTTCGCGTGCTGGAACTCTTCCAGAAGGGCCCGGAACGCCACATGACCGCGGAGGACGTCTACCGCCGGCTGATCGACGAGCATGCCGACGTCGGCCTCGCCACGGTCTACCGCGTCCTCACCCAGTTCGAGCAGGCCGGGCTCCTCGTGCGCCACCATTTCGAGGGCGGCAAGGCCGTCTACGAGCTGAACGAGGGCAGCCACCACGACCACCTGGTCTGCCTGCAGTGCGGCCGCGTCGAGGAGTTCTACGACCCGGAGATCGAGAAGCGCCAGTCCAAGATCGCGCGCGAGCGCGGCTTCGCCATCCACGACCATTCGCTCTACCTGTACGCGGACTGCCTGAAGGCCGATTGCCCCAACCGGCCCAAGGGCGGATGAAGTCCACGCTCGTGCCCGGCCTCGCGGGCACCTTCCGCTACGCGGTGCCGCCCACGCGCACGGTCCCGCACATCTACCCCGACGCGCCCGATTTCCAGCTCATGCCGGCCGTCCTCGCGACGGGCTACTTCGTCGCGCTGTGCGAATGGGCCGCCGTGGAGCTCATCAAGCCGCACCTGGACTGGCCGGCGGAGCAATCCCTCGGCACGCGCATCGACCTCACGCATACCGCCGCGACGCCGCCGGGCCTCACGGTGGAGGTCGCCGTGACGCTCACGGCCGTCGAGGGCCGCAAGCTCGCCTTCGCCGTGAAGGCCCACGACGGGCTCGACCCCATCGGCGAGGGCACGCACGAGCGCGTCGTGATCGACGCCTCGCGCTTCGACGCGAAGCTCGCCGGCAAGATCGCCCTCGCGCGCGGGGCCGCCTGATGCGCGCCGTCCTCGCCCTCCTCGCCTTCGCGCTCGTCCTCGCCGGGTTCCCGGCCCAGGCCCAGCGCGAAAGCGCGCCCGCGCTCGCCGGCAAGGAGGTGCTCGCCAAGGACCTGCCGCGCGAGGCCCGAGACACCCTCGCGCTCGTGAAGAAGGGCGGCCCCTATCCCTACGCGAAGGACGGGACCGTCTTCGGCAACCGCGAGGCGCGCCTGCCGAAGCAGAAGCGCGGCTACTACCGGGAGTTCACCGTGCGCACCCCGGGCGAGCGCACGCGCGGCGCCCGGCGCATCATCGCGGGACCGCCGGGCGAGTATTGGTACACCGACGACCACTACGCGACCTTCCGACGAATCCGGGAATGAGGCCGACCCATGGCGCTTGAAGCCCTGAAGACCCTGCTGGAGGACGAGAAGGGCGGCGTCTTCTTCCTGCCCGAGCATGCCTCGCCCAAGGACGTCGCGGCGACCGCCAGGCGCGCGAAGTTCGCGTACTTCCACATCGAGGGACGGCTCATCGCGCGCAAGGAGCAGCTCCTCAACCACGTGGCGACGTCGCTGCGCTTCCCGGACTACTTCGGCGGCAACTGGGACGCGCTCGAGGAATGCCTCACGGACATGGAGTGGGTGGACGCGCCGGGCTACCTCATCTACTACGACCACATCGACCCGATCGCCCACGAGCATCCCGACCAGCTCCAGACCTTCGTCGAGATCTGCCGCGACGCCGTGGCCTCGTGGAAGGAGGACGGCACGCCCATGGTCGTGCTGCTCTCGGGCACCAAGGCGCCCAAGGGCGTGAAGCCGCTCAAGGCCGGCGGTACCGAAGAAGACTAGGGGCAGCGCACGGCGAGCCGCGTGTCGATCGCGATGGCGCGCGTCGTCACCGCCGCGCGCCAGGCCGCCACCTCGACGCCCGCCGCGATCGCCTCGCGAAGTGTCCTGCCGTAGGCCGGGTCGATCGCATCGGCCGGGCGCACCTCGTCCACGTCCCCGCGCTGCACGCAGAAGACCAGCACGGCCCGCAGGCCCCTCGCCCTCAGGCGCATGAGCTCGCGCAGGTGCTTGGCGCCCCGCTCGCTCACCGCGTCGGGAAAGAGCGCCACGCGGCCCGTCACCGCGGCCGTCACGTTCTTCACCTCCACGTAGCAGGCGGGCCGCGCGGCGTCCTCGAGCAGCAGGTCGATGCGGCTGCGCTCCTCGCCGAAGGCGACCTCCGGCCGGATCGACGCGTAGCCCGCGAGCTCGCCGATCACGCCCTGCTCGACGGCTTCGCGCACGAGCCGGTTGGGCAATCCCGTATTGATGCCGACCTTCACGCCCGCGCTCTCGACGATCTCCCACGTGTGGCGATACTTGCGCGTGGGCGAATCGCTCTCGGAGAGCCACACGCGGCTGCCGGGCTCGCAGCAGCCCATCATCGAACCCGTGTTGGGGCAGGCCGCCGTGATCGTGCCGCCGGCCGCCAGCTCGACGTCGGCGAGGAAGCGCTTGTAGCGGCGCACGAGGCGCCCTTCCACGAGCCGCGCGGCGAACCTCATTCCGAGGACGCGATGAGCGCCGCGTTGCCGCCGGCCGCGGCCGTGTTCACGGTGAAGGTGCGCTCGGTGGCGAATCGGAAGAGGTAGTGCGGCCCGCCGGCCTTGGGGCCGGTGCCCGATAACCCCTCGCCGCCGAACGGCTGCACGCCCACCGTCGCGCCGATCATGTTGCGGTTCACGTAGACGTTGCCCGCGCGCGCCAGGCGCCGCACCGTCTCGACCGTCTCGTCGATGCGGCTGTGCACCCCGAGCGTGAGGCCGTAGCCCTTGGCGTTCACGCGCTCGACCATCGCGGGCAGCTCGTCGGCCTCGAACGCCACCACGTGCAGGATCGGGCCGAACACCTCGCGGTCGATCGCGTCGATGCGGGCGAGGCGATAGGCGCGCGGCGCGAAGAAATGGCCCTTCGCGCCCGGAGGAAGGCTCGCCCGGCACACGAGGGTCGCCTCGCGGTCCATGCGGTCCGCGTGCGCGTGCAGCATCGCGAGCGCCTCGGCATCGATGACAGGACCGATGTCGGTGTCCAGGCGCGCGGGATCGCCCAGGCGCAACTCCGCGGTGACGCCGGCGAGCAGGCCCAGCACGCGATCGGCGATGTCGGTCTGCAGGCACAGGATGCGCAGCGCCGAGCAGCGCTGGCCCGCGCTGTTGAACGCCGACGCCACCACGTCGGCGACCACCTGCTCCGGCAGCGCGCTCGAATCGACGAACATCGCGTTGAGCCCGCCCGTCTCCGCGATGAACGGGACGATGGGACCCTCGCGCGCCGCGAGGGCGCGGTTGATCGCCTGCGCGGTCTGGGTCGAACCCGTGAAGGCCACACCCGCCACGCGCGCATCGGCCACGAGCCGCGCGCCGACGACCTCGCCTCGCCCCGGCAGGAGCGCAAGGGCGTCGGCGGGAACGCCGGCGGCCAGGAGCAGGCGCACGGTCTCGTACGCGACGAGCGGCGTCTGCTCGGCGGGCTTCGCGAGGACGGCGTTGCCGGCCGCGAAGGCCGCGACCGCCTGGCCCGCGAAGATGGCGAGCGGGAAGTTCCACGGGCTGATGCAGGCGAACGGTCCGCGCCCGGCGAGGCGCAGGTCGTTCGTCTCGCCCGTGGGCCCCTTGAGCACGTCGGGCGCGACGAAATGGCGGCGAACGAGCAAGGCGTAGTACCGGCAGAAATCGGCGGCTTCGCGCACCTCGCCCATCGCGTCCGGCAGCGTCTTGCCGGCCTCGCGCGCGAGGAGCGCCATGAGCTTCGGTCCGTCGGCCTCCAGGAGGTCCGCGGCACGCTCGAGGATCGCGGCGCGTGCTTCCGGCGCCGGGAGCCTCGCTCGGGCCGCGAGGGCGAGCGCTTCGTCGACGAGCGCCGCGTCGGCCTCGAGCACGCGGCCGATCGCGATGCCGCTCGCCGGGTCGCGCACCTCCATGGCGGCGCCGTCGCGGTCCCGCCCGCCCACGAGGGGTCGCGCCACCCAGTCCGTGCGCGCGAGCGGCTCGCGCATCGACGCGAGGAAGGGCCTGGAGGCCCGTTCGTCCGCGAACGCGAAGCCGCGCGAATTGCGGCGGTCCCCGTAGAGGTCGGCCGGCAGCGGCAGCTTCGGGTTCGACTTGGGCTCGTTCGCCTCGACGATCGCGACCGGGTCGGCCGCGAGCGCCGCCACGGGCACCGCGTCGTCGGCGATGCGGTTCACGAACGACGTGTTGGAGCCGTTCTCCAGCAGGCGCCGCACGAGGTACGGGAGCAGGTCCTCGTGGCTGCCGACGGGCGCGTAGACGCGGCAGGGAAAGCCGCGGCGCTTCGTCACCTCCTCGTAGAGCTCCTCGCCCATGCCGTGCAGGCGCTGGAACTCGAACGCCGCGCCCTTGCCGCGCTCGAGGATCGAGGCAACGGTGTGCGCGTTGTGCGTCGCGAACTGGCCGTAGAACGCGTCCGGCGAATCGATGAGCCGCGCGGCGCACGCCAGGTAGGACACGTCCGTGTTGGCCTTGCGCGTGAACACCGGGTAGCCGTCGTGGCCGCCCGCCTGCGCGCGCTTCACCTCGGCGTCCCAGTAGGCGCCCTTCACGAGGCGCACCGTGAGGCGCCGCCCCTGCGAGCGCGCGAGCGCGGCGAGCCAGTCCATCTCCGCCAGGGCGCGCTTCTGGTAGGTCTGGACGGCGAGCCCGAATCCCTCCCACCCGGCGAGGGCCGGCGCGGTGAACACGCGCTCGAGCACGTCGAGCAGCAGGTCGAGGCGGTCCGCCTCTTCCGAATCGAGCGTGAGGCCGATCTCGCCCCGGCGCGCGCGCTCCGCGAGGCCGAGCACGCGCGGGACGAGTTCGGCCAGCACGCGCTCGCGCTGCCCGTACTCCAGGCGCGGGTGCAGCGCGGAGAGCTTGATGGAGATGCCGGGCCGCTCGAACACAGTGCCCTCGCGCATGGGCCCGGCGTCGCGGGCGAGCGCGTCGATGGCCTTCTGGTAGGAGGCGAGGTAGCGGTCGGCGTCGGCCTGCGTGAAGGCGGATTCGCCCAGCATGTCGAAGGAGTGGCGAACGCCCTCGCCGCCCTCGTGCGCGCGGGCGATGGCCTCGCCCATGTCGCGGCCCATCACGAACTGCTCGGCCATGAGCTTCATGCCCTGCTTGAGGGCGAGCCGCACGACGGGCTCGCCGGCGCGCGAGGCCACGCGGCCCAGCCAGTCGCTCCAGTCGCCGGCGCCCGCGGGCGCCAGGTCGACGAGCCGGCCGGTAAGCATCATGCCCCACGTGCCCGCGTTCACGAGCAGCGACTTGCCCTTGCCCATGTGGGCTTCCCAGGCGCCCTTGGCGAACTTGTCGCGGATCAGCCGGTCGGCGGTGGCCGCGTCGGGAATGCGCAGGAGCGCCTCGGCCACGCACATGAGGAGCACGCCCTCCTGCGAGGACAGGTCGTACTCCTGCAGGAAGGACTGCATGCCCGCCGCGGCGCGCTGCTGCTCGCGCACGCGGGTGACGAGGTCGCGCGCCAGGGCGTCGATCCTCGCGTTGGCTTCGGGGGTGGGACGGGCCAGCGGGACGAGCCGCGCCAGGGCGGCGGCTTCATCCTCGAGGTAGCGCGCGCGGATCTCGTCGCGCAGCAGGTCGAGCGTGGGTTGCACGGGGCGCCTTTCGGAAGGTCCTTTTGGGAACTCCCGGCATTCTACTGGCGCCCCGGCCCGGGGCGAACCGCGTCAGAGGTTCTTCGCGAGGAAATCGAGGATCTGGTTCCAGGTGTCGACGTTGTTCTCGAGCTTGCCGAAGCCGTGGCCCTCGTTCGACTTGATGACGAACGCCTTGGGCGGGTTGCCGGCGCTCTCGAGCGCGCTCGCCATGTCCCGGATCTGCCCGATCGGCACGCGGATATCGTCCTGGCCGGCGTAGAGGAACACCGGCTTCTTGATCCTGCCCGCCTGGTACAGCGGCGAGATCTCGCGCACGACGGGGGCAGAGAGGTCTGTCGTCCCGAGGATCGACTTCCAGAGGTTCACGGCCGCCTCGCTGTACGCGGTGTCGCCCTCGACGGTGGTGAGTTGGTACTTGAGGTCCGTCACCGCGAGGCCCGCCACGGCGCACTTCCACAGGCCGGCGTTGCGCGCCACGGCCTGCAGCGACGCGTAGCCGCCATAGCTCGCCCCGGACATGCACACCCGGGCCGGATCGACGAAGCCCTCGGCGACGCCCCACTTGAGCGCATCCTCGTGGTCGTCCATCATCTGGCGGCCGTAGGTACCGAAGCCGCCGTAGAAGATCTTCGAGCCCAGGCCGGGCGTGATGCGGAAATTGGGGACGATCACCGCATAGCCGTGCGAGGCGAAGAGCTGGCCCTCGTTGAAGCCGAAGCCGTTGCCGAAAGTGTCCGCGCGCACATGCGGCCCGCCGTGGATGTGAACGATGGTCGGCAGCTTCGTTCCGGGCTTGTGGCCCTTGGGCAGGTAGTAGTAACCGGGGATCTCGAGGCCGTCGCGCGTCTTGAAGGTGAAGGGCCGCTGCTCGACGAGCCGGCCATCGAGCCAAGGCTTGGACGAGCCGATCTCCTCGATGGTCTTCTTCTCGTCGTCGAAGAGGTACCAGCGCGCCGGCAGCGTGTCGGAGTACGACGTGACGAGCCAGCGCTTGCCGTCGGGCGTGCGCTGGAACCGGTTGACCCGGTTGGGCATGTGCTTGTCCAGCGCGGCTTGCAAGGCCGAGTACTTCGGATCCAGCCAGACGACTTCCGGCTTCGCGGCCGCGACGGAGTAACCCAGGATCCGGTCGGTTTCGGGCTCGGTCACCACGCCGGGCACGCCAATGCCCAGCTGGTTGGCGCCCATGTCGTAGCGGGGATGCTGCGCGATGACTTCGCCGAACTTCTTCGCGTCCGGGTCATAGCGGAAGACGGCCATCGTGTCGCGGTTGCCGTTGTACGCCACCTGCAGCGTCTTGTCGTCCGCCTCGAAGGCGAGGGGCACGAAGGCGGGCCCCTTGTCGCCCTCGAAGCGCGCGATCTCGTACCAGGGAGAATTCGCGTCCTTTCGATACCACACCACCTGGGTGAGCTTGTCCTTCACGCCGGCCGTGAGCACGCGCGGCACGAGCTTGCTGTCCAGGATCCACTCGGAAGCGTACTCGGAGGGCCGCCCGCTGGTGATGAGCGAGTAGCGACCCGTCACGATGTTCAGGCGATAAAGGTCGTTGGAGTCGGCCGACACCATGTTGCCTTCGGCGATGATCTCTTCGTCGTTGCCCGGAATGGTGCGGAAGAACGAGAAGCCGCGGGGCACGTTCTGGTTGTTCGATCGCTGCTCGCGCGCCGTCATCGAGATGCGGCGGGAGTCGCGACCGTCGCGCGTCACCATGTACAGGCCGCCGCCGTCGGCCTGGCCCGGTCCCGTAGGCGAATTGAACTGCCCGAGCGAGTAAAGCAGCCGGTTGTTGCCCACCCAATTCACGCCCACGACGTCGAAGTTCTCGTACCCCGTCAGCGCGAGCGCCTTGCGCGTCTCGAGTTCGATCACGACCAGATTCATGCGGCCACGCACCGGCGCCGTCGCGGCCATGTACTTTCCGTCGCGCGACAGGCGGATGCCCGAGAGCTGCGGCGGCTTCCAGATGTCTTCGGGGGTGAGCTTTGCGGGCGCCGGCGGCGCGGCAGCGGGCGCCTGCGCGAAGGCGGGCGGAACGGCCCCGGCGAGCGCGCCGGCAGCCAGGGTGGCGAGAAGGAGGAGTTTCCTGAACATGCGGCGGCCCCGATGGGAATGAGACAAGGCCCGCAGTTTGGGGCGTGCCGCCGCGAAACTCAACCGGCCCGGCACGAACCGGGCCTTGAGGGGTACGAAGGGCCTATTGCGCGGGACCGGCCGCCACTTCCTGCGTGGCCATCTGGCGCCGGACCTCGTCCATGTCCAGCTCCTTCGCCTTGGCCACGACCTGCTCGAACGGGCCCTTGGGGAGGGCGCCCGCCTGCGAGAAGACGATCACCTGCTCCTTGAACACCATCAGCGTGGGGATCGAGCGGATCTGGAAATGCGCGGCGATCTCCTGCTCGTCGTCCGTGTTCACCTTGGCGAAGACGACGTCCGGGTTGTCCTCGGCCACGCTCTCGAAGACGGGCGCGAAGCCGCGGCACGGGCCGCACCAGGGCGCCCAGTAGTCCACGACGACCATCGGGTTGGAAGTCACCACCTGCTCGAAGTTTTCCTTCGTGAGTTCGACGACGGCCATCGGGTTCTCCAGTTCGGGGCCGGTAGAGGTCGGGACGACCGGCCCGGTTTTCAAGCGGGCGCCGGGGCGCCCGCGACTCGTGTCACTTCTCCAGCAGGGACCGCAGCATCCAGGCGGTCTTCTCGTGCACCTGCATGCGCTGCGTGAGCAGGTCCGCGCTCGGCTCGTCGTGGGCCTTGTCCACCAGCGGGAAGACGCTGCGCGCGGTGCGCACCACGGCCTCCTGCCCCTCGACCAGCAGGCGGATCATCTCGCGCGCCTCGGGAACGCCTTCGGTCTCCTGGATGGAGGAGAGCTTCGCATACTCCCGGTAGGTGCCCGGCGCCGGGTAGCCCAGCGCGCGGATGCGCTCGGCGATGAGGTCCACGGCGAGCGCGAGCTCGTTGTACTGCGTCTCGAACATGAGGTGCAGGGTCTGGAACATCGGGCCCTTCACGTTCCAGTGGAAGTTGTGCGTCTTGAGATAGAGCGTGTAGGTGTCGGCGAGCAGGCGCGAGAGCCCGTCGGCGATCCTCGCCCGGTCGCGTTCGGCGATCCCGATGTCCACGCTCGAAGCGGATTTCCTGCTGGCCATGGCCTTTCCCTTCTTCACTGGGTCGATGCCGATATTGTCCGGCGCGAGGGAGCGCGCGGCCAATGAAATTTCCCTATCCGGGCGATTGGCGCCCGCTATGCGCGCAGCTTCGCCGCGAGCGCCGCCACCGCTTCCGCCAGCGCACGCACCTGCTTCGCCACGCGCTCGTCGGCGAGCGAGCCGTCGGGGGCGAAGGCCTCGTGGGCCTTCGGCACCGGCACCTGCTGGCCGACCACGGTGACGCCCAGGCCCGAGAGCACCTGGCGCAGGTGCGGCAGGTGCCTCGTGCCGCCGAACGCGCCGGGCGAGGCGGCGAGCATCCCCGCCACCTTGCCGCGCCACGGGGCGAGCCCCGAGTTCGCGCCCTTGCCGTCGCCCACGTCGCGCGAGAGCCAGTCGATCGTGTTCTTGAGCAGCGAGCTCATCGAGTTGTTGTTCTCGGGCGAGGCGATGAGCAGGCCGTCGTGTTCGAGGAAGAGCGAGCGCAGGTCCTTCGCCTTCTCCGGCATCCCCGAGGCCGTCTCGAGGTCGCCGTGGTACAGGGGCATCGGGTAGTCGTCCAGGTCGACGAAGGTGGCCTGGGCGCCCGCGGCCAGCGCCGCCGCGTGCGCGGCCCGCGCGAGCTTCTTGTTGAGGGAGTCGCGGCGGGCGCTGCCGGCGAAGACGAGGAGGCGGGCGGTCATGCGGTTTCTCCGGTTCAGGCGGCGAGACCCACAGGATAGTCCGTGTAGCCCTTCTCGCCCGGCGTGAAGAAGGTGGCCGGATCCGCCATCCGCAGCGCCGTGCCCGCCTTGAGCTTGGCGACGAGGTCCGGGTTCGAGACGAAGGGCTTGCCGAAGGCGACGAAGTCGCCCGTGGACGCGGCGAGGTCCGCCTCGGCCTTGGCGCCGTCGTAGCCGCCATTCAGGATGAAGGCGCCGTCGAACGCCTCGCGCAGCGCCTTGCGCAGCACGGGCTTCGACTCGGGCGCGCCCATCACGCCCACGTCGATGAAATGCACGAAGGCGATGCCCAGGGGGTTCAGCGCGCGCAGCAGCGCGAGGTAGAGCGCGTCCATCTCGGCATCCGGCGCCATGTCGTTGTAGACGCCATGGGGCGAGATGCGGATGCCCACCCGTTCCGGGCCGATCGCCGCCGCCACCGCCTTCGCGACCTCCACCGCGAAGCGGATGCGGTTCTCGACGCTGCCGCCCCAGCGGTCGGTGCGCCGGTTGGACTTCGCGTTGAGGAACTGGTCGATGAGGTAGCCGTTGGCGCCGTGCAGCTCGACGCCGTCGAAGCCCGCGGCGATCGCGCGCTTCGAGGCGTCGACGAACTCGCCGATGGCCTTCGCGATGTCCGCTTCCGTCATCTCGACGGGCACGGGATGGTCCTGGAGGCCCTTCTGGTCGGTCCACATCTGGCCGGCGGCCGCCACGGCCGAGGGCGCCACCATGCGCGCGCCCGGCAGCATGTTGTCGGGGTGCCCGATCCGGCCCGTGTGCATGAACTGCACGACGATGCGACCGCCCTTCGCGTGCACGGCGTCGGTCACCTTCTTCCAGCCGGCCTGCTGCGCGTCGGTGAAGAGGCCGGGGATGCGCGAGTAGCCGAGTCCATCGGCCGAGGGCGCGACGCCCTCGGTGATGATGAGGCCGGCGTCGGCGCGGTCGGCGTAGTACTTCACCATCAGGTCGTTGGGCACGTTGCCGATGGCGCGGCTGCGCGTCATCGGCGCCATCACGATGCGGTTCCGGAGCGTGAGCTTGCCCAGCGTGCCGGCGGAGAACAGGAAGTCGGTCATGGTGTTTCCTCTTTTGGTCTGTTGGAAGTGACGGTGGGGTGGATTCAGGATTCGGCGAGCACGCCCATGCGGCCGGTGCGGAAGGCGATCTCCGCCGCGCGGACCTGCTCGACGCTGTTCATGACGAAGGGGCCGTGGAAGACGAGCGGGCCCTCGGCCGGCGCGCCGCCCAGGAACATCGCCTCGAGCGGGGCATTGCCGGTGTTCGCGGCCTCGAGCCGCCCGCCTTCGTCGGCGTAGACCGCGAGCTCGTGCGCCCGGGCCGGCAATCCCTCGCCGGAGCCGAAAGCGCCCTCGCCCGCGATCACGTAGGCGCCGGCCTCGAAGCACGGCGCCACCTCGAGCGCGATCCTCGCGCCCGGCTCGATCACGGCGTGGGCCAGGAAAAGCGGCATGAGCGCCTCGGCGGGACCGGCCGTGCCGGAGACCTCGCCGGCGATCACGCGAAGGCGCGCGCCGGGCAGCATCACCTGCGCGATGGCCTGCGCCTCGATGCGCTGGTAGCGCGGCGGCATCATCTTCAGGGCGCGCGGCAGGCTCGTCCACAGCTGGATGCCGTGGATCACGGTGTCGCCCGCGTCGTCCGCGAGCGGACGTTCCGCGTGCACGATGCCGCGCCCCGCGGTCATCCACTGCGCGCCGCCGGCCGACACGACGCCGGCATGGCCCGCGGAATCGCGGTGCTGGTTGCGGCCCTCGAGCAGGTAGGTGACGGTCTCGATGCCCGCGTGCGGATGCGGACCGACGCCGTCGCCTTCACCCGAGAGCGTCGCGGGGCCGAAGTGGTCGAGGAAGACCCAGGGCCCCACGGCCTTGCGCGTGCGCTCCGGCAGCGCGCGCCGGACGGAGAGCGTGCCCGCCGAAGCGGGCTGCGAGACCAGCACTTGCTGCGCGAGGCGTGTCGAGACGGCGTTGGCCATGGCGGCGCTCCCCTAGCGGCGGTCCACGCTCCAGGCGCCCGGCCCGAAGGCCACGACGAGGAGCATGCCACCCATGATCGAGGCGTTCTTGAGCAGCTGGATCATCTGGTTCTGCGCTTCCGGTCCCGTGAGCCCGGCCGGATTGTGGAAGATCAGGGTGGTCGGGATGATGAAGGCGAAGAGCGCGGCGGCGGCCCAGCGCGCCTTCCAGCCGGCGGCGATCAGCAGGCCGCCCGCGAACTCGACGAGGATCGCGCCCACGAGCAGCACCTCCGGCATCGGCATGCCCTTGGAGGCCATGTAGCCGGCCGTGCCGGCGAAGCCGGTGATCTTGCCGAAGCCCGAGATGATGAAGATCAGGGCGAGGAGAACGCGGCCCGTGAGGGCGGCGGTGTTCTGGAGCGGGGTGTTCATGGGAGGGTCCTTTCCTTCGTGAAGGGGGCGGTCAGGCGAGGTCGAAGACCAGCACTTCGGCACCACGGCCCGATTCGATGCGCACGGACGGTTCGCCCGCGAGCTTGAGCGCGTCGCCGGCGACGAGCGGCTCGCCGTTCACCGTGGCTTCGCCGCGGGCGACGTGGACGTAGGCGCGGCGTCCCGCGGCGAGCGGGTGCGTGGCGGACTCGCTGCCGTCGAAAAGGCCGGCGAAGAGCAGCGCGTCCTGGTGGATCGTCACCGAGCCTTCGCGCCCGTCCGGCGAGGCGATGAGGCGCAGCCGGCCGCGCTTGTCGGCGTCGGAGAAGGTCTTCTCCTCGTAGCCGGGCTCGATGCCGCGCAGGCCCGGCTCGATCCAGATCTGCAGGAAGTGCGCGCTTTCGGCGGACGACGGGTTGAACTCGCTGTGTCGCACGCCCGTGCCGGCGCTCATGCGCTGCACGTTGCCCGGCCGGATGACCGAGCCGTTGCCCATGCTGTCCTTGTGCTCGATGGCGCCCGACAGCACGTAGCTCACGATCTCCATGTCGCGGTGCCCATGGGTGCCGAAACCCATGCCGGGCTGGACGCGGTCCTCGTTGATGACGCGCAGGGCGCCGAAACCCATGTGGGCCGGGTCGTGGTAGTCGGCGAACGAGAAGGAATGGAAGGAGTCCAGCCAGCCGTGGTTGGCGTGTCCCCGGTCGGTGCTGCGGCGAAGATCCTTCATGGCGCCCTCCTTTCAGCTGTGTGCTTGAACGATGAAGCACATGATGGGATTGAACATTCTTTATTGATAGCGAATAATTTGGATGCGATCATTCAAATTTCATGAACGATGAAGCTGACCCTCGAAACCCTCGAAGTGCTGGACGCCATCGACCGCCGCGGCTCCTTCGCCGCCGCGGCCGAGGAGCTCCACCGGGTGCCGTCAGCGGTCACTTACTCCGTCCAGCAGGCCGAGGAAGCGCTGGACGTCCTGCTCTTCGACCGGCGCGGCCACCGGGCGAAACTGACCGAGGCGGGACGGGAACTACTGCAGGAGGGACGCGAGCTGCTGCGCCTCGCCGCCGACCTCGAGTGCCGCGTGCAGCAGGTGGCCCGTGGGTGGGAGGCGGAACTGCGCATCGCGGTCTCGACCCTCATCGGGGCGGAAAAGCTCATGGGCCTCGTGGCCGAGTTCTACGAGGCCAACTCCGGCACCCGCGTGAAGCTGCTGCACGAGGTGCTGGGTGGCACCTGGGATGCCCTGGCGGCGGGCCGGGCCGACCTCGCCGTCGGCGCCTCCGGCGACGCGCCCGCGGGCGGCGCCTACACCGCCCGGCCGCTGGGCTCGATCGCGATGGCCCTCGTGGCCGCCCCCTTCCACCCCCTCGCCCGGGAGGCCGGCCCCATCACGGAGGCGATGCTCCTGCGCCACCGCGCCATCGCGATCGCGGACACCTCGCGCCTGTTGCCGCCGCGCACCGTGGGCCTCATCTCCGGCCAGGACATCCTCACCGTGGGCACGATGGACGCGAAGGTGGCCGCGCACGTGGCGGGCCTCGGGGTGGGCTGGGTGCCGCGCTGGATCGCCGAGCGCGAGGCCTACGCCAAGCGGCTCGTCATCCTCACGCCCGAGGCCGAGCGGCCCCCGGCCGACATCGTCCTCGCCTGGCGCCCGTCCGCCGCGGGCAAGGCGGCCAAGTGGTTCGTGAAGCGCTTCGAGGATCCGCTCGTGGCCGCGATGCTGCTCTCATGAGGTACGCCGGCCGCTTCGCGCCCTCTCCCACCGGCCCCCTGCACTTCGGCTCGCTCGTCGCCGCCGTCGCGAGCTGGCTGGACGCGCGCGCCGCCGGGGGCGCATGGCACCTGCGCATCGAGGACGTCGACACGACGCGCACGGTGCCCGGCGCCGAGGACGCGATCCTGCGCGCGCTCGACTCGCTGGGGCTCGGCTGGGACGGACCCGTCGTGCGCCAGCGCGAACGCACCGCGCGGTACGAGGAGGCTCTCGCGGCGCTGCGGGGCAAAGGGCTCGTCTATCGCTGCCGGTGTTCTCGCCGCGAGATCGCCGATTCCGGCACGCACGGCATCGACGGCATCGTCTATCCGGGAACCTGCCGAGATCTCGCCCTCGGCGACAAGGTCGCGGGGGCCGACCGCTTCCGCGTGGACGCGACGCCGGTCGCATTCGCCGACCGGCTCCAGGGCCCGCAATCGCAGCAGCTCGCGCGCGACATCGGCGACTTCGTCGTGAAGCGCCGCGACGGACTCTTCGCCTACCAGCTCGCCGTCGTCGTGGACGACGCGGACCTGGGCGTCACGGACATCGTGCGCGGCGCCGACCTGCTCGATTCCACGCCCCGGCAGGTGGCGCTGCAACGCGCGCTGGGATTCCCGACGCCGGGGTACCTGCACGTTCCCGTCGCGACGAAGGGCGGCGAGAAGCTCTCCAAGCAGACGCTCGCGCCCGCGCTCGACGCCGGCGAGGGATCCCGGCTGATCGCGAATGCCCTGAGCTACCTCGGACAGGACGTGCCCGACATCGGCGCGCGGCCGGAGCGCATGCTCCAGGACGCCGTGGGTCGATATTCACCCGGGCGCATTCCCAGCGTCCGCACGATCGAGATCGATGGCTGAAGGGGACGCACGCCTTCAGCGCAAATGATGGGGACGGAGGGATTTTCGCAACATGTCGTTGCGAAAATCCCTCCGTCCCCTTCACCAAGGTTGAAGGCGTGCGTCCCCTTCAGCCAGCCCCTAGTAGCCGATCGCGTGCCCGTCCTTGCGATGGTCGGACCCCGCGCAGTACCCGTCGTCCAGCTTCCAGATGAGCTGCGCCCCGCCGAAACCGAAGGAACCCCGCTCGGGCGCGATGACACGGTGGCCGCGGGCCGCGAGCGCCTCGAGCACCGCCGGCGCGAACCGGCCCTCCTCGAAACTCACGCTGAAGTCGGCGTTCACGATCCAGCGGGGCCCGTCGGAAGCGACCTGCGGATTCTGCTGGTAGTCGACGATGCGCGTGACCATCTGCGTGTGGCCCTGCGGCTGCATGTTGCCTCCCATCACGCCGAAGCTCATGACGGGCTGGCCGTCCTTCGTGAGGAAGCCCGGGATGATCGTCTGGAAGGGCCGCTTGCCCGGGCCCACTTCGTTCGGATGTCCCGGCTCGAGCGAGAAACCGTGGCCGCGGTTCTGCAGCGAGATGCCCGTGCCCGGCACGACGATCCCGGAGCCGAAGCCCATGTAGTTCGACTGGATGTACGAGACCATCATGCCGTTCTCGTCGGCGGTGGTGAGGTACACCGTGCCGCCGGCTCGCGGGTCGCCCGGCGCGTGGCCCTTCGCCCGCGCCAGGTCGATCTGCTTCGCGCGGGCCGCGAGGTAGTCGTCGGCCAGCAGCTTCGCGGCATCGAACTCCATCGTCGCCGGATCCGACACGTAGCGATAGGCGTCCGCGAACGCGAGCTTCGTCGCCTCGAGCTGCAGGTGCACGCTGTCGGCGCCGTCGACGGGAAATGACGCGAGATGGAAGTGGCGCAGGATGCCGAGCGTCATGAGGGCGACGATGCCCTGCCCGTTCGGCGGGATCTCGTGCAGCCGGTAGCCGCGGTAGTCGATCGAGATCGGCTCCACCCAGTCGCAGCGGTGCTTCGCGAAATCCTCGGCCGTGTGCGCGCCGTCGTCGGCCTTGCTCGCCATCGCGATGCGCTCGGCCAGCGGGCCGCGATAGAAGCTCTCGCCCTTCGTGGCGGCGATCTCCTCGAGCGTCTCGGCCTGCTGCGGGCAGTAGAAGCGCTCGCCCGCGCGCGGGGCGCGGTCCTTCGGCAGGAACGTCCAGGAGAACTCGGAGAACTTGGTGAAGTTGGGCGCCTGGCGCGCCCAGCTCATCGCCGTGGTGGGCGAGGCGACGTAGCCGTCGCGCCGGTAGCCGCTGGACGGGCCGAAGAGTTCCGCGAAAGGCAGCTTGCCGTAGCGCTCCGAGAGCGCCACCCACGCCGAGACGGCGCCGGGGACCGTCGCGGCGTCCCACCCGTGCACCGGCATCGCCGTGCGGCCCTTGAAGCGCTCCGGCGTCCAGCCCGCGGGCGCGCGGCCGGAGGCGTTCAGGCCCACGAGCTTCTCGCCGTCCCAGAGGATCGCGAAGGCGTCCGAGCCGATGCCGTTCGAGGTCGGCTCGACGACGGTGAGCGTGATCGCCGCCGCGAGCGCGGCGTCGACGGCATTGCCGCCTTTCTGGAGCGCGTGCAATCCCGCCTGCGCGGCGAGGGGCTGCGAGGTGGCGACGATGTTCCTCGCGAACACGGGCATGCGCTGCGAGGGGTACGGGAAATCCCAGTTGAAGGTCATGGCGGGCGGCTCGATTCGTTCTTGTTGTTCGTGGCGGCGGCTACTCGGGCTTCACGCCCGCGTCCCGGATCACCTTCGACCACTTGCGCGCGTCGCGCTGGATGGTCGCGGCGAACTCGGCCGACGTGCCGCCGGCGGGATCGAAGCCCAGCTGCGCGAATCGCGCCAGGACCTCCGGCGACTGCAGCGCCTTGTTGAGCTCGGCGTTCACGCGGTCGACCGCGGCCTTCGGCGTGCCGGCCGGGCCCAGCAGTCCGAACCAGGTGACGCTTTCGAATCCCGGCAACCCCGACTCGGCCACCGTGGGCACGTCCGGCACCAGCGGCGAGCGCCTGGGCGAGGAGATGCCCAGGGCCTTCACCTTGCCCGCCTTGATGTGCGGCTGCGCGGTCATGATGTTGTCGAAAAGGATCGTCACCTGCCCCGAGATGAGGTCGGGGATCGACTGCTGCACGCCCTTGTACGGGACGTGCGTGAGCTTGATGCCCGCGGTCGAGGCGAAGAGCTCGCTCGTGAGGTGCACGACCGTGCCGATCCCGCTGGTCGCGTAGTTGAGCTTGCCCGGGTCCTTCTTCGCCAGCGCGATGAGTTCCTGCACGTTGTTCGCCGGCAGCTGCGCGTTCACGACGAGGATGTTGGTGGCGTTGCCCACCCACACGATCGGCGTGAAGTCCTTCTCCGGGTCGTAGGGGAGCTTCGCGAGGTACGGACCGATCGAGT